>WFTQ01000114.1 GCA_015485355.1 bacterium | reverse complement strand
TTTTCACTCCCGGCCCCATGCCCATAAACCCAAAAGTCGACCGATAGTACATATAAGCTTCCTTTATTTTTTTCGCAATTAATAGGCTTTAGCAAACACCACCCGACCCTCTGAGGGGTTGCCGCAGTATATGCACTTGCCCTTTTCCACTTCCCGATCGAAAGGAATGTTCCGGATGGTGGCTTTGGTTTCCTCTTTAATTTTCAATTCACATTCTCCCCCGCCACACCAGTGGGCTTCAATAAAGGCGCCCTGTTCCAGGATCTTTTGAAATTCCTGATAATCATTCACCCGAAACGTATTCTCTTGCTGCATTTGCCGGGCCCGTCGGTATAAATCCATCTGAATAGTTTCCAGCAGTTTTTGCGCCTGTTCCGTCAAACGCTCCAGAGTCGCCGTAACCTTTTCCCGATTATCCCGACGCACCAAAACGACCTGATCGGCTTCCACATCGCGGGGGCCTATTTCCACACGAACCGGGATTCCCTGGATTTCCCATTCCGTGAATTTGTAGCCGGGTTTATACTGTTCGCGATCATCCAGTTTCACGGCAAACACGGTTTTCAATTGTTGATACACCCTTTCGCTGAACTCCAGCACCCGTGCTCGGGTTGCTTCTTGCCAGATGGGCACGATCACCAGCTGGGTAGGAGCAATTCGCGGAGGAAGAATGACACCCTGGTCATCCCCATGAGTCATGATCAGGGCACCTATCAAGCGGGTACTGACCCCCCAACTAGTGGCATGCACATATTTTACCTGTCCGTCCTTATCCTGGAATTTCACATCAAACGCCCGAGCGAAATTTTCTCCCAGATAATGGGAGGTGCCCGCCTGCAATGCCTTTTTATCCTGCATCATGGCTTCGATACTGTACGTCCGAACCGCCCCGGCAAACTTTTCGTTTTCCGTTTTTCGGCCTGTTATCACCGGTATGGCCATATAATCTTCGGCCAAACAACGGTAAATTTCCAGAATCCGACGAGCTTCCGCTTCCGCCTCCGCCTCGGTGGCATGAGCCGTATGCCCCTCCTGCCATAAAAATTCTGTGGTGCGCAAAAACAAGCGTGTCCGCATCTCCCATCGTACCACATTCGCCCATTGGTTTATCAAAATGGGCAAATCCCGATAAGACATAATCCATTTCTTGTACATGCTCCAGATGATCGTTTCCGATGTAGGGCGAACATAAAGGGGTTCTTCCAGCGCCTCTCCGCCTCCATGCGTCACCACCGCACATTCGGGGGCAAAGCCTTCAACGTGTTCGGCTTCCTTCTTCATAAAACTTTCCGGAATAAACAGAGGGAAATAAGCATTAACGTGTCCGGTTTCCTTAAATTTCTCATCCAGAATCCGCTGAATCTTTTCCCAGATGGCGTACCCATTGGGACGAATCACCATGCATCCTTTCACCGGTGAATAGTCGGCCAACTTCGCCTGCAAGACTACATCCGTATACCAGCGGCTGTAATCCACATCTCTGGGCGTTATGCGTTCTGCCATAGTTGTCCACTCCTGCTAATCGTTATTTCGTTGATCTTTTAAATTAAGGACAAGTAAATTACTTCTGCAAATTAATAATGAATTTTCATCTGCAAAATTTTCGATGAAAACGAGGCACCCGATCGGCTCCACCCATTGTCTTATTCGATCGAAGCGATGGATCCGGCTCCGCAAAACGGGCCGACAGGGGCATTTTCACGGAGTTGGGCTCGGGCCGGTCAAATTCCTTGCCTTTCGCAGGGGGCCTCCCGGTTATGGGTGACCACGACGACATCGCCATGGCCGGCGCGCGTTAAACGGGACGGTGGCTTCATTCTTGCGGACAAGTATCCCGTTTGCACCGGCGGGAACCCGGAAGCACGCAGCGGGGCCCCCGCTTGCAAGGCGTCTTTGTCCGGACTGCTGCTGTTTCCACACTGCATTTCCTCCTGAGGGAAGCGCAGCAAAATCGGTTGCGCCGGACGCATCGAACCGGCCACCGATACAGCGGCATCCCGGAGGAGGCTGATGGTCGGGACGCCCAAAGGAATGGGCCGCATCACCCAGGGGCAGGTATTTTAAGGCATTTCTTTGATTTTAAGCAGGAAGATAATAATTTATCTCCATACCATCGTGGACAAGGAGGAACAATGTATGGCCAAGTTTGACTTGACCAAGGCCCGTTTCGCCACACTTTGTGTACATGGTTCCGGAGGGGTCGACCCGCAAACCGGGGCACTTTCCACACCTATTTACCAGAGCTCGACCTTTGCTTTTAAAAGCGCCAAACATGGCGCCATGTTGTTTCAAGGCGAAGGCGATGGGTATGTGTACACCCGGTTAGGGAACCCCACGCAGGCCGCTCTTGAACGGGAGATGGCCTTCCTGGAAGGCGGGGAGGCGGCTTTAGCCTTTTCCTCGGGCATGGCGGCCATTGCCGGGATCATTCTGAATCTTTGCCGTTGCGGTGATAATCTGGTCTCGGGGAATACCATCTATGGCGGCACTCATAACCTGTACAAGGAATCGCTTCCGTTATGGGGCATCGAGGCCCGCGAGGTGGACGCCACCAACCCCAACCGTATCGAGGAAGCCATCGATAATAAAACCCGGTTGATCCTCATCGAAACCCCGGCGAATCCCACCCTGGATATAGTCGACATCGCTCGATGCGCGGAAATCGCCCATCGTCATCATATTCCTCTGGTGGTAGACAACACCTTTGCCACGCCATACTTGCAACGGCCTTTGGAAATGGGGGCGGATATCATCGTCCACAGTGCAACCAAATACATCGGTGGCCATGGCGATACCGTCGCCGGTGTGGTTATCGGCAAAAAGGATTTTATCGATGAATTACGGTCGCGCATACTGAGAGACCTGGGCGGTGTTATCAGCCCCCTGAATGCCTGGTTGCTGCTAAGAGGCTTAAAAACACTACCCGTCAGGATGGACCGCCATTGCAGCAACGCTCTGGAAATCGCCAAATTCCTGTCATTTCATCCCCGGGTCAACTGGGTTCGTTACCCTGGCCTGACCACCCATCCCCATCATGAGCTGGCCAAGCGGCAAATGAGCAACTTTGGAGGGATGATCGCTTTCGAAGTTAAGGGAGGACGACACGCAGGAGAAAAGCTCATCGACAATGTGGGTTTGATCACCCTGGCCGTCAGCCTGGGCGACTGCGACAGCTTGATTGAACACCCGGCGTCCATGACCCATTCCACCTACAGCAAAGAGGAGCTGACCGAAGTGGGCATCACCGAAGGATTGATCCGTTTATCGGTGGGGCTGGAAGACCCCGTCGACTTGATTGAGGACCTGAAACAGGCACTGAGCAAAATTTAACGGCTGTTCATCCGACCGGTAAATCGATGGGGATCGCCGGTCACCCGATATACGAAAATATTCAACCGCATAAACAACGAGCGAGCAGTCGAACAACTCCATCAACCGCGGGGGTCGAATGGTGGTACGGTAATCATGGAAAGGCAGGGGGTGACTCTATCGCCTGTGCCGCCGCGTTCAGAAGGAAAAATCGGGTCTCCGCCCATTGAATCGGGTAAGGCGGGGATTGGATGACAATACCGGTGCCGACCCAACCTCGCCGTCATTCGATTTGTGAAAAACATTTGTATCGCCGCACCTGACGGTCAAGTTTTCAACACCGTCCGCCATGGGAAAAATTCCACGGCGGTAGTCTTTCCGAAACTGGACGACATAGCGAAGGTGATCTGCCTGGAAATGACTGAAGACGCTATTCAATATCAACTACCAGACAAGTGGTTGTATCCCGTACCCCGTCCAGATTTTGGATTTCGGAAAGGATCAGCCGGCCCAATTCTTTGATATCACCGGCTTCTACATACGCAATGCCATCGAAGGGACCCGTCACCGCATGGGCCTGCAAAACCCCTTTCATTTTTTGCACATGCTGAACAACTTCCTTAATCTTATTGGGATACATGCGGAATAAGACGTACGCCTGGACTTTCATGGCACCGCCCTCCATTTTTAAAGAAAATACAAGGGGATTGAAGGGATATGCAATAAAAAATCCGGAGGGATCGAATTAACGGATAAGACGTTGTTTATCGAAAGCGTAAGGGAGCAGATCGCGTAAGGGAACCTTTTGCATTTCACCCGAAGCGCCGACCATGACGACCTGGATATCCGGGGCATAATCCAACAGAACCTGACGACAGGCGCCACAAGGCGGGCAAGGCCGCTCATCGTCGCTCATGATATAAATTTCCTTAAATTCCCGGTATCCTTCGGACAACGCCTTGAACAGGGCTACCCGTTCGGCACAAATGGTGAGGCTATAGGAACTGCTTTCGATGTTAAACCCGCTGATTTCCTGTCCCTCTCGAGTAACCAGGATGGCAGCCACATGGAAATGGGAATATTCGGCCAAGGCTTGCTTTTTTAGGGTTTGCAATTTTCGGATAATCGCATCCATTCATCCCCTCACTGTTTTTTAAAAAAAAATCCCTCAACACAGTGAGGGATTTTTTATGACCATGCCGATATCAATGTTCAATCGTACGGTTATTTACCCTGCTCCTCTAACAATTGCCGCAATTCTTCCAGTTCTTTTTCCGCCTGTTCACGCTCCCGACGCAGGCGTTTCAGCTCTTCTTCGATGGTACGGGCTTTTTCCTTTTCTTTCAATAATTTTTCGAAAAAGTCAACCTTTTCCCGGATGGTGGCCCCACCACCCACTTCCCGGCGGGATCGTTCCGCTCCCGGATTCAAAACAAATCCCATTCCCAGGGTCATTCGCCAGGAGGGATAATTGGGGAGGGTTAAACTCTTCACTGGATCCGGCAAGGCAAAAGACGTTTCGTTTTTATCCGGGGAAACGCGAATGTCCAATGCCAGATCAAAATTCATCCACCAACGGGGTTTAAACCGCACCGAGGGGGTAACATACACGTAATTTTCCCGACTATAGGCCATGGAGTCGGGCTTAGAGATGAAATTATTTCCCCACAACTCCAGGTTAATATCGAACATTTCGGTGGGATAAACAAAACCCAGGCCAAATCGTAACGCCGTGGCATTATTTCCCGCCCGGTATTCTTTGATCACCTCACCCTGGGGATTGAGCCTTTGATAGAGTACTTTTCCGGCATCGTTGTGGTTATACCACCCCAGATTGGCATGGAAACTGATGTCCCGGTCGGGCAAGAAAGGATCCTTGTAAAAAGAAAACAAACCGGTGACGCCGAATTCCAAAGCCCCCGCCGTATAGGGCTCGAAGGGGTAATTATGCACTTCGCCGGTAGGGAAGCGGAAGGACAATATCCCACCGACCTGAACACGTTCATTCATAAATCCAAAGGAACCCCCTTTGATGTCCAGGAAAATATCATCGGGGCTGTTGTATTCATTCTTTTTATGCGTATCCTGATATACGCGCGTCATTAAGGTTACATCAAAATTGTTCATTACCCCAAAGCTCAATAGGGCATTCCCTTGCACCAACCAGTAGTTGACCGCGGTAAAATCCGCCGGTTTATTCTGTCCCAGATAATCACCCACCTTAGAAAAGAACCGCATGTCGGACCGAAGTTCCAATCGCCCGGGTTTTAATGTGGATGCCGTTTGTACATGTAACAGGCTTTTGCTTCCGAATACTGCACCCAACACCAAAGATGGGATGAGCAAAAGGACCACGAGCAATGCGTAAGACTTAGACATATGCGCCCTCCGCGTATGTTGTATAATTTCATAAAACTTACTAATGTTCCCCAAAATATGCAAGCTTCAATTCCGTCACCCCTTGCGTCCCCCTATCTATCGGATGCGCATGGCCAGAACAATGACGTTGGCGATGATGGCCAGATCCCGCATCACCCCCACGATTCGCCCAAAAATATCCGAGATGCTCCCGGAGACAATGATCACGTCCCCAGGTTGCAAAGGGACCAGCAGATCCCGATTTCCCGTCTTGATAAATTCCTCGATATTCACGGTGATCACTTCCTGATTTTCTCGGATAATCCGGACATCGTTCAACCGCGCCGTCTTTAACGGCCCCCCTGCGGAAGACAGCAGATCAATAATACCAAAACTACTGGGAATACTGTAGATACCTGGCTTTTTAACATGCCCCCACAGGTTTACCGTGATCAAAAGGACATCTTCACTGCCGAGAATATATTGTGCCGGACGATCCCCATACTGAACCGGATACTGCCATTGAGGATCCTGAGCAAACAGACCAAGAACCCCAATCAGAATGCCCGCGCCGACCCATACTTTCCAATGTTTCCTCATAGCTTCTGTTGCATACCTTTATTTTACCACAAAGAATTCCCATAATGACTCGGATCCCTGATAAGCTTCCGATCCTAAATTATCAATACGCCAACGATACCTCCCTGTTGGTAATGGGGTGGAGAGCCCTTCCTCAGCCAATCGAGACAAACTCCATTCTTGATTTACATCATAATCGGTGATATTGACGATATGTTTAGTAAAAAAATTAACATAGATGTTGGGTTGAATTTCCCTTTCCAATCGGAAAACAAACGTCACCGGAAAGCCGCTGCTAAAATCCCAGGCGAAAGTCCCGCCCTGTCCATTGAACTCGGTATCGCGGATCGGGTAAACCAAATCCGCCCAGGGGATCAACGCATATTTTCCCACCTCCGAGGGTTCCCCCTCTTGCCCCGCCTGGTCCACAGCGGTAACGTAATAGTAATAAAATTTTTGATTGGGTTGCACCGCTTTATCCAGATAAAAGGTATCTTCAACCTGAGCAATCCGAATAAAATCTCTCAAGGAATCCGTCTCGCTGCGATAAACGTTATAACCGGCGATGTCTTCCTCCTGTAAGGCGTACCACTGGAGAACAATTCCATTTCCCGCGATGTCTCCCTCCGGCCCCGGTATGGCTTCCGCGTCAATGCCTTTTTCTTCAACAGCATCCTCGGCCGACTTTTCCACAAGCTTGACTGGAGATGGCGGCAGATCCTGATTCTCGACTCCTGTTCCACAAGCGACCCAATTTAAAATAATAAACAGCAAAAGACAATATTTAAATTTCTGGTACATATTTATTTACAACCCTTTATAGTTGTATGGCCGTGCTGATTCGATGGGTGCCGCCCAGCTCATGCCCTTTGAAGGCGTAATCGAAGCGAAAAATGGAAAGCCGCAATCCCACACCGGCGGTAAACTGCTTGTTGTCCACACCAAACCGAATGGCCAACCGATCATAATATACATATTCCATCCCGAAATGATGAGTGAGTTCAAATTTAGAGGCCAGGGTATAGGAAATCAACAATTGACTGCGGACATTGGGAATGGGCTGAAAATAAGCTGCACCCAGGTACCAACTCCGCCGGATCCGGTCCGAGCGCCGGGAATCGGTATCCCAAGTGATCTTGGTATTCCATACGTCCTTGACGGCGTATCCGAGGGCGAACTTCCCCAATCGGCTGTCGTCCATTAAATCATCCAGACCGAACTTCATCATGGCGCCCACATCCAGTCCTACCCCCGAAGCCTTCCGCTGAAAAAGCGATTGCCGGATCAGTTTAAAATTCATCCCCACCGGAATGGACACCGGCAAAACAAAATATTGCCAGCCGAAATCCACATCCACCGTGTTCAATTTCGATAACGATATGATCAAGGCATCGTTCTGAAAATCGGAAAAACCCAGCGGCAAATCGGTAAGTCCAATACCCAGATTCTGCAGTTCCTGCCAGCTTTGGGCCCGGGTGCTCTCGGCTATGCGCTCCCCATAGCTTAAATTTAAATTTTCGGAATCGTAATTGGCAATGGATGGAACCGTAAAGCGAATCCAGTTGACGGAAATGGCTCCGGCACCGTATAAAGGTCGGGAAAATCCGATGTGAAAATGTTTGGCCAGGGATTTAAAAATGGAAGCGTACATGCCAAACAGCTCGGGACGCAACATGGTGGATACGCCGGCAGGATTCCAGTAGAAAGCAGAGCCATCATCGGCCACGGCGACATAGGCACCGCCCATGGCCATCCCCCGGGCCCCAATCCCCAGCTCCAGGAACGAACCGGCATAGCGGGAATCGCCATTCTGAGCCTGAAGAGAAGCGATCATGACAACGCCCATCAGCACCCAACGGAAAAGCCGCAAACGGGGAGCCCGGGCGAATCGGCGGATCGCCCTCCCACCGGAAGCGTCGATCTGGCGCCTCAATTTCGCAGAAACCGTTTGTATTTCCAGCCTCATTTACCCCTTCGAAGTTTTTTATTCCTCATTTCAATTTGGCCACTTTAAGAATGGTTTCTTTAACTTCCCCCTGATACTTGGCCCGGATCAAAGCAAAATATACCCCGTTGGCCACCTCATTGCCCTCTTCGTCCGTGCCATCCCAGATCAACTCGTTATACCCGCTGGCGCGCGCTCCATGCGGTTGATTAATGGTATTAATATCTTCGGTAATCACCCGAATCAAACGCCCGCTAACGGTGTAGATCCGTATTTCAAATTCATCCAACACATCGGGACTCACATAATAGGCGAAAATGGTTTGATCGGTGAACGGGTTGGGATAATTACCGAACACATGCACATCGAACTCATCGCTTACCAGGAGGTCGTATTGTTTTTCGGCCAAATTGCCGTTCACATCCTTCGCCTGCACTTTTAGATCGTGCTGGCCGACTTCCAGTTCCGGATACAACGTAATGCCCAGGATGTTGCTCTTCCGAACCGAATCGGGAATAAAAATTTTATCCGGAGCTAAGGGTTGCCCATCAATGGTAATGGCGATCTGTTCCGGGCTGAGAATCACCCCGCTTTCATCCTCAATCACCAGGTGCATCACCGGATTGGAAGACACCTGGGCCCGCGTTTGAAACGGTCGACCGTCTACAGTCAATTCGATGCGTGGGGGTTGCAAATCCCCGGAAATGAAAGGAGCGAACATCCCGTCGCGATGAGTCCGGGTATACACATATCCTTCATTCTCCTCAACATCGGTTTCCACGGCCACCCAGGGCTGCGAGGTTCCCACCTTCCGATACAGGGTCACCTCCTGTAAGGGAGAAGTTCCGTAATTCGCGATCGGTCTGGGTTTGATACGCAAATAAAAGGGTTGGTTGGTCTGGGCATCCAGATTAAGCAGCCGAACCTCTACCGCATGGTACTGATCTTGCTCCACCACAGGCAAAAGTTGCAACCCCTTTTGATCCCGGGGAGGCTCTACCGATTTCCATCGCAGCAACAAGACGCTGGGCCGATCGACAGCCCCAGCAGGAATGTAAAGGGCCACTCGATCCCCCAGTCTCAGCGTATCCCCGGTCACTCCGTCATAGGTGGTGCCCAGTTCAGGCGTAACATTGAAGAGCGTAGGCGTAAGGGAAACGCTATCCACATTATTGTTCCGATTGAAATCGGGCAAACGACCCTGGGGATCTGCCGCTACGTACAAACGAAATTGATCCCGGGACAAATTAAAGGGAAAATCCACCCCCACATGAATACTATCCCCCGGTGAGATGTTCACCGTTTGCACGGCAAAGGGGGTATGGTTTTTAAAGTTGGTCTCCCCCTGGTAGAAATGCACCGGGACATTTTGAGCCACCGAGCGCCCTTTGTTCCCCAGAACCGCCGTCACCTTGACCCGCTCTCGTCCGCCGAAACGGATGGAGCGCGGTTCCACAAACACATCCGGGCGATCATCCAGAATGGTATAGCTTCGATTGCGGAACACACTCTTGTTGCCGCGATTGTTTTCCACATATACGCTGAAAAAGACGGTTTGCAAGGCATACGTGGGGGGCAACGGCCGAACGGTTTGAAAAACACCGGAGCGGATTTCACGGGTGGAAAAGCGCTGCCGAATGTTGGCCACCAACACATACACCTGACGAACTCCAAAAGGGTCCCGCACGTGAAGTTGTAAATAGACACTATCATCTGCCGAAGGATTACGGGGAAGCAACACAATCGAATCCAGAACCGCATAATTTATCCCGATAGGCACAACGTTGCTGGCATCCCGTTGACCATCGGATAAATAGGCCCTTAACCTCCCGGTGCCTTCGGGAAAACTCTCCGGGATGACCAGGCGAACGCTCTCGGTCTGCCCCGTTGTGTATACAGGCATCCGAGTCACCACATTGTTTTGATAATCGGCCAGTTCGATATAGCCTTCCGCCGGGGCAAACGGTACCGAAAGGGTTACCTGTATGGTGTCGCCTGGTTGGGGTAAGGCATTGTCCAGCTCCAGGGTTAAATCGGTGGGCACCGCCTCGAATTGGATGTAAGGATCTCCAATCAGGTTGTACTGATGGACCATGTCCTTGAATAAGTAAAAATACCCCGGAGCGGTGAACAGGGTATCGTTCACAAAGTAATTGGATTGCGAAGTGAGGTAGAAAATTTTTCCCAGGGTAACCGCTTCCCCTACCCGGAATTCCGGATTAAATAAAAATTGCCCCACCGACCATAACATGGCAAAATCGTTATATGCCCAGCCCAGTCCCGAAGAGGCCAGAACCCCGATGGCACCCTTGTCTTTTGCCAGAACCAGTTTCTGCGCCAGGCCCATATTACCCGGATTATCGAAGGCCCCGGTAAAACAGGTCATGCTGGTAATGAACGGATACATGCCTTTATTATTCAAACGATCCACATCGCGCAGATTGAATAGATTGACATCCGCCCAGATGGCCCCGCCGCCATGGCCCAAGAAATTGATGTAATACAATCCGTCATCGAAATATTCGATCAGATCGGTGGTGCCGCCGAAATTGGGATCATAATCTTTGGTGGGGTCCTTGACGGTGTTCAGACGAAAGGCCGTATGGTGTTGCGGCAAAAGCACTTCCAGCATCCGGGCGTTCTGCACCCGAAAAAGAGGACGATCTCGATAATCAAATTCAAAAGTCGATGCGTCATTTCCGCTGATAAACAGCGCCTGATTCCGCCAGGGCCCCAGGATGGGATTTTGCTCATATTCGATAATTTTTTCCGTGGCCACCGTAACATCGCTGGCCACCATTACCGGAATACGTCCAACGAACACATCGGGGATCAAATCATCCCCCGAAAGCAAACTGTAGGGATAGTCCGTGGCAGCGGCGCCAAATTTAAATGTTTGCAGAAAAAAGGTGGGCACAAAATCGGTAAACAGGGTCGAAGTGGACTTATAGTCATAATTGGCATCCCCCAATAACAACACGTACTTCAATTTGTGGTTCTGATCCCAATGATAATAGGCGTACTGCAGAAAATCCCGTATGGCCAGAGGGGATTTAATGCCATGGTTGAATTCGTCGTAAATATCCTGAACCCTGACCAATTCGACAGCCAAGCCCTGAGAACGGCGATAGTCCCTCAGCTCCAGTGCCTGGCGGTAAAAACGCTGGTGGGTAATGATCAAATAATCGGCGGAATTGGCCGGATTTTTCAATGTCAACTCGGGACGCTCCGGATCAAAGGGTTCGTCCAGTTCGATGCGCAGCGGTTTTTTTTTCAAATCTTCCGTAATGGCGACATATTCAACATCGTCTGCAATGATGTGATCCTGAAATATCACCTTATACATTTTCCGTCCCTTGACCTCCTCAATCTCCAATTTATAATTGATGATTTTGCCGATACCTTTTTTATAAATTTGAATATCGGATCGGGTAAACCCATCGATTTCAAACTGGAAGAGGTTTACATTGGGAAAGAAAACAATGGACGGTTTACGGAACTCGATCTGATTCCGATAGGCCCGGTACTGCCGGTCGTAGGTGACCTCAAACCAGTTCAGCAATACAATATCGGTGCCCACCGGGGGCTTTACCGGCAGCTGGACGTCCAGAATGTTTTCACCGTGCCGGAGATCAAGGGTGCGTATATTGGAATTCCCAACATTGCTGACCGTGGCGGTGTCTTGATTGAACCAGCCGGGCCGGGCCATTCCGATCAAGCCATTATTCAGCCAAACCATCACGTTATGGGGAGACCCACCAATGGATTTTCCTGAAAACATCACCTTAACTTCGACCGGATTGAATGAAGTGGAATCCGGATAAATGAGCTCAAAGGGATACTGTTTCTTTCCAATGGATTTGATTCCGGTATCGAAGTACCAGAGGTCCCGCTGATAAGACAGACTTCCAATACTCCCAAATCCCAAGCGCTCAAAATGATTGTCCTCCTCAACATGCACCGTATGGGCGTAAAAAGGTGCCGGATTATACCGTGTGGGATCAGTGGTAACAATTCCACCGCTCTCTTCCACCATTCTCACACCCGGATGCCCTCCCCACTCCAACCAATACACATTCTCATCGGTGAAAGGGTCTTTGTACATATCGGGATATTCTTTTAAAAAGGTGCCATCATTGGGCTCTCCCAGAAATTCTATATAATCGTCGGGATCAAATCGACCATCCTGTTCCCCGTACAGAAGGAAAGGGACTTCCTGTCCCCGGTTCACCAAACGGAAGGTTCGCGGATCCAGTCGGTTCAGGTCGATACCATGTTCTTCCAGATCGGCCCCCGTCACTTTATACACCCCTTTTTCTACAACGACCAACCGGATTCTGGGTTTAAAATTCCATTCATCCTGATTCAGTGTTTGACCGATAGAGCTGGCGGCAAGGGCCTCGACAAAACCGCTTTGTTCCTGGTTGGCCACCCATTTCTTCAACAAAGGGAGCTCTGCGGCGGTCTTTGCGGCATACTTTCCCTGCCGGCCGGCGGACTGTTTTTTCAGATACAGAGTCACGGAAAATTTCTGAAAAAAACGAATTCCTTCCGCAGTCACTTGAACCGGATACACCCGCAAAGCATAAATGGGGAAGTCCCGGAACAATCCCTGGTAGACCAGCTTTACGATGCGCCCGGGGAAGGGCAAAACCGTGGTACCCGGCGGCTCCACCTGCAGACTATCGTTCCGGTATACCGGAGGGGAAATTCCCGTGAATCGCCGAATCTGATGGATGGTTACAAGGGGTGCCGAAACGTTACGGGGAAGATTAAGCGGTAACACCAGTAACGGTACCAGCGGTTGATTGAGTTCATAATGATAATTTAGACCTGGAATTTCGACACGGCTGTTTTGACCGCCGGGAAGCGTTTGCACCTGGAGGTCGGGGAAGTGGAATTCAATCACCAGTTTATCGGTTGTCTGGGTCTTAATTGTATAAAATTCTGAAGTTACCGCCCCTCCTACCCGACCGATCACGAGCAACATCCAGAATACAATCCATTTCCTCATACCAACCCAGCCCGATAAATTATTGGTTACGTTTTGAACCCGCCAAATTTAAATTGGGGTTAGAGGCCTTCCCAATGAGTTTTTTAAGAAAAGGCGGCAATAGCATCTCTATTGCCGCCTGTGGTGTCGTTTTTCCAAACCGGTCTATTTCATAAAAATCATCTTGCGTACTTGCCGGAAGCTGTATTCATTCACCGTAAAAACAAAATAATACACGCCATTCGCCACCGAATTGCCGAAATCATCCCTGGCATCCCAGGTAAATTCATCATACACACCCGGCTCAAAAAACTTGTTCTCGAAAATGGTGCGTACTTTCTGTCCCAGAACGTTGTAAACCACCAGAGACGCTTTGCTCGGTTTCGCAACCGAGAATTTAAACCGCGTGGAGGGATTAAACGGGTTGGGATAATTCTGGGCAATCTGGAAGACCTTGGGCAACGGCTTGGGAGTTGCCGAAACGATGGTGGCATACTCATGAATCTCACCCGTAAAGTCACGGGAAATCAATTTATAGTAATAGGTTACATCGCCTTCCACCTCTTTATCCACATATTCGTAGGAAGAGCTTTCCGAAGTGTTTCCTTTTCCGGGGATAATGGTCGAATTGATCTGGACATATTCCCCATTCAAATCCTCGGCGCGGTAGATGTAAAACCCCTCGTTATTGATTTCCGAACTGGTTTCCCAGCGGAGCATCACCTTCCCATAATCCGCCTGGGCTTCGAACAAAGAAAGGGTCACCGGCAAGGCATTGTCCTGGCCGCCTGCGGCGTCGTCCCCGAAGGTGAAGTAATTCCCCCCGGACACCATGGTGGTCGAAGTAATCGTCCCCGAGGATGAGGAGCCAACGCCATCGCCGCCGATGCTCACCCACTGGCTTCCATTCCACTGGGCCACATCCAGGGCGGTTAAATTGGTAATTCCATCATTGGAATTCCAGGTAAGGGTAATGGTGGGACTGGCGGGAGGCCCGCCGACACCATCCACCAACCAGTACCGCACTGCGGAAATCGCGCTGAGGGTGGTGTTATCTATGGCGCTACCGACAGCCGTGTGTGGGTCATCGTTATATTGCTCCACCGTGACCGAATAGGCACTGCCGACGCTGGTGAAATGGATGGTAACCGGTAAATATTCTCCACCCTTACCGGTAGGATACTCAAAGCTCACATTCGTGGCCGAGGCATCAAAATCCTTCACCATGCGCCCTTCGATATAGCTGGTGGAACTGGCACCACTTACCGTTGCCGCGGTCCCCAATGTCAGGTAATTGGATCCCGTGGTAATCACACCATCGGTCAGGGTAAGGGTCCCCTCTACTTTGGGATTCTGGCTCAAGGTAATGCCATTGGTGTTATTCACTGTCAAATGGTAAAACGTAATACCAGTGGTGCCGCTGATGGTCTGTGCCGAGGTGCCGTCCAGAATCACAGTACCCGCCGTACCGCTGAAGCTGCCTCCATTGCCGACCAGATTTCCCTTGACGTGGGTAGCCGAATTGGGGGTGATGGTACCCGACGTCAGGGTCAAAGTACCATTAAAATTCACCGTTCCCGTGCCAGAGATGTTCACGGTGCTACTGTTTTCGAAGGTACTAAAAGAATGGGTGCCGCTGCCTCCCAGGGTCAGGGCCCCTGCGTTGGAAGTGGTCCCCGTCACGCTGATGGCGCCCGTGTTGCTGGTAGCCAGGCCGCCGTTATTGGTCATATTGCCACCCACACCCAATGTGCCGCTGGTAATCGTCACCGAAGAGGTATTGGCGTTATTCTTGGTAAAGTCGTTATTCACGGTAAATCCGGCCACGCTGAGATCACCGATGGGATCCAGAGTCAAATTCCCGTAGGTTTGTGCCTGAAACCCCTGAGAATTGGCCGACCAGTTAAAAGTGGATCCGGAAGCATACGATTGCTGCGAGGTGGCCAGACTTCCACCGGCACCGTTTCCAAATCCCAGATTGTTGGCCCCACTAAAGGCAATGCTCGCACCGGTTCCCACACTCACGGCACCGGTGCCGGTCACGTCAATCACCCGGCCCTGGGAGCTCGGGTTGGTCGTCGCGTTCAATTGAGTGCCGTTACCCGAAATGTCTAACACCGTACCGCTGCCCGCATTCAGAGTTAACGCCGGCACTGATGTGGTCGTGATGGTCACATTCGCACCATTGGCAATGGTCAAAGTTCCCCAGGTAAAGCTGGCATCTATATTGACGGTATAATTGCCATCGATGGTAACCACATCTCCCGAACCGGGAACCACATCGGGGTTCCAGTTGGCCGCCGTACTGGCGTTATTATCGGCCCCACCGCCGTCCCAGGTGTAGGCACCCTGGGCCTCGGCCACGGTAAAATTCAGCCGTGTGGCATCCGGGGCCACCGCACCGGCGGTAACCAGGTCATTGGCCGTGTCGATGGTGGGAGAGGTATCAATGTCCTGCCAATCCGTAGAACCGCTGGTGCCGCGCAAGATGCGCATAAAACTTTCGTTACCAATGGTAAAACCGGGATCGGTATAAACCAGAGTAATGTCGTACTGGGTAATTCCGGAGGTGTGGTTAATGGTCCATTTCCGATTGTTGGAAACGCTTTTGATGCCGCTTGGGGTATTGCCCACCTGCGGATCCGTCGTCGCATAGGTTACCGTAATGCTTCCCGTTCCTCCGGTGACGTTCACGGTCGCCGGGCGATAGGCGCTGCCATCGCCCACAGGAAATTCAAACGAACCCGTGGCCGCATAGTCTTTCGTCATGGTACCGGAATAATATCGGGCGCTGGTGGCTCCAGCCGTTGCCCCCCCACTACCGATGGTCAAAGTATTACCGGCACCCGATAACACCCCATTGATAAACGTCAATGTGCCGTTCACGGTCAAATTGCCACCCAGAGAAACTCCAGAACCGTTATCGATATCCAGATCTTGAACCGAAGTTATGCCCGCGGGGATCGTTTCCGCGGCGGAGGTTCCATTGAACACCAGTTTCCCGTTCACCGTATAGGTTCCGAAACCGGCCAGGGAGGTACCATTGGTCTCCAGGGTGGCCCCCGAAGCGACCGTCAGGGTATTGCTTCCCGGCAGACTCAGAACGGCACCGTTCATTTGCAGGGTTCCCGCCTGCACCGAAATGCCCGACCCCGTGCCCAAAGTAACCGTTCCACCGCCAGCAGCGAATGCGGCAATACTACCGGCCTTATTGACCGTTATATTGCCGTAGGTAATGCCGGTCTTAATGGTCTCATTCGTCGACCCATCGAATATAATTTCGCTGGAGGCGTCCAGCGTGTAGGTATTAAAACCGGTAATATCCACGCCCCCGGTTTGCATTTTGCCGCTGGCCCCCATGCTTAAAACATGGGTTCCCGTTCCCGTACCCGCCAGGGTCAACTGGGTGCTGGAACTAAATACCAGGGTTCCGCTTGTGATGTTAAGGGTGCTGTTATCCGCTGCACCCCCTTTATCCATTTTCAGGATGCCGCCACTTTGCACGGTGACTGTGACCGAAGCACTGGCCTTATTGATGGTCAAATTACCCACCGAAAAACTTTCGGATATGGTAATATTGGTGGAACTCACGCCATTTAAAACGATCGTTCCCCGGGTGGTTACGCCATACGAACCCGAACCTCCAACAATGTTTCCGTGTACGGTCAGGGTGCGACCGGCCTCGGCATGCAACAACTCACCATTGGTCAAGGTCAAGTCGCCGTTAATCTCCCGATCCCCCGCAGTGCCGGTACCGGTAATGGTAACGCCAGAAGCATTATTGATGGTAACATTGGGCGGATTCAGGGCATTGGTCCATTCATCGCCCGTGGTCTGGGCCGACGAACCGCTGTATACCAACGTAGCGGAAGAACCGTACGCCAAGGTTCCGCTGGTCACGGTCACCGCACCACTGGAACGGGTCAGCGTCCCCGTCACCGTGATGGAAGCCGAGGCATTATTGATGTTGAAGGTACCGCCGCCGTTGAGGGTCAAATTGGCCACCGACCGGGTCGCCGCGCTACCGAAGGTAATGGTTCCTGTGGTATTGACTTCCACGGTATTCGGTCCACTGGTGGAAGGCCATTCGTCAAGGTCGATCGTCCGGCTGGAACAGGTATATAAGAGGGTCGCCGTGGTTCCATAAGCCAGGGTGGCGTTCGTCAGGGTAATTTGGGCGCCTTCGATGGCTTGCTCCAGCTGCGTATTGATCGTAAGGGTAACCGTTCCGCTGAATTCCAGTACGTTGGTATTGGAACCTTGCGAGTTAATTTTAATGGTTTCGAAGGTCGCGTTGATGGAGGAGGAGATGGTGACCGTAGCGGCAACAAAATTATCGAAATCGTAGCTCATGTTGAATTCGAAAACGTTTCCGCTTTGAGGGGAAAACGTGGTACCGGCACCCAGGGTCAGCACCGTTCGGGTGGCGCCGTTCACCGTCGTGGTCGAGAACGTATTGGAGGGCGCAAAAGTACCCGCCTGCAGGGTCAGCGAACGGTAGGTGATCTGGGTCATGGTATTGGATAGGGTACCGCCCGATTTGTTAATCGTCACATCCCGGAAGGTCACATTCGTGGTTCCATCGATGCTTTGATTGCCTGTGCCGTCGAAGGTGGGACTGATCCGTCCGGCGGTCGTGGCCCAGGTACCATTCACCGTCAGATTGCCTTCTAAGAATAAGGTGGAGATGGCTGCCGCCGAAGACTGCACCGTTCCACTGGCATCCACACTAAAATTCCCGGCCACATCCGCACTACCGCCGTTGAACTCAAACGTCCCATTGGTTACGGTAACGTTTCCGCCCACCGTTAAAGTATTTCCGTTCAGGTCGATCGTTCCCGGATTCGTGGCATCACCGATGGTCAACGATGCACACGCTTCTACTCCCGTCAGGGTAACCGTGAATCCCCCGGCAATGGTGACATCGTCGTCGGCATCGGGAATGCCATCGCTATCAGTGCCGGAAACCACATTCCAGGTATTGGCGTCATTCCAGTTGCCCGTCGCTATCGCCTGGAACACCGCCTGCGAAAATACCGAGGTTGCCATCACCATCATCAAAAGCACCAAAGGCATCACCATTCCGATCCGCCTTGTATGGTTTGATGTTACCCGTCGGTTCATATGCGTTCCTCCAGTAATTATTATTTGATTGTCAACGATTAGGCTTCCTCTCCCCAACCTAACGATTCACTAAACATTTTCTTTTTTTCAATTTTCGGTGCAAAGGCCTCTTGCAATCGTTTTCGTAAGCTTTCTTCGGTCAATCCTCGAGTTAAAACGCCCGTTTCGGCCATGGAGATCATCCCTGTTTCTTCGCTGACCACCAGGACAATGGCATCGGTCTGTTCCGACAGCCCCAGGGCCGCCCGATGTCGCATTCCCAGGGTAGGGTCCAGCTTGGGATTTTGAGTCAGAGGAAGCTGACATTTGGCCGCTAAAATGACGTCCCCCTGGATGATTACGGCTCCGTCATGAAGGGGCGAACGCGGATTAAAAATGGAAAGCAATAAAGGTTTGGATACCCGGGCATTAATGGGAATGCCTGTTTCGATGATGCTCTTGATTCCGGTGTCCCTCAATAACACAATCAACGCTCCAAAATTTTTTCTCGATAAATCCATCACCGTGCTGATCACCTCTTCCACAAAACGGGGCGTTTCAACATGCACCAGCTTTTGTAATACAGGATTCTGGCCAATGTAGAGCAACAACCGACGAAACTCCGGCTGAAAAATGATGACAAAGGCTATGACCCATACGGTTTTTAAATTGGAAAAAATCCACGAGCTCCCGGCCATATTTAAGATATCGGCCAATACAGACAACAACAATATGAGCAACAGCCCCAGCATCATCCGGGCGGCCATACTACCGCGAATGAATTCGTAGACCTTATAAAATATATAGGAAACAAGCGCGATATCCAGAATATCAATGACCGTAATCGAAAGAAATCCAATCTTAAAGAGCATACCCCTTCCCTTTAATTGCCCAATTATCGAACCGTTTGGTTAAAACCTTAATATTTTTTTACATAGCTTTATTTTGGGAAATTCCCTCCAACACCTGCAGCGTTTGCCGCGTTTCTACGACATCATGGACCCGAAAAATGCGCGCACCGGCCCGATAGGCCGCCGCAATGGAAGCCATGGTACCGACCACCCGTTCTTCCGGAGCAACATCTAACAACCGGCCGATGAACGATTTCCGGGAGGTTCCCACCAATACGGGGTATCCCAGGGAGGAGAATTCCCCCAATCGGCGCAGGATTTCAAAATTATCTTCCCAACGTTTTCCGAAGCCGATGCCGGGATCGATGATGATCTGCTCGACCCCACCATCACGGGCATACTGAATGCGTTGCTCTAAAAACCCATACAACTCGTCCATCAAATTGGTATAACGGGGATTGTTTTGCATATCCCGGGGCGTCCCTTTGATATGCATTAAAACGGCGGGGACTCCATACCGCGCTACCACCTGCCGCATACGGGCATCAAAGGAGAATCCGCTGATATCATTGACCATGTGCGCTCCACTCTCCAGGGCCCGGCGAGCTATTTCGCTCTTATACGTATCGACAGAAAGAATGATATCCCTCTCCCGGGACAACCGGGTGATGACAGGCTCAATGCGTCGCCACTCTTCTTCAAGGGGAACCGCTGCCGATCCCGGTCGGGTGGATTCCCCACCAATATCAATCCACTCCGCCCCCTGCTCGCGCATTTCCAAGGCCCGTCGGTATGCCGCTTCGGGGTCCAGATAGCGCCCCCCGTCACTGAAGGAATCCGGCGTCACATTTAACACCCCCATGATCACCGGCTTATCGATGGGGATGGATACCCCTCGCGATTGAAAGTGCCACCGCCGCTTGCGGGCATTTTCCAGAAGCCGGCTACACCGGGCGCCCAGCTCCTGAAGCACCGATTCCCCGGCACCGCTCAACTGCTCCAAAAAATTTCGCTGCCGAAGCGCCGGCAGAGCAAAAATGAAGCGCACCGACGTATCGCCATCCGCACCACGGACCAGGATGGCCCCACAATGCCGAACCAAGAGGGATTGCACAACCTCTATCAACGAGGAAGGAAAAGCCGTAATTTTAACAAACAGGGTTCCCGGTTGTAAATAACCGGAAATGTCCGAAAGGGTGATCCGGGGATCGATTTGCTGCAACTCCAGTTGCCAATCACTCTCGTTGAGCCCTCGGAGAAGCCTTACCATTCGATGCTCCTGCTCCTGGTATTGGAATGTTGAGCGCTTCCAGGCATTTTCTGATTCCCTTCATCGCTTCCAGCGCATACTCATCATCGGGGCCTGTCTTATGAGCCACCCGATAACGGAATTCCTTTAAAGCCTTTTCGTACTCTCCCCGTTCGTAATAAATCTCCCCCAGATACAGATGGGCATCTAAATAATCATTGATGGCTATGGCTTTTTTAAAGTATTTCTCCGCTTCATCCAGGTTTTTGAGTTTATGGTAGACCACACCGATGTTGAATTGCACCAACGCATTATCCGGCTCCAGGGAATCGGCCTTAAAAAAGGCCTGTAACGCCTCCGGATTCCGAAAGGTTAGATAATAAAATTTCCCCAATAAATTCCAAGCCACCGGCGAAGCCGGGTTCAACTCCAGATAACGTTGCAGGTATTCCCTTACCTTTACAGGAGGTTCTCCATGGAAAGAACTGATTTTCAATAAACGTTCAACGAATTCAATCAGAATATCCTCATACAGGGGACAATATATTAAAATCTTTTCCAAAATTCCATTTTTTCCGCGAAATTTCAGGTCTTTATACCGGGAAGGATGCAAGTGCGAGAGATTTTCCAGAATTTCCGCATCGAAGGGATTGTCTGCAAAGGCGCTTTTCAAAAAGACCTCTGCATCCCCAAATTGTTTTTCCAGGATAAAGCTTTCGGCAATCATCATGTTTAAATACGGGTCGCCCATGTATGATCGTGGATTCTCTCGTAACAAAAGCAATAACCGATTTCGCGCCCGGCGGTTGATTTTTTCCCAGGGACGCTGTCGAAAATCAAAAGGGTTTTGCCGTTCTCCGCTCAGGCGGCGCAGATGCCTGGCATAGCGAATGCGCGCATAATGCACCCACTTCAAAGCTTGCTCATCCACATCCAACATTTTCAGTGATTTCTGGTACAATCGGACGGCCTCCTGCGGCCGGCGACGAAAAAAATCGTCCCTGGCCAGTGCAAAAAGGGAATCGTCGATCACTTGTTCCATTTGAAAAAACAATTGCGGAACATACTGATCGATCCACTTCATCACTTCCATCAGTTGTCGACCGGGATGTTGCCGATCAATCATCAGGCGCTTTTCGGCCGCTTTACGCCTTCCGTTCTCTTCAAAATATTCCAGGGTCAGGGAAACGGATCGGCCCCGACGTTCTACAGTACCCAGTACAAACCGCTGGAGGGACAATTTTTGGGCCAGGGTGAAGAAAAGTTCCCGGGAATCGGGGTCGTCGAAGTCGGCCAGGTAAACCCATCGCTGGGGAAAAAAATACGACCAGGCTCCCTGATAGGGTTGGGTGCGATCGGAAATTTCGTCCCGCAAAAAATAGGCCAACCAGCGATCCTGAGGTTCCCGGGCAAAAAAGGCGACGGAATATCGTTTTAACAATTGCGGCGGTGGATGATGAATCCATACAAGCCCATAAACGGCGGTCAGAAAAAACCAGCTTCCTGCAAACCACCAGCGGAAATGCTTACCGGTAAACAATTCGCTGGTACGATAGAAATAAAAGAGCACCAATGCTATGGTCAACAACAACACGAAATAAAGCCCCACTCCACCGGGGACATTTCCGGAAAGCAACTTCATCCATTCGTTCATCATCATCCGGGCTTGCTAATCCACCGATTGTAAGTAACGGGATACATTGATCTTATCCAGAGGAACTTCCCCGCGAACGACCTGGGTAACCGTACGCACCCCTTCCTTTTGTAAGCCCCTCATCGCCACGCACAACTGGGTAGCCTCCACCACCACCAGAACGCCTTGGGGCTCCAGGGCCGTCATAAGGGCATCGGCAATCTGATGGGTAAACCGCTCTTGAATTTGAGGTCGCCGTGAAAACACCTCCACAATTTTGATCAGGCTGGAAAACCCCGCCACCTTGTGGTTACGGGGACAGTAAAACAGGTGCACCATTCCAAAGAAGGGTAGCAGATGGTGTTCACACACGGAATAGAACGGGACATTGGTGACGGCCACCAGGTCTTCCTGAATATCGGGATCATTAAATCCCACAGGCACTTCCGGTTGCCCTCCCACACCGGCAAAGATTTCCCGACACATTTCGGCCACCCGGCGAGGGGTTTCCCTGAGCCCCTCGCGGT
Organism: bacterium; assembly: GCA_015485355.1. Lineage (GTDB taxonomy): Bacteria > Calditrichota > Calditrichia > RBG-13-44-9 > J042 > JAADJD01. The sequence goes on along the minus strand of WFTQ01000114.1, from coordinate 19,778 downwards.
GGAGATCCTCACCAATTCCCTCCAATATCAAACGGACGCCTTTCTCGATCTTCTTCAGGTCCATGGATTTCCCTGCTGATCCACCCGATGAAAAAAGAATCGGGTTCATTGTCACAAACCCGATTCCAATATAAAAAATATTTTTTCAATAACCTATAATAAATACGAGAATTTACTTCCCCATGGGCTTGGGGGGAGGCTCAATGGGAGAGGCATCGACCGAGGAGGACTTTTCCTGAGGGACTTCCTCGGCCGGGGTTTCTTCCGAAGCGGCCGCGGCGGTTTCCGCTTCGGAGGCCTCATCGAGGGCTTCTTCTTTTTTTCCCGACTCCCGTTTTTCCGTTTTCGGCTTCCAATCGGAGGATTTTCGGGTCTGGTTGCGTTCGGGCAGAGGTTTTCCTTCCAGCACCCAATCAATTTCCTGGCCGTCCAGAATTTCGCGCTCCAGCAGCGCCTCGGCCAGACGATGCAGTTTATCGATGTTTTTTGCGATCAATTTTTCCACCTTTTTCTCCGCATCCGAAACAATCCGCCGAATTTCGGCATCGATTTCTTCGGCCGTTTTTTCACTAAAATCCCGATGGGTGGCAATTTCCCGCCCCAGGAAGATTTCCTCCTCTTTTTTACCAAAAGTAAGCGGCCCAATCCGTTCGCTCATTCCCCATTCACACACCATCTTTCGGGCAATTTCGGTGGCCCGTTCCAGATCGTTGCCGGCGCCCGTGGTCAGCTCGTTCAATACCAGTTTTTCGGCCACCCGTCCCCCCAGCAGATGGCACAACATGTTTTCCAGATAGCTCTTCGAGTAGTTATGCCGTTCGTCGATGGGCAGGTATGCGGTCAGTCCCAGCGCCCGACCTCGCGGGATGATGGTGACCTTGTGCACCGGATCTGAACCGGGGATCAATTTGGCCACCAGAACATGCCCGGCTTCGTGATAAGCGGTGATGCGTTTTTCTTCTTCGCTGATAATCAGGCTGCGCCGCTCGATGCCCATCATTACTTTGTCTTTTGCCATTTCGAAATCTTCCATGGTCACCTTTTCCCGGTTGTTCCTGGCGGCATACAGGGCCGCCTCGTTCACCAGATTGGCCAGCTCGGCACCGGCCAATCCCGGGGTTCCCTTGGCGATGACCTTCAAATCGACGTCTTCGGCTAAGGGGATGCTTTTGGTATGCACCCGAAGGATCCCCTCACGGCCGCGCACATCGGGACGATCCACCACAATCTGACGATCGAAACGTCCCGGTCGTAACAGGGCGGGGTCCAGGACATCGGGACGGTTGGTGGCCGCCAGGATGATGACCCCTTCGGCGGTGTCGAAACCGTCCATTTCCACCAGCAGGGCATTCAGGGTCTGTTCCCGTTCGTCGTGCCCTCCGCCTAAACCGGCACCTCGCTGCCGTCCCACGGCATCGATCTCGTCAATGAAGATGATACAGGGGGCATGCCGCCGTCCTTGTTCGAACAAATCCCGCACCCGACTGGCCCCCACGCCTACAAACATCTCCACAAAATCGGCCCCGCTCATGGAAAAGAACGGCACGCCCGCTTCGCCGGCAACCGCCCGGGCCAAAAGCGTTTTGCCCGTCCCCGGGGGTCCCAGCAACAACGCCCCCTTGGGGATTTTCCCGCCCAAGCGGCTGAATTTGGCAGGATTCTTTAAAAATTCTATGATCTCTCGCAATTCCTCCTTGGCCTCATCACAGCCGGCAACGTCGTCAAAGGTTACCTTGGTCTCGTTTTCCATGAGCATTTTCGCCCGGCTTTTGCCAAAGGAGAAGATGTTTCGTCCGGCTCCGCCGCCCTGCATCCGTCGCGCCAGGAAAATCCAGAACCCGATCAACAGCACCCAAGGCAGAAAATTCCCCAGTATCAACAACCACTGGCTGGACGGCTGAGCAAACTCGATGTCAATGTTTTTCTCCTGCCACAATTGGACGCTATTCTCGTCCACAAACGGAAGTATGGTCTTAAACTTCTGATAGGTGACTTTCTTTCCGCTGGGCAGCACGTCCGTGAAAGGCTCCTTCAGCCATCCGATAAACTCGTTCTCCTTAATAATCACCTTTCCCCGCAGGATAAGCCCGTTATTCAGGAAATATAAATACTGGGAATAAGGCACCTCACGTTCCGCCTCTCTCCCCAGGGGAAGAATGGTGGAAATGAAGATGAGCCCTAACAATAAGATGATCCAAAAAAGAATCGACCGCGATCCCTTCTTCCACTGAAACTCATCGTTGTCCGGAGGCCCTTCCGGTCGACTCTTCCTATTTAAAAACGTGTTTTTGTTTTCTGCCATAAAACAGCACCGACTCTTATGCATTCGTTCATTTTTCTTCAACTAACTGATAAATCGCATTTAAATTCCGTTTGATTTGCTTATAGTCCAATCCGTATCCGATGACAAAGCGATTTTCGATTTCAAATCCAATGTAATCAATCTTTAACTCGACCTTTGCCGCTCCCTTCTTTACCAATAATGATACAAATTTGAGGGAGGATGGTTTCAGGCTGTTGATGCGGCGCCGCAAGTATTGAACGGACAAACCGGAATCCACGATGTCTTCCACCACAATCACGTCCCGGCCATGAAGATCGGCACTAAAATCTTTGATCATGGTGATTTCTCCGGAAGACACCCGGGCGTTACCGTAACTGGAGATCTTAATGAAATCCATTTCGCAATCGATCTCCATTTCCCGGATCAGGTCGGCTAAAAAAATGGATGCCCCGTTTAAAACGCCGACCAAGATGGGAATCCGTCCCCGATAATCCCGGGAAATTTCGGCAGCCAGTTCCCGCACCCGTCGCTGCAAACGTTCCGTATCGATCAAAATTTCAAACCTTAAATCATCGATTTTAATAAACTTCTCTACTTTCATAATTCCCGAATCTCTAATTTTAAGACCCTGGTTGTTTGAGGCGTTATCTTGTATCGTTCACTGATTCGATGCCCCACAACGGCCACGATTTCGTCCCCATTCAACAATACCAGACGAAGCCTTTTTCCCCGGCCGATCGCTTTTTGTTCCTGAAGGAAATCGCTGACCAGCTTTGACCCCGAAAGTCCCAAAGGCTGGAAACGATCGCCCGCCTGCCAGGTTCGTAACCGGAGGGGAAAGGTTAATCGGGAGGCATCCACAAATTCCATGTGCTGATCGTCCTTAAAAATCACTTTTTCCTTATCGACCTGTTGACACCTGAATGTTATGTTCAATTCCGGAAGGGTGTATTCCCGATCCGGATAAACGTCCAGATCAACCACCCGCGTTTTCTCCACCCTTTCAAAGATCAGCTGATCCTTGCTCACCCGCGCCAGAATACCCCCTGCTACTTGCCAACGGCCGCCCTGCCGCCGCCGTTCCAACCAATCCAGAAAATCTCGAAACTTCCGATAATGAAACTGATACTCCGTTGACGATAACTCTCGAACAATCCGCTCTATCAACCGAATTTGAATTCCGGTAAAATACCCCCGGAATATGCTCAATTCAAGGTGAAATTTATTTTGGCCGACCTTTTTCACCTGCGTCCGGAAGGCCTGCTCCACCTGCTGTTCCACGTAGCGGGCCCAATCGTCCACTACAAAGGCCATATTCAGAAACCGCTCCCAATGGTGAAGGTGAAATTCCTTTTCCAGATAGGGCAGAAGGCGATGCCGTACACGGTTTCGGAGATAGCGCAAGTCTTTATTGGTTTGATCCACCCGGAAGGCCAGCTTGTTTTCCCGGGCGTAGGCTTCGATATCTGCTTTTGCGGCAAAGAGCAGCGGTCGAATAAAAGGCCCTTTTTCCCGGCGGATACCGGCCAATCCTTCGAAGCCGGTACCCGTCAGCAAGCGCAAGAAAATCGTTTCCACCTGGTCTTTCAGATGATGGGCCGTGGCAATTCGGTCATACCCCTGTTGGGTAGCGATATGTTTCAACTCGGCTTCCCGCAATATACGAGCCGCCTCCTCTAAGGAATAGCGGTGGTTCCGTGCAAACGTCGGCACGTCCACTTTGCGGAGGAAAAAGGGCAATCCAAGGGCGGCGGCTAATTCTTTTACAAAACCGGCATCGGCATCCGCCTCCGCCCCACGTAAGCCGTGATGCACATGGGCCACTCCCAACTTCAATTGCAACAGCGGTTGCCATTCCCAAAAAAGATGCAACAGCACTACGGAATCGATGCCTCCGCTAACGGCGACCAGAACCGACTGCCCGGGAGACACCAGATGATACCGCCGGAGAAATTTCAGAAACGCATGTTTGAGAGACGTGTTCATGGGAGCGGCAGGTGAACATGGTGGCGGCGCAGGGATTCGAACCCCGGACACGCGGATTATGATTCCGCTGCTCTGACCAGCTGAGCTACGCCGCCAGGCTTTCGTTTCCGCCATGGATCAAAAAAGCGTCGAGAGCGGGCCACCCTCTCGACGCTTTCGGCTGCTGTTGTAGCGGGGGCAGGATTTGAACCTGCGACCTTCGGGTTATGAGCCCGACGAGCTACCAGGCTGCTCCACCCCGCGATCCAAGTAAACGTACCCAATATAATACGAGACTGTTGTTTTGTCAAACGGGTTTTTATTTTTGCCCTTTCCACAGCCCGTATACCCCAAAGCCGACCCATTAGTTCCGTTCTTGCCCTTCAGGTATCCGGGATCGTCTTCCCAATCCCGCTTCCACCCAATGCCAGAACCGTTCCGGATGCTCCAGCTGGAACCGAACTTCCACCAAATAAAACGCCACCGTTTCTTCTTCCATAAGTTGGCGGTAGTCATCGATTCGCACCGTATCTTTTTCCGTGGTCAGGAAATGGCGAATCCCCTGCTGTTTTCCCCATCGAATCAACCGGCGCAAGTCTTTTTCCCGATAGGCATGGTGATCGGGATAGGGGACAAACAGCCGGGGACGAATGTGCAATTTGTGGAGGATGGTGAGAAAATGGTCGGGATTGGCGATCCCGCAGAAGGCTCCACAGGGTTCCCGCAGAAATATTTCCCGGGAAACCGTTGCACCCTCCGGCCATTTCCGAATCGCCACCGGCGTGATGCGCCCCTGCAGCAGTGGAGTGGACGTCCAGCGCCTTAAATCCTGTTTCACCGATGCCAGTTTCTTCGAATGGTTCTCCCACTTGGTCAACACAATGGCCGTGGCCCGTTGGAGAGCCTGGGGCACATCCCGTAAAAAGGAAAAGGGGAAAACCAGGCTTCCTCCCGACCAGCGGGACACATCGACCAGACAAATCTCCACATCCCGGTGCAATCGACGATGCTGCATGCCATCATCCAACAGGAACAGGTCCACCTCCTGATGCCGGAGGACCTCCAGTCCTACCCGGTAGCGATTTTTCCCTACCCCCAGTACGCCCCGCTGCAGGCGGCGGAATATCATCCAGGGCTCATCGCCTACCAGCCGCCAGCTACATCCATCCGGTGCGCCTCCCGCTTTTACAATGACGCTTCCGGTTCGCCGACGTCTGCGATATCCCCGGCTCAAAACAGCCACTCGATATCCCCGCGCTTCCAGTAAACGGAGCAGTTCCATTACCAGCGGCGTTTTTCCCGTTCCCCCCAGTTGAATATTCCCCACACTGATGACAGGACGGGGAAGTTTGTGTACGGGCAACCAGTGGCGATCGTAGAGAAAGTGCCGGATGATCAGGGCTCCCTGATACGGCAATACGAGGGGCAGCAAAACCCAGCGCAAGATATTAATGAACCAGGGCATGACGGGCCCTCTCATCCATCCGATTTAAACGGTGCTCCAGCTGCTTACCCCAGGCTCTCAGCTGGGAAGGTGGCAAACGGGGCGGCACCCGAAACGGCTGATCGAACACCACGGTTACCCGGGCAAAGGGCAGGATCAACAGAAAGCGATCCCAGCTGCGGAGCCGCCGGTACCGGGAAGCCGCCACGCCCATAGCAATGATGGGCATCCCGGTTTCCGACGAAAGGCCGACGGTGCCCAGCTTGGCCCGTCTCCGCGGACCGGTGGGGCCATCCGGGGTGATAGCCATGGAAACCCTCTTCTCCCATAACATTCGTTTCATTTGTTCGTAGGCCTGCCGTCCTCCACGGGTGCTGGAGCCCCGAACGGCTCCATATCCCAACGTCCCCAATACCCGGGCAATAACCTCCCCATCAAAATGCTGACTGACCAAGGCCGCAATGCGATGTCCCCGCATGACCCACAAGGGCATGAGCAAATTTTCGTGCCACAGGGCCAGAATAAAGGGTTGCCCCTTTCGCCGAAATTCCCGAATAACCGCCCCATTCTTCAACCGAATGTGCAAGGAGGAAAAATAAAGCCGCAACAATGGATAACTCAAAAGCACGGCGGCCAATAATATGAATCGCCGAAGCCACTTCTTTTTTGTCACAACCAATCCCTCATCCGTCCGGAAATCGGTTCGTGTTGAACCGGGGGGAATCCCACTTGCCCACACCCCATCCATCACCCCACGCGGTTCCGGCCATTCTGCTTGCTTCCGGTTTATCGGTTACTGCTGCAGATTCCACCGCTCACCCTTCCACCCGGCCTTCCAAAAAACAAAATATATAAAACCCTGAAAGAAAAAGCTTGTGAAATTGTCGAATTTATACGGATCGAAAACAGGGCGTTGGGTCAGGGTGTTTTACTCCTTAGCCCGCGGTACGGGTGTATTTTTATTTTTAATCGTAGCAACTTACCCCTAAATTAATCGTAAAGCATAGGATAAAATTTACCGGATCGATTTAACAAAGGAGTGTGGGTTGATGAAGAAAGCAGCGATTCTGGTTCTGGTCCTTCTGGCTTTTCTGGTTTTATCCTGTGGAAAGAACGCATCGTCCGACGCTTCTTTCGGAAAGAGTGCTTCGGAGGATTCCCGAAAGAGCGATCGGCAACGGTTCGGGAAAACGGGTTCGCCGAATTCGGCCATTCCGGTGGAAATCACGTTCGCGGTCAGGGGGGATATTTCCAGTTTTCTCATGTACAGTTCCACACTGGAAACAGAGCAGACCGTGAACATCTACTCTCAAATCGCCGGGTTGGTTGAGAAACTGTTTGTAGAGGAAGGCCAGTGGGTAGAGAAAGGTCAGCCGTTGCTGCAACTGGAACAGCGGGAGTATCTTCTGGCTGCGGAAAAGGCCCGGGTAGCCTACGAAAAACAACAAGCGGATTTTCAGCGGTTAACCGCTTTAAAACATAAGAACCTGCTAAGTGATGAAGAGTACGACAACGCCCGCTTAACGCTGAAGCAGGCGGAACTGGACTGGAAACAGGCGGAACTCAATCTGGATTATACCATTGTTCGTTCGCCCATTAACGGCGTGGTGGGTGAACGCCTGGTCAATCTGGGTGACCGCATCCAGCCGTCAACCAATTTGTTCGTCATTTCCAACTTGGCGCAAAAAGTGGTGAAGGTTTTTGTGCCCCAGAACGAAATGGCCAAGGTATACCGCCGTCAACCGGCGGTTATTACCAGCGATGTTCTTCCAGAACAGCAATTTACGGGTTGGGTCAAACGCATCAGCCCCATCGTAGACGCCCAGAGCGGTACTTTCAAAGTGACCGTGGGAGTGAAAGATCCCCGAGGCGATTTAAAACCCGGCATGTTTGTCAATGTGCAATTGATTGTGGATACCCATAAAAACACCACCATCATCCCTAAGGCAGCCCTTATTTACGAAAATGAACGCAGTTACTTTTTTATCCTGAAAAACGACACGGCTACGAAAGTGCTGTTACAGCGGGGATTTGAGGATGCAGAAAAGGTGGAAATCATGAATCCCATTGCTCCGGGCACGCCGATTGTTGTGGTGGGACAAAACGGCCTGAAGGATGGGAGTCGCGTTCGGGTGATCGATATTGCCCGCTATCCCTGGCAGCAAAACTGGCCCGAAGAGCTGGCGCAGCGTTTCCGGCGCACCGGACCCCGGGGAAAGCCATCCCTGCCCCGCAAACCCGAGGCCCGGGGCCGTCCCAGGGCTCCCGAAACCCAAAATCCCCGTTAATCCTATTGCCTTCCGGAGGAACTGAAAAAACAGGAACGCTGTATGGCAGAACATCAATCCATTCACAACAGCATTTTTGCATTCACCACGACCCGGCCGGTGGCCATCTTCATGATCGTTACCGGCATCCTCGTTTTTGGCTGGCTCTCCTACAATCAGCTTTCCCTGAACTTAATGCCGGATATTACCTATCCCTCTTTAACGGTGCGCACGGAATATCCCGGTGCCGCCCCGGAAGAGGTGGAAACCACCATCACCCGCCCTATCGAAGAAGCGTTGGGGGTGGTCACAAATCTGGTCTCCCTCAGCTCCATTTCCAAGGCCGGGCAATCCGATGTGATCCTGGAGTTCAACTGGGACACCGATATGAACCAGGCGATGACCGAGGTCCGGGAAAAACTGGATTTGGTGTTTCTGCCTCAGGATGCGGAAAAACCCATCATTCTGCGCTACGATCCTTCTCTGGACCCCATTATTCGTCTGGGGCTCACCGGGGGGCCGAATCTGTTTTTTACCCGTTATGTGGCCGAGGAGACCATTAAAAGGGCTCTGGAGACCGTGGACGGCGTGGCGGCGGTAAAAGTGATCGGCGGCCTGGAAGAAGAGATACGGGTGGAGCTGGATGAACAACAAATTACTCTGATGGGTCTCAACATTCAACAAATTCGCCAGCGTCTGGCCCAAGAGAATGTCAATCTGGCCGGAGGGGAATTAAAAGAAGGCCAAACCGAATATATTGTGCGAACCTTGAATGAATTCAAATCCATCGAAGAGATTGCCGATATCCGTTTGGGTTTTCAGAGCGGACACGATTTGCGACTCAAGGATATCGCCCGGATATATCGCACCCATAAGGACAGGCAGATTATCACCCGGTTGAACGGTCAGGAAAGCGTGGAACTGGAGATTTACAAAGAGGGCGATGCCAACATTGTCGAAGTGGCCCGCCGGGTAAAGGAGAAAATCTTCGGCACCCCGCAACAGCAGGCCTATGCAGCCAGGCTGAAACAGCAAGCCCTCCGGAAAAAGGAGGCCGAAGAGTCCAGGCCCAAGCCGGGACAACGCATGACCCGCGAAGAACGCCGCAAGATGTTCCGGGAACAGATGTTGAAGCGAGAAATGACCAATTTTATCCGGTATAACCTCCCCGAGGGATTGCAGATCCACCTGCTGACGGACCAATCGATTTTTATCCGGAGCTCCATCGACGAGGTGAAAAAGACGGCCTTGCAGGGCGGTTTACTGGCCATTCTGGTTTTGTTCTTATTTCTGAACAACGTTCGTACCACCCTGATTGTAGCGCTGGCCATACCGATTTCCATTGTGGCCACCTTTGCTCCCATGCGCCTGTTCGACGTCTCTTTGAATATCATGTCCCTGGGTGGTTTAGCCCTGGGCATCGGCATGCTGGTGGACAATTCCATCGTGGTTACCGAAAGCATTTTTCGTTGCCGGGAAGAAGGCGACGATCTCATCACGGCGGTCATCCGGGGTACCGGTGAAGTGGGAGCCGCCGTTACCGCCTCTACATTAACCACCATCGCCGTATTTTTTCCCATCGTTTTTGTCAAAGGGGTGGCGGGGCAAATTTTTCAAGACCTGGCCCTGACGGTGGTGTTTTCCCTTCTGGCCTCGCTGGGGGTGGCCCTATTCGTCATCCCCATGCTGGCTTCGCGCAATTTCCAGTTTACCCCCATATCGGTAAGCGAATCTCCTGCAGACTTTCTGAAACATTTTTCCAGCATTGCTCAATTTCGCGATGCAGTGGGCCGTTTAAAACTTGCCCTGAACAAAGGGAACGCCCTACAGAAATCATTGCGCTATCTGAGCTTGCCCATCCGGTTCCTGTACATAACGGTCCGCTTTTTCATTTTTTTCATCCTGAACCTGATCAGTAAACTCATCACCATCGGACTCTTTCTGCTGGGGCTGTTTCTAAAAGTTTTTGTGGGGTTGCTTCAATGGATTCTTTCGCGCCCGGTGCACTGGATTCTCACGGGTTTCCATCGGGGGATGAAGGCGATCTACGCCTTGTATCCTCACCTCATTCAGTGGTCTTTGCAGAACAAACCCCGCGTGATCCTGGGGGCGTTGTTGCCCTTTTTGTTGGTGATTTTCCTCCTGTTACCCCGGTTAGGCAGCGAACTGATTCCCGAGGTTCATCAGGGTGAGTTTTACGTGGACCTCACTCTACCCGTGGGCACCCCGGTGGAGACTACCGTACAATCCCTCGCCCCCATCGAAGGGATGATTCTTCAAGACCCCCGGGTAGAAAAAATCGCCACCGTGGCGGGCGTCGATGTCACCAAGATTAATGATAGTGAGGCGGGGGAACACACGGCCCGAATAACGGTGACGCTGAAACCGCAGGGCAATCGGATTGTCGCCGAAGAAGCGGCGGTAGCGCGCATTCGGGAGCATCTGAACCAGTTGAGCGGCATAGCCTATAAAATCTCCCGACCGGTGCTTTTCAGTTTCAAAACCCCTATTGAAGTGGAAATTAAGGGGTACAACCTGCAAACCCTGGCCAGCCTGAGTCGCCAGGCGGTGGACATCATGGCTCGTATTCCGGGGATTTCCGACGTCAAGTCCAACATTCAATCGGGAAACCCGGAAGTGCAAATCATTTATGATCGTCAACGCCTGGCCTACTACGGCCTGAACATTCTGGACGTGGCCAACATCGTGCGCAACAAAATCCGGGGGGATGTGGCCACCCAGTTTAAACAGGAAGATCGTCGCATCGACATTCTGGTTCGTTTAAAAGACGAGGACAAGGCCTCCCTGGACCATTTAAAACGCATCAATGTCAATCCCAACGGGGACATTCCCATCCCTCTGGAGAGTGTGGCACACCTGGTGGTCAATGAAGGGCCCAGCGAGATCCGCCGTATCGATCAGCAGCGTTCGGCCCTCATTCTGGCGAATGTGGTCGATCGGGACCTGGCCAGTGTGAGTGCCGATGTGTATGCCGCTTTACAGCAGCTGGACATGCCCGCCGACTTCACCGTGGAGATTACCGGTCAAAATAAGGAGATGGAGGTTTCGCTCAACAGTCTGAAACTGGCGCTGATCCTGGCTATTTTCATGGTGTATATCGTGATGGCCTCCCAGTTCGAATCGCTGCTCCATCCCTTCGTGATCCTGTTTACCATTCCCTTTGCCCTGATTGGAGTGGTGGTGGTGCTGTGGATTCTAAAGATACCGCTCAATATCATGGTATTTCTGGGATTAATCATGCTGGCAGGCATTGTGGTCAACAATGCCATTGTGATGGTGGATTACATTAATCAATTGCGGCGTCGGGGGTTACCGAAAAATCAAGCCATTCAGCAGGCTGGTCTGGCCCGCCTGCGCCCCATTTTAATGACCACCGCCACCACCGTGCTGGGATTGTTCCCCATGGCGCTGGGGCTGGGAGACGGCGCAGAAATTCGTACCCCCATGGCCGTCACCGTTATCGCCGGCCTCATCAGCGCCACCGTGTTGACCCTGATCGTGATCCCAACCGTATATGCATTATTTGAAAGGGGGGACTGATGCAACGTCCATCGCTGTTGCCACAACTGGCTATTAAACGGCAAATCACCATCGTGGTATCCCTGCTGGCCATTCTGGTGGTCGGCTTCGTGGCCTACCAGCAAATCCCCATCGAATTACTGCCCTCCGGGTTCAGTCCTCCTTATCTGGGGGTATGGATTCCCTACCAGAACGCCAACCCCCGGGAGGTGGAAGAACAAATCGCCCGTCCCGTGGAAGAGCAGGTGCGCACCATTCCGGGCATCCGAAGCGTATCCTCGTATAGTCACAGCAACGGATGCTGGGTGTGGTTGGAGTTCAATTCGGGAACCGATATGGACCTGGCTTACGATCAATTGCGCGATCGCATGGAGCGGGCCCGCGCCGCCCTGCCCGATGACGTAGAACGCTATTTCCTTCGGAAATTTGGTCGTAACGATGCCCCCATCATCTTCCTTTCCATTTCTTTGCCCGAATCGGTGGACGATCCCTATTACGTGGTGGACCATTTTGTGCGACGCCCCATCGAGCGCATTGACGGTGTGGCCAGCATCGATATCTATGGGGCCGAGGAAAAAGTGATCGAGATTTTGATCGACCAAGACCGGGTGCGTGCCTACGGCGTGAATCTGTTCGACCTGATCAATTACCTTCGCAGCGAAAATTTCGCCATGTCCGCCGGATGGATTTACGAAGGCGATAAAAAATTCATCGTGCGCTCCATCGGGCGGTTCCGAACCCTGGAGGATATCAAAAACCTTCCCATCAACCAGAAAGGGTTACGGGTCAAAGACATCGCCGAAGTGAAATACGATGTCCCCAAACGCAATTGGTATCAGCGTATCAATGGAAAACCTTCTTTTAAACTGGAAATCTTCAAAGAGTCGCTGGCCAACACGGTGGCCCTAAGCGACCGGCTGCGAGAAGTCATCGATCAGGAAATTCGTCGGCATCCGCTGCTGAAGGACGCCGACATCACGATTCTGTTTGCGCAGGGGGACCTGATCCGGGATTCCATTCGCAACCTGATCGATACCGCCCTTTGGGGAGGGTTATTCGCCATCATCATCCTGTATTTCTTCCTGCGCCGCTTCCGCATGACTATCATCATGACCCTGGCCATTCCCATCTCGGTTTTGATCTCTTTAACCGTGACCTACTTCATCGGCTGGACCCTGAATACGGTTACCATGATGGGTCTGATGATCAGCGTGGGCATGGTGGTCGACAATGCCATCGTAGTTCTGGAAAACATTTACCGCAAACAGCACGAAGGGCTGAAAGCCGGGGAGGCGGCCGTCTGGGGTACCAGCGAAGTATTGCTGGCGGTAACCATGGCCACCCTTACCACCGTGGTGGTTTTCTTGCCCATGATCCTGATTAAAGATGAACTGGGCTTTTTTAATTTTTATTTAAAACGCATCGGGCTGCCGGTTATCTTCGCGCTGGTCGGTTCGTTGTTTGTCGCTCTGGTACTGATTCCGCTGGCCACTACGCGGCTGTATTCGCCACACCCGGTAAAAGAATGGCGATTGATTTCCCGGGCCCGGCGGCATTACCAGAGCGCCCTGGCCTTTGTGTTACACCACCGCCTGGATACGGTCATTGTTCTGGCAGCGATCATGGTGGTCACCTTCGCCTTCCTGATGCCGCGTACCCCCAAGGCCGATTTTCGCAGCGGGGGCATCAGCGATTTTCGGCTGATGTTCGAGCTGCCTCAAAATTACCGCATCGAAGATACCGATCGCTTTTTCAGGGAAGTTGAGGACACCCTTTTTGCCCATGCTCAGACGTACAACATTAAGGCCATCGACACCCGCTTTCGGCGCACCTTCGGGCGCATCCGGGTTTTCTTGAATCCCCCGGAGAACAATCAGTGGTACCATACCGTCTATCGCACCATTGCCGGGTGGCTGGGCCGGTATCAACAACGCAGTCTGGACCGCAACCAGGTGCTGGCGGATGTCAAAAAGCGGCTTCCCGAAAAACCCGGGGTCAAATTCCGCACTTCCTGGCGCAGCATGGGGGAAGGGGGCGATGAAGGCACCGTTTCTCTGTTGCTGTACGGGGACGATACCGAAAAACTGGCGCAGCTGGCGGAGGAAGTGGAGCGACGCATGCGCCTGATACCGGGCGTCCTGAGCGTCGAAACCGATCGCGAGGCCGGAGGCGACGAGATTCAGATTTCAATCGATCGTGCCGTCGTTGAACGCAACGGCATCAATCCGAACCAGGTGGCCTTCACAATCATGTACGCCCTGCGGGGGATCAATCTGCCCCGGTTTCAAGCAAAGGACAAAGAAATCCAGATGCGCATTCAATTAAAAGAGGCCGATCGGCAGAATCTGGAACAATTGAAAAATCTGACCTTTGTGAATCGAGACGGAAAGCCCATCCCCCTCTACGCCATTGCCCGCTTCTCGATCACCAAAGGGTTTGGCCAGATTCCCCGGGAAAACGGGAAAACCTTTCTGGCAGTAAAAGCCAAAACCACCATGGAAGATTTACCCCGGATTTCCCGCGCCATCGATCGGGTGATGCAGGGATTCGAATTGCCGTATGGGTACAGCTGGCAAAAAGGGTCCCGCTTCCAGCGGTTTCGTCAGCAAACCGCCAGTTTCCAGAACGCTATGCTGGTTTCGGTGGTATTCGTCTTTCTGTTGATGGGGATTTTGTTCGAATCGTTTATTCTGCCCCTGTCGGTCATGATCGCTATTCCCCTGTCACTGTTTGGGGCCTATTTGGCCCTCTATCTTACCCGAACGCCTCAGGACATTATGGCGGGCATTGGCATGATCATTCTGGTGGGGGTGGTCGTCAACAATGCCATCGTGCTGATCGATATGATCAACCGGCGGCGGAAAGCAGGGTTGTCTCGCACAGAGGCCATCCTGGATGCGGGGCAACATCGCCTGCGCCCCATTCTAATGACCAGTTTCACTACCATCGGCGGTCTCATCCCCATGGCATTGGGATCGGCCAATCTGCTGGGGGTTCCTTACGCCCCCATGGGCAGAGCCATCATCGGGGGCATGCTTACCAGCACTTTCCTTACTCTGCTTGCCGTGCCGGTATTGTATACCCTTTTCGATGACATGAATCTCTATTTGCAAAAAGTATGGAGCTGGCTGCAACAACGCTCTCCGTTCACCCCGCAAGCCGACCCTTCACACAAAGGGCAGGAAACGAGCGGTTGACCCGGGGAAAGCCTTAAGGGGGGCGATCGGGAGAATGATCCCCCCTGGAACCGTGGAAAGCACCCCGGGATGGGCCGAGTTCCGTCAGTCACCTTTTTCGCGTTTTCGCCATACATGAACATATAATTGCTGATACCGTTCCACCATTCTTTTGATATCGAAACGTTTCAAAATTCGATTGCGGGCGGCCTGTCCCATGCGGCGTCGGATGTCGGGACGGCGATACAATCGGAACAAGTATTCCGCCACCGCCCGGGGATCATCGGAGGGCACCAGATAGCCATTCACCCCGTGACGCACCACTTCCGGATTCCCCCCCACGCGGGTGACCACCGCCGGCAGCCCGCAAGCCTGCGCTTCCAGCAAAGACAGGGACAACCCCTCGGAAAAGGAGGTCAACACAAACACGTCGAACCGCCCCAGTAGCATGGGGATATCATTCCGGATGCCCAGAAAGATGATGTGATCCTCCAGCTTCCGTTGCTTTCGAAAGGCATACAAATCTTGCACCAGCGCCGTGCGGGGCCTGGCACTATCTCCTACATCCCCTCCAATATGGTACAACTGCACCTGGGGGACGCGCTGCCGCAACAAGTCGACGGCCTCAAACAGGCATTTTAAGTTTTTCACCGCTACCATGCGCCCTACGGTACACACCCGGAAGGCTTGACGGGGGTCTTCCGCCACCAATGGACGCTCTTGATTGCAGAACTGTTGGGTATCGACCCCATTATGGATTACCACCGTGCGGCGGGCTCCCCACTGTTCCCGCAAATAGTGCTGAACATGCACCGAACACCCCACCACCGCATCGAATAGATGAATAAACGTTTTCCGGAGGAATCGGCGGATCTTATTTTTGAATTTGCCCGCCCTGCGGGTCTGTTCGTATTCCGTTCCCTGTTGGACGTGGATTAATAATAGAGAGGGACAGCATAACTTTACGAGCGCACCCTCCAGAAAATTTCCCCAATTGTGCACCTGCAAGAGATGAAGCTTATCGTGACGAACCCGACGGATTAAATGAATCATTTTGATGAGAGCCCTCCCGTTCTGCCGATTCAGGTGAAACACCTTCACTCGCGGATGCAGCCGATTCAGGAATTGGGGGTCGCTTTTATAGTGAATGTACAGAAAAGGTTCAAATCGGGAAAAATCCAGAGCATTTATCAACAGGAGAACAACCTTTTCCATCCCCCCGGGCACAAAGTAATTGACAAAAAAACCGATTTTAATGCGTTTTTTTTCCATGATATCGGCTTGCTATCTGGGAAACGCATCGGCCGCGTCGATGCGGCATTGACGCAGTCAATGCAAGCCAAAAACCACACCCAGCAGGCAGAAACACCAACACTACGTGCCCAAGTAGTACGTAGCCTCCCTCTTCACAACGACTTGCCGCCTCCGGAGCACCTCAACAGCCCCGGAGCAGCTTCGGGTAGGCAACGACTGCGTTGATGCGATATCAAAAACGGCTGTATGCCTGTTCCGGGTCAGAGGTTGAAACGAGGTTCTTTAGCTGTTCTTTTAATTTCTCTAATCCATTTACATTACGAATTTTTTGGGCTAAATAAATTTTATTTAGCCACATGCGAGAAGCCCAAAGAAAGTTTATAACTGTATCAAATTCCGCTTCGGAAAATTCATCCACCCGTTTTTTTAATTCCTGTTGGAAAAATGTAAGGCGTTCTTTGCGTTCATGCATCGCTTTCGGGAACGCTTCTTGGTTCATGTCCCTTTTGAAATGTAAAGCATACTTTCCAATAGCCTCTTTTTGTCCGTTGGTTAAAGGCATCGGTTTTCCTTGTTGAACTTTAGTTCAAATTTAAAGCCGGGAGCTATAACAAATTGTGTTTGAAGAACTTATTCAAGCTATTCGAATTCTAAGGAAATCGGTTTCCGGAAACTGATCCCCAAACCGGCTGATCCTTTCCTGAAGTGGCAATGCATCCATCGTTTCATCATCATTGGGTTTAAGAACAGAGCGTTTCTCAATAAACGTCCATTTTGAATGGACGTTTTTATTGGCTCGTGTAAAAATGCCGGGATTTTGAATTGCATAGTGATGTATTCTTCCCCTGATTTCCCGGGGGCCGGGGACGACATCTAACCATATAGTTAAGACATCGTTAGCATTCCGGAATTCCAATAACAGGATACGCCCGCTTTTCGTCCAACCTTTCCCTTGTTTCAACGGGGAATAATCATCCCATTCTTTGGGAGCAAATCGTAGATATGTTTTGCCCGTTTGCTCGGTTATCAGATCGTGGGTTTGTGTTGATTCCTTAAGTAACTCCGCCGGAAAGGATTCCAGGGCGTTTATGGCCTCAGTGTAAGCATTCATTCTTTTTAAATTTGAATGAATTTTGCATTTCTAAATTTATTTCATATATAAACAATACACTGAAGCAAAAATAAAAGCGGTCATCCGGAACCCTATACCTGGCTGATACCATATCGGCTAACGATACATTTTATTAACACCGGCTTTTTACACGATGCCCGACGGCCCGGCTCAGCCGCCCGTCGAAGCGCCGGCGGAGCCGAGGTCGGCTCCAGCGGATTGTGGGCGGCGTTAATTGCTCAGTAAACCTCCCGGGCCACGGCAATGCCCAGGAAGAGTAGAGCGGCGGTCCAATATACCCAGTCTTCTACCTGCGGTTTCCAACGCCTACCCGGAAACCGTCGCACCTTCCAAAAACCTTGTTGTTCCCAGAGTGCCCAACCTTTTGTTGCTTCATAACTCATCGTATAGGCCAGCAATTCCGTAAAGCCTGTCCGTGTCCAAAGAACGTTAATGGAAAATGCTACGGGCTGATCGGCAAACACAAAGGAATTGGTACCCAGCAGTAGCCCATAAAGGATCCAAAATACAGGTAACACATACAAACCGCCTGCATACTTGCCTACGCTAAACAGGTTCATGTACTGGATACCGAAAAAAGGCAACAGATTTGCCAGTAGCACTCTCTCAAATGTGAACTGTTCGACTCGCAGTGAGAACAGGCGAGAAAAATATGGACGAAGGACGCCTTCGGGCAGCATGAGTGCACTGAGCCACCCGATAACGAACATCAATGCGGTGAGCACCAGAACCAATCTCATGAAAGAGAGAAATCGCACCATGGCATAACCGGGATGTGGTGTTGCGCCGTCCCAACGGATTTGCGTAGAAGCAGCCAAAGGGCTTGCCCGCACGGAACGTTAAATTTTCATCAAAACCTACCAGAAAACACCCAGCGTGACTATTTGAAGACTCTGTCCTTTGGTCGGCTTAACACGCTGGTTCTACGGTTTCTTATTCAAAATTAAACTGCAATGCAGGATCCATAGACCAACGATAATCATTACTAATAAAACCCGACGGAATCCTTCTTACGGTTCACCACCATTTGTGTATCTACAATATACGGGAAATCCAATATAAATCCAATATAGAATCTCTTTTAACTACGCCTTTGGGGCGGGATTGTTCATAATCGGGTTCCTCAATTTTGGATCGCATCGATTATGAGGCGATGAAGCCTTCTCGAAATCGCTTCGACTATGTCCAATGGGTGTCAACCCGGATATTCGCTTCCCCATTTTTCCCTTGACTTATTGCCAAAATATGCTATCTTATACGTAACACATACGCAAGAATTGAAACCCAATTACTGCCTGGATGGCAAAACAATGACGCTCAAACATGATTTGAGTCAATGATGCAATTGATTCATCAAATCTGTTTGCTGCCCTTGTTTTTTATGCGCACCATATACCACCGCGTAATGGGAACTAACTCCACTTTTTCCCTCGTAAATCGTCAATCGAAAATCATCAATCACAAATTCCCAATTCCCCCCCCCGAGTTTCGGCATAACGGTATTTACCAATGTTCTCATTAACCTTCACCTACCGCCGGATTGTTGCGAATATCTCCGGCGGGTCTTCTGTGTTTACCACGGCTATTTCGGGTGGGAGGATTGGTTTGGGTGAGGAGGGTAATGTTATTTGTATAGATGAATCTTAGAAAAAGTTAAAATAAAAGAAGGGGAATTATCATGACTAAGATATTTAAGCTTATTTTGATTAGTTTTACAATTTTAAACATAACATGGTTTGTAATGGGTATATCGGAAGTCAAAGCTGAAAAGCCACCGATTTATTCAGCTGGTATTAAAGATGGGGATATATGTGCATGTCCAGTACTTGCCGGAGATTGTGTGTGTAAGTGGATCCCAAGATAGAATAGAGTAGCAAACTATTTAAACGATCCCCTCTGAAATCAAAGGGGGGATCGCTTAATATTAAGATTGCCACTCTAATTAAAGATGAACGAATTATGGGGTTGAAATGTAAGATTTAACATTAAAAATGGAGTTTAATAATGAAGGTTAAATTGTTATTCTTTTTGTTTTTCCTCTCTTTTGTTTTTTCAGTATTTGGAAAAGATTTTTCTAAGTATTTTCAGTTAATATCTGAAATACGGCTAAATCCAAAAACAGAACTAGTTGGAAAACTTTTTGTCCCGGGATTTTATCGAATTGCTGTTGACAATGAGGGTAATATTATTGCGTGTGATACATATTCTAAGAAAGTGTATTTATTTTCTTCCAATGGGAAACTAAAAAAAATTGTCGCCAAAACAGGAAAGGGACCTGGTGAAGTAATCACTCCTTCAAGTATAACAGCTACAGAGAATGAGATTATCATAGTGGATGCAAAATTAAGAAAAATCAATTTTTTTGATACCAAGTATAATTTTCTCAACTCCTTTTTTATTTCTGCAAGTCATACTCAACCACGAAAAGTTATACCATATATGAATGCATTATATTGTACCGCTGTCTCTGAGGATTTTCAGAATCCCGGTGATGCTGACTTGATAGTTAAATACAAACGTAATGGGCAGTTCATTTCTAGCTTTTTTCCAAGGAATGAAAAAATAGCTAAATCAGCCCTTGCATATGAAGCAAGTAAAACCGATATGGTTTTGATTAATGATAAAATTTATGCTATCCAAAGTGCATTATTTAAGATTGCTATTTTAGACACTCTTGGAAAAATTATAACTTTTTTTGGGTCTCCCCCTTCTTATT
>WFTQ01000113.1 GCA_015485355.1 bacterium | reverse complement strand
CAATAGTAAAGTATGAGGAGGACTATGGAGAAATATTCGAGTCGGAAAGGCCCCGTTTTTCAGAGGGGATTGCGACTTTATCGACACCATCATCATCGATGGTACCGATGGAACCGGTCGGAAAGGCCCCGTTTTTCAGAGGGGATTGCGACTGATACGTCCAAAAAAGCTGTCGTTCTTTTGGACGCAAGTCGGAAAGGCCCCGTTTTTCAGAGGGGATTGCGACTGCATCTGTGATTCTGTCGCATATTGTGACCTCCAATC
Organism: bacterium; assembly: GCA_015485355.1. GTDB lineage: Bacteria > Calditrichota > Calditrichia > RBG-13-44-9 > J042 > JAADJD01. The sequence continues at coordinate 7,263 of WFTQ01000113.1, read as the reverse complement.
AGGAAGTCGGAAAGGCCCCGTTTTTCAGAGGGGATTGCGACTTGTTTGAAGTAAAACCGGTCGTACGATACCCACCGGTAGTCGGAAAGGCCCCGTTTTTCAGAGGGGATTCACTCGGCACTTCCCTGTGCCTCGCCCTTCGGGCAGGCAGGGGTTGAGGCCCCGTCGTTGCCCATCTGCGCTTCCGTGGATGGGTGAGACAGACGGTGAACCCCCAAGGATTCATCCGGGATGGATCGCCCTGTTCCCGTTAAAAATAGTGACAAAGGGTTTTTCGATCCCGCACGGCAAGGCGACTCACGGCGGAAATGGGAAATCCCTGTTCCCCCAAACGCAATCGGTGCAGAATTCCAGAAATATCAAAAGGAGGGTGCGAACCCAAACCCGGTTCTCCTCCCCCGTGTGTCTTCGGGGCAGCAGCCGGTTCTTAACCCCACCATCCCGACTGCGGGACACCCACAACGCTTCCTGCCGCCCAGGGGGCGGTTGCCGCTGAGCGCGATGGTTTTCCGCCGGTGGCGGCCTCGGCCCGCGGTGAGGGCTGACGGCGACCAATGTTTACCCGCGCCGCTGGGTGATTCCACCTCTCCGGTATCACCCAACGTCTCCTCAATCCACCCGGAGTCGCATAACAGGGATACCCACTTCCCTGCCGCATACCAATGCCTTTGTTCGATGGGATTCTGAATTTCCCTTAACAATAAATACTTGCTTTGCACCGTAAAAGCATATATTACTACCGATAGCACCATGGAATAAGTAGAAAGGGATCACCATGAACCTCTCGGGTATTTTGGTTCCAATCATCACCCCTTTCGAACATCAGCGGCTGGCCATGCACCGGTATCGAGAATTGTTCACCTTTTGGGAGCAATTCGATTTAAGTGGCTATGTGCTGATGGGCTCTACCGGGGAACTTCCGCATCTTACGGAGGCGGAACGGTTTCAACTGGTGTTTTATGTTACGGACCACTCGTTAACCACCCGGCCGGTCATCGTGGGATGTGCGGAGCACTCCCTGATGGCCGCCGTGAATTTTTTAACCTATTGCAAAGACGCCGGTGTGGCGGCGGGCCTGGTACTGCCGCCCCATTATTACAAGGGGCAGATGCGTCCGGACGTGTTGGTAGAATATTACCACCGCCTGGCAGAGGAAAGCGGTCTGCCCATCATCGTGTACCATTTTCCGGCGGTCAGCGGCATGACCATGAGCGTGGAAACGCTGCTGGCCATCGCCCGGCATCCCGGGATTATTGGGATTAAAGACAGCTCCGGCAACGTTGCCCTCCAGCAGGAGCTGGCCATTCGGGCACCGAAGCACTTTCAGGTCCTTACCGGGTCGGCCAACACCCTGTTGGCGTCACTGCTGGGGGGTGCGGCCGGGGGCATCGTTGCCGCGGCCAATTATGCCCCGGACGTCTGCACGGCGATTTACCGGGCGGTCCAACGGGGGGACCTGGATACCGCGCGGCGGCTTCAGCAATCCCTGCTGGAAATCAATCGCCTGACCACCGAGGTTTACGGCATCGGGGGATTGAAACACGCCATGGAATTGCGGGGGGCATTTTTATCAGACGTACGCTTTCCCTTAATTCCACTATCTCAACAAGCCAAAAATGAAATCCAGAAGGCAATAAAAACTTTGCTTGCCAAAAAATTCGAGAATAATTAATATAAAACTAAAAAACGTCGTCATTCTATGGGCAAAATTCGTATGGAATCAAATTTTGATCCTAACGCTGATTTTGTTTTATATGAAGGGGATGCCATTGAACTTCTTTCGCAAATACCCGACGATTTTATTCAATTAATTATCACTTCACCTCCTTATAACATTAACAAAGAATACGAAGAAAAATTGGATTTGGATACTTACGTGAAACAACAGGAAAAAATAATTTAAAAGTGCATCCGTGTTCTTAATCCTAAAGGGAGTATTTGCTGGCAGGTAGGCAATTACGTTGAAAATGGAGAAATTATTCCTCTGGATATTTTACTATACCCCATATTTCAAAAACATGGACTCAAACTGAGGAATAGGATTATTTGGCATTTTGGTCACGGGTTACATGCCCAAAAACGATTTTCAGGAAGGTATGAGGTGGTTTTATGGTTTACGAAAACCGATGACTATGTTTTTAATTTAGATGCAGTCAGAGTTCCTCAAAAATATCCTCAAAAAAAACATTTTAAGGGGCCTAAAAAAGGAGAATTATCGGGCCATCCTTTAGGTAAAAATCCTTCCGATGTATGGGAAATACCTAATGTAAAATCCAATCATGTTGAAAAAACAGAACATCCTTGCCAATTTCCTATTGAATTGGTAGAAAGATTAGTTTTAGCGTTGTCCAAAGCGGGAGACTGGGTGTTGGATCCATTCCTAGGTGTTGGATCTACTGCTATTGCAGCACTGATGCATCATCGCAAAGCGATTGGTTCGGAAGTTGTACCTTTGTACAATCGTATTACAAAAGAACGAATCCGACAAGCGAAAAAAGGTCAACTTCGCATACGGCCGATGGAACGATCTATTTATGATCCGGACTCCAAAGGCAAAGTTATGCCGCCAAAATATGTTGAAATTCATCCAGTCCGACAGCAATTAGACTTTTTCTCGTTACTGGAAAAAAAAGATTAATTGATGAAAATCGTATTCGAATATTCGCATTTGGGGGGCGCTGAAATACTGGCCCATCGTTATCCTCACTTGCTAAATGAAATTTATGATGTTATTCAATCGGTAAAACAACCCCGGGGGAGCGCCAGCTCAGGAGAGTAAAAACCCCTCTTATGGAGAACAGCTTATTTTCGACATTGAACGGCTAAAACGCCACTTCCCGGCCGTTCCTATTCAGATAATTTTAATTGACATTTAAGCAATTAATTCCGGTGGGGAATTCTCCCCACCCAATCGATTCACGGCTTCAAATACTTCCCCAACCACTCGTGCACCGTCTTCCACCACAGGCGGGCGTTCTGGGGCTTCAGCACGAAGTGATCTTCATCCGGAAAAAACAAAAGCCGCGATTCCACCCCCATCAACTGCAAGGCCGTAAACACCTGAAGCCCCTGCGTGTAAGGCACCCGAAAGTCCCGTTCTCCATGAATCACCAGCATGGGCGTCTTGAAGTGTTGCACGTAGTTGGCCGGATTCCATTTCTGATACAGGCTGCCCTCATCCCAGGGACGCCCCTTAAACTCCCAGATGGGAAACCATAGCTCCTCGGTGGCACCGAACATGCTCACCTGTTCAAAAACGCCGTCATGATTCACCAATACTTTGAACAGCCCTTCCGGATCATGGCCGGCAATCCAGTTGATCATGAATCCCCCATAAGAGGCCCCCGCAGCACCAACCCGCTCGGAATCGATAAAATCAAATTGTTCAATGGCCCATCGAGTACCCTTCATGATGTCTTCGTAAGGCCAGCCACCCCAGTTGCCGGTCACCGCATCGCAAAAGGCCTGCCCGTATCCCCGGCTCCCATGAAAATTGATCATGATCACCACATATCCGGGCGCAGCAAACATTTCCGCATTCCAGCGATAATGGAAATTGTCCCCCCAGGCACCCTGTGGTCCGCCGTGGATCAACGACAGCAGGGGGTATTTCTTTTTGGGATCAAAAAACGGCGGTTTGACCATGAGCAGATGCACCGAATCCCCATTGGCCCCGATGAACCAGTAATCTTCCAGGGGATTCATCTCCAGTTCCGCCAACAAATCCCGGTTGGTAAACGTGAGCTGGGTGAAGCGTTTGTTTCCCAAATCCAATCGATACAGTTCCGTGGGGAAGTTAACCGCCTGTCGGGCCAATACCAGAAATTCGCCCTTCGGGTCGATGTCCATGGCGGAAATATAATGGCCCTCCAGTAAACGGCGAATGCCTCCACTCTTCAAATGCACTTCAAAAAGCTGATGGCGACCGTGCCAAGGAGCGTAAAAATAGATCTTCCGGGAATCGGGCGACCAGACAAAATCCGATACATAGCGATCCAGTCGTTCCGTTACATTGCGATGCTTGCCGGTTCTGAGATCGTAAATCATCAAATCTTGCTGATCGGACTCGAATCCAGCCCGTTTCATCGACAAATAGGCAATATAGCGGCCATCGGGCGAGTAGCGGGGTCCATTGTCGTTTCCTTTATTGGTGGTCACCCGGGTAATGGCTCCCCCCTGGGGAGAGGTAAGCCAGAGGTCATTGTTGGTACTGATGGCCACTACCGGATCGGTATTGCGCACAAAGCAGATCTGTTGCCCATCGGGCGACCAAACAAAATCGTGGCGGCTGCCCAGGGAAATCGGAGGCGTATCGTATTTCCCCGGCGTAATGTCCACAACCGTCTTCCCATCCAGAGAAACGACGATCACGTGCTCATACTTCCCATCGCGCCAGCTGTTCCAGTGTCGATACAGCAATTCATCGATGATCTTCCCTGTCGACCGGCTTTTGGCGCGTTCCTGTTCCATTGTTGCAGACTCTTCCGGAGTCTTCGCCTCGGGATACATACGGGTCGATAGGGCGAAATGGGTTTCGTCGGGTGACCAGATGAAACTGTTCACCCCGGTGGGAATGTTGGTCACCTTGACGGCTTCTCCGCCGGAGGGATCGATCAGATAAATCTGGGGAACGCCATCCCGGGTGGAAAGAAAGGCCAGACGCCCGGATCGGGGGGCCCAACGGGGTGAATAATCGTTGGCGGGATTATACGTCAACCGCCGGTGACTCTTCCCATCCACAGAAACCAGATGAATATCCGCATTGCCCTTATTGGCCTCCACATCATAATAACGTACCGTATACGCCACCCACCGGCCATCGGGGGAAATCTGAGGATCGGATACCCGCCCCATGGCCCACATATCCGCAAATTGAATGGCACGCTTTTGGGCATACATCAATCCCAGCAAAACGAACAGCAGTCCCATCGAGCGCAGTAAACGGGAATTCATAACGGCGCCTCCTTGTTTAGAACGATTCCTTTTCGCGCACAATTTAAGCCGTGAGGGATATAAAACTAAAGTTTTATCTGTATTTTTTTCTTCCTGTCTCTTCTTCGGCCGCGACCCCGATCGCCGTGTTGGGGCGCCGGGACCCCTCTCCCCCCGGAAACGGCGATCGGGTTCCAACGAGAAAAGCTTTTTAATACCATTTTGAATTCCCGATTAATTTTATTAGTTTCAAAGCCGATTTTTTAAATTTGTGATTTGGATCAGATGAAACTCTTAACCAACGTTTAATGAGAGGTCCATTATGAAGCAGAAGATAAACGCGGCGACACTTTTGGTGCTGGTGGTGACCCTCCTGTTGCTTCCAGCGGCGATGACCACCGCCTGGGCGATGACTCCCCCGAATGACGCCGTCTCGCTCGTCCCCGGCCCTTCCGAAGAAGGGGCGCCCGGCAGCGAAGGCTCTTCCCTGGGAGCCGAGTTGCCCCTCTGGAGTGTTCTGCCTTTTGTGGGCATTCTGTTATCCATCGCGATTTTCCCTCTGGCGGCCCCCAGATTCTGGCATCATCACTTCGGGAAAGTCTCCCTTTTCTGGGCGCTGCTGTTTGCCCTACCCTTCCTGTTTGCCTACCGGGGAGAAGCCGTTTACGAAATCCTGCACATTTATTTTAAGGATTACATTCCATTTATTATTCTACTGTGGTCTCTGTTTACCGTGGCCGGAGGGATCCTGATTTCCGGCGCACCCGTAGGAACCCCATTGGCCAACCTGGTGCTATTGCTCATCGGGACGTTTCTGGCCTCTTGGATCGGCACCACCGGGGCCTCCATGGTATTAATCCGTCCCATCATAAGGATGAATAAATACCGCAAATCCAAAGTCCATCTCATCATCTTCTTTATTTTCCTGGTCAGTAACATCGGCGGGTCGTTAACCCCTCTGGGAGACCCTCCGTTGTTTTTAGGCTTTTTGCATGGAGTGCCTTTTTTCTGGACGTTTAACATTTTTACCGAAATGGCGCTGCTGTCCGCCGTTCTGCTGATCATGTTCTTTTTGTACGATACGTATATGTTCCGTAAAGAAGGCTGGCACAAAAAACTACACCTGAAAAAACACCACTTCGAAATACCCCGGGAAGGGGACGAAGTCGTACTGGAAGAAGAAGTGGAAATCGAAAACAACCCTCACAACATCCGCACCGAAGAAGTTAAAATGGAGATCAAAGGACTGGTGAATCTGATCTTTTTGCTGGGGGTCATTGGCGGGGTTCTGTTTAGCGGACTGGTCCATCTGGGGGAAGTGACGATTCTGGGGGTTCACCTGACGGTTCAAAGTCTGGTGAGAGACGCTTTTCTGATTCTGATGGGCCTGCTGTCTCTTAAAGTCACTCCCTGGGAATATCGCAAGGGTAACGACTTCACCTGGTTCCCGATTGTTGAAGTGGCCAAACTGTTCGCCGGGATTTTTATGACCATCATTCCGGCTTTGGCCATGCTGCAGGCAGGCGTTCACGGAGAACTCAAATTTATTATCCAGGCGGTGAAGGAACCCTGGCATTATTTCTGGATCACAGGGATTTTATCCAGTTTCCTGGACAACGCCCCCACGTACCTGACTTTCCTCAATACCGCGCTGGGGCAATTTTTTGCCGGCATGGATCCCTTGGAGGCGGTTCATAAACTGATTGAACATCAAGAGATTTACTTGAAGGCCATCAGCACGGGAGCGGTTTTCTTTGGCGCCATGACCTACATTGGAAATGCGCCCAATTTTATGGTGAAATCCATTGCCGAAGAACAGGGGATCAAAATGCCCAGCTTTTTCGGTTATATGATGTATTCCATCTTGCTGTTGGTGCCTTTGTTCATCGTGATCACCTTCATTTTCTTTTAAGGCGTTTTCCCCAGGGCAAGCGGGAGGCGGCCCTTGGATAGGGGCCGTCCTTTTCTTTTTCCTTTCCCAGGGATGAATTCGGCGCTAACTTGATGGGTTAAAAGGTTGGTGAATTCAACGGTCATGATATTCGTCGATTCGCACACCCATTTGCATTTCGACTCATTCGAGGCAGACCGGGATGCGGTCATCCAGCGGGCCCGGCAGGCCGGTGTGGGGGCCATTTTGACGCTGGGTACCGATTGGGCGTCCAGCCGGTGCACCCTGGAAATTGCCCAACGCTATGATTTCATCTTTGCGGCGGCCGTCATCCATCCATCCGAAGCGCAACGGGCCCGCAGCGAAGACCTGCGCCGCATCCAGCATCTGGCCCAAAACCACCCGAAAATTGTTGCCATCGGAGAAATCGGGCTGGATTT
>WFTQ01000112.1 GCA_015485355.1 bacterium | reverse complement strand
GGTTAGAAGCCCTCCTGCCCGTCTCCACGGCAATGGGAGGAACACCTTCCACCGATGATTAGCGATACTCTTCCCAGCTGCGAACGCGCAGATCGTCGAGACGTTTTCGAAATATGGCTTCGGCGAATCGCATCGCCAGTTGCCGATTGGTAATCAAGGGAACGTTATAATCCACAGCAGTCCGCCGGATAAGGTAATCATTGGTCAGCTCTTCTTCCTGGTAATTTTTAGGGATGTTGATCACCAGATCGATTGTGCCGGACTTGATGTAATCCAGGGTATTGGGTTGTCGACGTTCCAGGGGCCAGTGCAACATTGCCACGGGAATGCCATTGGCTTGCATGAACCGTGCCGTACCACGGGTGGCAAAGAACCGAATGCCCATTCGATGCATTAGTCGGGTACTTTCCAGCAACTCGGCCTTGGACTCGATATTGCCGGTGGATAGGAGGACCCTTCGCACGGGCAATCGGAATCCCACGGAAAGCAGCGCCTTCAGAAAAGCCTCCTCGAAATCATCGCCCAGACATCCCACCTCCCCCGTGGAAGCCATCTCCACCCCGGTGGTGGGATCGGCGCCTTCCAGACGGGTAAAGGAAAACTGAGGGGCCTTTACCCCGACATAGTCCAGATCGAACAGGGAATCGATGGAAGGCGACACAGCATCATCCAGCATGACGCGGGTGGCGATGTCGATGAAATTGCGTTTTAAGATCTTGGACACAAAGGGAAAGCTCCGCGAGGCTCGCAAATTGCACTCAATCACTTTCACTTCGTTTTGTTTGGCAATAAACTGGATATTAAAGGGGCCGTGGATGCGGAGGGCCCGGGCGATTCTTCGGGCGATGGTCCTGACCCGCCGAATGGTTTCCAGATAAGTGCGCTGGGGGGGAAAGACCAGGGTGGCATCTCCGGAATGGACACCGGCATTTTCCACATGTTCGGAAATGGCTTCGGCCACAATCTCGCCCCGGCGGGCGACCCCGTCCAACTCGATTTCTTTCGCATTTTCCAGAAACTTGCTGACCACCGTGGGATGTTCCGGCGATACCTCCGTGGCCCGCTGCAAATAGCGATACAGTTCCCCCTCATTGGAGGCCACCGCCATGGCCGCTCCACTCAATACATACGAAGGGCGGATCAATACCGGATACCCCACCTTTCGGGCAAACTCCTTGATTTCCTCCAGCGAGGTCAATTCCCTCCAGGCGGGTTGATCGATACCCAGTTTATCCAGCAAACGGGAAAATTTTCCCCGATTTTCCGCCTGATCAATGCTCTCCGGAGGAGTCCCCAAAACCCGCACGCCCGCAAGATGCAGCTTAAGCGCCAGGTTGTTGGGGATTTGCCCCCCCATGGACACAATCACGCCCAAGGGAGACAGTTTGCGCCACAACTCCAGCACGGTTTCCAGTCGGATCTCATCGAATACCAGCAGATCGGATTCGTCATAATCGGTGCTTACCGTTTCCGGATTGTAGTTCAACATGATGGTTTTCTTGCCCATCTGTCTCAGGGTTCGGCCGGTATTGACACAACACCAGTCAAATTCCACACTGCTGCCAATGCGGTAGGTTCCGGATCCCAGAATCAACACCCGTTGCCCTTGGGGCGGGGAGACGTCATCGGTCTCCCCGTGATAGGTCAGATACAGGTAATTGGTTTGCGCGGGAAATTCCGCGGCCAGGGTATCGATCTGACGCAATACCGGAACAATGCCCCAATGTTCCCGCAACCGGCGCACTTTTTCCTCCGGCCATCCCAGCAGAAAGGCGATCTGTTCGTCGGAGAAACCGGCCCTCTTGGCCTGGACCAGCAACTCCCGATCCACCTCCCGGTTGCGCGCCCGCTGCAAAGCCTGAGCCAGATCGACCACCCGCTGGATTTTATAAAGGAACCATTTGTCGATGTGCGATAACCGATGGATGCGGGCAATGGACATGCCCTGACGCAGCGCCTCCGCAATGGCAAACACCCGTTCTTCGGTGGGCTCGCGAATTTCTTTGGCCAGATTCTGGAATCGAAAATTGTCGTTGGCCACCAAACCCCGGGCACCGATTTCCACCATCCGCAAGGCTTTCTGTAAAGCCTCTTCGAAAGTACGGCCGACGGCCATTACCTCCCCCACAGACTTCATCCCCGAACCGATCCGGCGGGAGACCCGCCGAAACTTTTTCAAATCCCAGCGGGGAATCTTAACCACCACATAATCCAATGCCGGCTCGAAATAGGCTCGGGTAACCCGGGTAACATGGTTGGGCAGTTCGAATAGGCCATAACCCAGAGCCAGTTTAGCGGCCACAAACGCCAGCGGATACCCCGTGGCCTTGGAAGCCAGAGCCGAACTGCGGGACAATCGGGCATTAACTTCGATAATGCGGTAATCCTCCGAGCGAGGATCGAGGGCAAACTGAATATTGCATTCCCCCACAATCCCCAGATGCCGAATGACCCGGATGGCCACCTCCCTTAATAAATGGTATTCTCGATTATTCAAAGTTTGGCTGGGAGCGACCACAATGCTTTCGCCGGTATGAATCCCCAGAGGATCGAAATTTTCCATATTACACACGGTGATACAGTTGTCATAGGCATCCCGCACCACCTCGTATTCGATTTCTTTCCATCCTTCCAGATACTCTTCGATAAGTATTTGACTGGTGTAGGAGAGGGCTTTTCCGGCCAACCGGCGCAACTGCTTCTCGTTACGGCACACCCCGGAACCCAATCCCCCAAGGGCATAGGCAATGCGCACCATGACGGGATAACCAATTCTTCCGGCCACTTCTACCGCCTGATCCACCGTTTCCACCGCCCGGCTTCGTGGCGTTTGGGCCTGAATTTCATGCAACCGCTGTCGAAAACGATCCCGATTTTCGGTATCTTGTATGGCCTGAATGGGCGTACCCAGCACCCTCACCCCGTATTGGTCCAGAATACCCTGCCGGTGCAAGGCAATGCCCACATTCAAAGCCGTTTGTCCCCCAAAACTCAGGAGAATACCATCAGGCCGCTCGCGGGCGATTACCTGCTCCACAAAATGCCCATCCACCGGTAAAAAATACACCCGATCGGCCATGGCCTCGGAGGTTTGAATGGTAGCGATATTGGGATTGACCAACACCGTCTGAATGCCTTCTTCCTTCAGGGCTTTGATGGCCTGACTCCCGGAATAGTCAAATTCACCGGCCTCGCCGATCTTCAGAGCAGCGCTTCCCAGAATCAGTACCTTCCTGGGTCTGGCCTTTTTCATAGGTCACTCATTTTTTTACACTCTGTTTCCGCCCGCCACCCTTGCTTCCCGGCGTTGACCCGCCGGATAGGCAAACGCTCATCCTTTTCATTCAGCGGGGTTCTATTCACGATCCCGTCGGGAGGACCCGCTCCGTACCATTGCCAGAAACTCGTCAAACACAAATCCTGTATCCACAGGCCCCGGAGCGGCCTCCGGATGAAACTGGACGCTCATAAACGGCCGTTCCCGATGGCGCATTCCTTCGTTGGTACCATCGTTTAAGTTGACAAACCAGGTTTCCCAATCGTCCGGTAACGTATGCCCATCCACAGCAAACCCATGGTTTTGGGAGGTGACAAAGCAGCGGTGGTGGGCCTTTTCCTGCACCGGCTGGTTTTGTCCCCGATGGCCATATTTCAACTTAAACGTATTGGCTCCGGCTGCCAGCGCCATCAGCTGATGCCCCAGGCAGATACCCAGCATGGGCCGATTCTGAAACATCAGCCGGCGAATCTGCAAGATCACCTTGCGGCACATTTTCGGATTGCCCGGACCGTTGGAAATGACCAGCCCATCGAATTCTATTTGCCGCAGGTCGTAATCCCAGGGTAGCCGAATCACCCGCACTTGCCGCAACAATAAACTTCGGACGATATTCTCTTTACAGCCACAATCCAACAAAGCGATCGTCAGCTTGCCGCTGCCGTAGGTTCGCGCCTTACGGATGCTCACTTTTTGCACCAGATTATCTTGATCGGGATCATAAAACGGAATCGATTGCCCATCAAACTCAATTTTGCCCAGCATGGTACCTTTTTCCCGCAACTTGCGGGTCAGGGTACGGGTATCCACCCCGGAGAGAGCCGGCACCTTCTGCGCTTGCAACCACCGGCTGAGGGAACGATGACTGTTCCAGTGAGAAAATTCCTCCGAGGCGCCGGCCACTATGAGACCCTGAACCTGAATGCGTCGGGATTCCAAGTGTTCCAAAATTCCACCAGACATCCGATGGGCCGGAACCCCGTAATTGCCAATCAACGGATAGGTCAGCACCAGAATTTGACCAAAATAAGAGGGATCGGTCAAGGTTTCCGGGTATCCCACCATGCCGGTGTTAAAGACGACTTCACCGGCCCGGGAAATCGGATAACCAAATGAAACTCCCTTAAAAATAGAACCATCTTCCAGAATCAGGCGTGCCTTCGGCGGGGACGTTTGAACGGACGCAACTGCAAAATCAGTCATAATTCCCAAAAATTTTCCGCCAAATATACGGAAGAATCAGAGGGAATAAAATAGAAAAAGGAGAAACCCGAGGCCGCGCCACGGGACAACACGGGCGTTACCGGAAAACCATTAAACGGTCAGACGTCGGAATAATACAACCAGATTGGCCAAGACCATGAACAGAAAAGCTCCATGCATCAAGATACCGCTCAGGAGAACCAGATAGGCGAATCCCGGATGGAAAAAACGGGTCAACCAGAGAAACAGAAAGGTGAGGAGCAAGGAAATGAACGGTTCCACGGCAACGATCGCCCGCCATCGGGAAGGAACCGAGGGGGTCATCATGAATACCATTCCCACGATTAGAAAAATGCTGCTCAACCCCAGCACATGATTATGCGTGGTAATAATCAATTCCCGCAGCGATTTCCGAGGGATCAACGGCCCCACCCCCCACGCATTTTCGTCGCTTCCCCATAAGTGGGTCTCGATGCCGGTGGGGCTCAACTGGCGAGTCTCCACTAAATTCAAAAACCCCACCGCATACCCCCCCAATACGGCCAAATGAAACGCCACCAGAATCCCGATCCACGGGCGAGGCCAATGCGATAAATGAACTGTTCGGTTGATCATGGGATTTCTCTTTTCCAACGGTTCATCCTTCCCCCGGTGAGAACGCCGATTTTCCACCGGGGGAGGTGATCGGTTCTGTTTGTCCGGGAAATGTATACCGATCCCGGGTATTGTTCAACTCCCTTGTGATCCTATCCGGGAGACGATTTAAAACATCATCCGTGCTCCCAGAATGGCCGTCCGACCAAACATGGGCCGACCATCAAAGGTCTCGTAAGTTTGATCGGTAATATTGGATATGTGCCCTAACAGGTGAAACTGTTTGGTCAGGCGCAGCTGGAAGGCCAGGTCGATCAACAGCCACGATTCCAGAACCGTGGGTCGGCCGCGCATGGCCTGAACTCCCTGGGCTTCTCCACCATAGCGGACTTCTATTTTGCCTAAAAATTGCCGGCGGGAATAAGTGATTCCGGAATTCAGCAAATTGCGTGGCGGACTATAAGCCAGGGGTGTTCCCGAGGGCCGCCGACGCACCTCGTTGAAAGTATAATTCAAGTAGCCCTTCCAATGCCGGGACCAATTCCAGTGCGCCTCCAGCTCTACCCCGCGAGATTGGATTCGATCGTCGGCATTCTGATAATAGGCCCGGGGGAATGGGGGAGAAAAGTCCAGGACAAAGCGGGATTCGTTCTCCAGGGTCAAATGGAAATATGTCAAGCGCATCGTCACCCGACGGGGGATCATCCGCCAATGGAATCCCACGTCGTAGCCTTGCATTTGCTCTCCCTGCAGCTTTTGGGAAGGTTCCTGGATAGCAAATTCGCTCAATCCGGGCCAGCGGGTGGAACGGCTCCATCGACCCTGAAGAGTAAGTCTTTCCAGAGGCTGCAATTCCAAGGCGACCGAGGGATTCCAACGTCCGGTGGTTTCCGAATGATCGTCGTAGCGCAGTCCCAGCGTTATTCCAACCTTCTGTATGGGTTGCCAGCGATTCTCCAGGTATACCCCCAAAATCGTCGTCCGGGTGAGAGCCAGGGGAGAGGCCAGCCGTTCCCTGGCGTTGTTGTCCAGAAAAAACACCCCGGCCGAAAGCCTGTGATTACCCGGCAGGGCCAGGAAAGCATCCACCTTGGTTCCCTGGACCACCCGCTTCTGATCCCGAACCGTGGGGTGCTGCTTCAAATTGAGTAAATACGTCTCATCCGTGCGGAACAAGGCAGAGGTCAAAGTAAAACGGTTCCCCAGGATCAATCGGTAATTCAGGTTGACCATGGATAAGTCCCGCTCCCGAAATTCTTTTTGATCTCGAAATATCTGATCGGAAAACAGCTTGTAACTTTTCACATACTGAACGAAAAGGGAAATATTCGAATGCGCCCCCACTTTATAGGAGATTTTCCCTGCCGGTTTTGCAATCCAATAGGAACGATCGCCATAGACCAGATTCTCCTTGGGTGGCGTGCGACGCACCCCCGTTAAGTTTGCGGTTCTTAAATAATCCACCAAAATTTGATACTGGAGATTTCCCAGGCGCCCCTGGGTTTGCAATGCCCCCAGCAAAGATTGATACTGACCGTAACCGCCGGAGACTTCCGAACGATACTCTTTTACCGTTTGACGGGTGACGATTTCCACGGCCGCGTGGGCCCCACCAAAACGCGCCGGAAGGGGCGGGCGATACACAATGATCTTTTCGATCAACTCGATGGGAGGCAGATGAGCAAATTCATTGGCCCCGCTCAATCCATCGTTCAACGGCATTCCATCGATAAGCACCAACACATTGCGCCCGCTATCCCTGGGGTAACCCCGAATCAGCAACCAGTCCTCCGCTCCCACATCACTGGAGCTCTTGACCGTGATACCGGCCTTGTTCCACAAGGCCGCCAGTACGTCAAACAAATCGTAACCATACACCCCTTCCCGCAATTCCTCTGCAGTAACCACCAGGGCATTCGAATAGCGCAGGGAATCGGCCTCAGCATGGAGCAGGGCATTCCCTGCAATCAGCAACAGTATGGTCATAACAACGCCTTTCATAAAATGGCCCTCATTTTGGTTGACGGTTTCCGTTATTGAACTTTCTTAAAGGGTGTAAATCATACCGGGTACTCATAAAGCGGTAGAGCATCAACAGCCGACGGACGCCCCGGGTAAGCGACCGTGCACTTATGGTTGCTCCGGAAATATTGCGGATCGTTTTGCGGAAGATGATATCCTCGGGCGATTGTTTCCCCCGAAACTGGCGGCGGAATACGATGTAGTCGATTTCGCCACCATAGGACTCTCGATAATCCAGCACGTCCACCTCAAAAACGGAACCCCTGTCGGGATCCAAATAAACGGCGAAAATAAACAATTCCGCTTTGCTTGGAGCGATCCCCAGAAGAATATCCAGATGGAGACTGTCCTGCACCAGATGGCCGATGGTCAGGGTATCGAAGGGAATGCGCCGGACCCGCAACCGTTCCCGCAACCGCTCCCGATGCTCCTTCTGCAAGGGCCACGACTCCCATCGTATCGGGACGGTAACCCCCACCACTTCCCGGATGGAGGCCGATAACCGCCTCGGGTGAACAGCGGCAGGTGGTAGCTGAGGGTAGCCCCCCTGAACCGTCAGCAGGATGAACATCCCCATGGGAAGAATCCGGTGCATGCCCATCTCCTAAAAATTATACCCCACACCCAGCTGCACGTATATCCGGGGTACATCCTCGGGCAATTCCGTCCCTGAAATGCGATATTCCAGTTTGTACACCGCGTTCTCCGCCGGTTTAAACACCAACCCCATCCGGTGATGGTAGGAATTGTAGGCCCCATTTTTGACGGCGGTGACCGGTATCCGATCGTGTAGATTGAGCTTTTCGAACATATAGAACGGCAGGAGCCGAATGGATGTGGGCGTGCTGCGCAGACTCAATAGATCAAAGGCTACCGAAACATTGTACCCTGTGGCCCGAGCGGCCAGGGCGTTTTCCGGGGTCAACTGGTTCACCCGATTCATTTGGTCCACCCGGCTAAGGAATCCTGCAACCCATTGCCCGGTTAATTCCCACGCCATGTGCTGGTAGGAGGCGTTCAGAGAAACCAGAGTCAGCACACTCCCGGTCTTTATTCCGTCTTTACGGTTGTCCAGCCCACTCCGATAAACGGCCGCCCCCACCTGCAGGCCGGCAACGGGCGTGGAATAGTCCAGCCGCAGGGTGACGGCCGGCTGGTTGACTATCACCTTGCCGTTGCCCGCGGCATTCCCCTTTAGCTTGCCCCCACCCTGGCGCCCTTTTCGAACAAAGCTGGACCCAACCATGGTCTCGGAATTCATGCCGGCCAGCAAGTAGGCATAATATTTCAAGCCAAAGCGAAAATACCCGGCCAGTCCCACACCGAACTCCCGCCAGGTGGATGGAATCAAATACCGATCGAGAAACGGTCGATAAATGGTAGGGAAATAGGTGGGTTCATGATACAAATTGATGATGCTCATGGGAACCAGCAACAGCCCCGATCGAATCTGTAAATAAGGCCGAACCCGCATTTCCAGAAAGGCCTGCTCTAAGGCCAATTCGGAACCGTGTTCCAGCTCCAATTCCGATTGAAAAGACACCCAGGAATTAAAATAGTGATCCAGAAAAATAATGAAGCGTCGGAATTCCACATCGGCTACTGCGCCTCCATCCAGCAGTCGGGTGTAGACCACCTCGCCATATCCACCCACAAAGGTACGATTCTCCCTGGGGAAGACCCGCTCCTCGGCAAAATGCGACCAAACCGCCAGGCTGGTATCGCTTCCGGCGGCGTGGACCAACCAAACCCATCCTCCCCAAAGCCATATGACCATCCCAGCAGTGTATCGAAAACCATTCATGAGACTCTCCAGGTTTAAAATTCCGCCTCCTCAAACTTTCACACCGGATTATAAAAAGAAAATCCATCCCCCCAAACATCTTTAAAAAACAAGAATTTGTATCATGTTGAAGGCAATGTTTTGCTGGAAATGTAGTTGATGAAAAAACAATCCCCCCCAGAAGTTACTTCCGGTTAATCAGAATTCCAGGGCAGGTTGGGCCACGCAACATCTCCCGGCAAAGATCCGAACCCAGGGGGAGACACCGGGTACAAACTCCGCGGAAAAATTCTTTACAAAACCACGGGATAGCATTTGTATCTTTCGTTTTTTTTCCGCATTTTATAGGTACAAACGCATAGATTTATCATAAACGGAGGAGGTAGCACAATGAAGCGCAATGTGGGTAAAACGGACCGGATCATTCGAATAGCTCTGGGTCTGGTGATCATAATACTGGGTTACCTAAACCAGAGCTGGTGGGGGGCGATAGGGTTGATCCCTTTGGTCACCGCCTTTGTGGGCTTTTGTCCGCTATATGTGCCCTTTAAGATCAACACCGAAAAATCCACCGCGGAATAAACCGAACGGGGCATTCACCCGTGGATCCGGTCCGGCGGGTGAATGCCGGATTTTTTCCCGGTGTGCACATTCTGCGCTAATGGATCGACCGGTGTGCACAGAAAGAGCTGCTTTTCCTTCCCGATGGTGAGAGGCCGTCAGACCTTATCACCGTTATTCCCTTGATAATCAATCACTTCCATGGTTGCCTCCCCTCACCGGGTGTTTTGGCACGCAATTTGAGGCTAACCCCGGTAACCCAATAACAACAGGAGGTTACTTATGCAATCTTGGTTCAAACACCCTAACCGGACGGTTTTAGGGATTTTCATCAGCATTGTAATGTTCATGTTTTCCTCTCCGGCTCCGGCGGATACCCCCGATGACGACGAGGTGCAAACCCGGGGCTATATTCAATCCATCGGGACAGACAGCCTGGTGGTCAACAATAGGGTCTTCTGGGTCAATGAAAACACCCGGGTCAAAAGCGAGCATCACATGCACATCGGCTTTTCGGACCTCAAGGTTGGGGATTATGTCGAAATCGAGGCGATAGTACTGGATGATGGACGATATCTTGCTCGAGAAATCGAACTTCAACAAGACCCCGGTGATATGGAAATCGAAGTGGAAGGTTTCATCACCGCCTTAGGCAGGGACTCTTTAGTCGTGGAAGGGATCACCTTTTTTGTCGATCCCAACACCATGATTCAGGGAGAACATCATACCCCACTATCGTTCAGCGATCTTCAAGTGGGCGATTATGTGGAAGTGAAAGGCGTTTTACAACCGGACAGTACTTTACTGGCCACCCGCATCAAGGTAAAAAACCGGATGAAGATGTTCGAGATCAAGGGATTTATCGAGGCGATTGGATCGGACACGCTGGTCGTTAACGGATGGGGCTTCCGTGTCGATTCCAGCACCCGGATTGTGGACGACGAGGGAGAATCGATCCCCTTTGATCAGCTGCAGGTGGGGTATTTCGTGGAAGTTAAGGCCGAACGGCAACCCGATGGGACCTACCTGGCGCGAACAATTGAACTGGAAGACTTTGATGATGACTACATGAAGATGGAACTGGAAGGATTCGTCCAGGAAGTGGGACCCAATTACCTCAAGGTCAATTCCATGCAAATATATGTGGATTCCAACACCGTGATCCAAACCGATGATGACGCTTTGCTTCCATTCAGCGAAATTACAGTCAATATGTTTGTGGAGGTAGAAGCCGTCCGCCTGATGGATGGCACCCTGCTGGCCAAAAAGATTGAGGTGAAACGAGAGGACGATTACAGCGACGAATTTGAAATCAAAGGCCGCATCGATGACCTGGGAATCGACTCCACGGGCACCCGATACATTGTGGTACGAGGCCTTACTTTTTATCTCAACGATCAAACAACAATCGAAGGTCGGCATCATAGGCCTTTAGACTTTTCGGACTTATCCGTGGGACTGGTAGTGGAGGTGGAAGCGCAGCGCCAGGCGAATGGGAGCTATCTGGCCCTCAAAATCAAAGTGAAAAACGATCAATGGATAGAGATCGAGCTAACAGCCCCCATCGATACCCTTTACGAAAACGTCGTGGTGGTTACGGGCATTGCCTTCCAGACCGATTCCAGCACGGAAATTTACGGTCGCCATCGCACCCCCTTGACCTTCAACGACCTTCGCCCCGGCATGATTGTAACCGTGAAAGGCTACCGGTTGCAGGATGGAAGCTTTTACGCCTACCGCATCAAGGTGGAAGAACTGTGGCGCGAAAAGATCGAATTTGAAGCCGTGATCGACAGCGTGGGATTGGACTGGATCGCCCTTCTGGGACAAAAAGTATACGTGACCGACAGCACCCAAATCTATGACGAGTCGAAAAATCCAGTAGATTTCAGCTACCTGCAAGCCGGCCAATGGGTGGAGGTGAAGGCCCTGATCCAACCCGACGGCAGGTTGATTGCCATCAAGATCAAGGTAGAAGATAACAACCGGGTGGAAATCGAAATTCATGCCACCATCGACACCCTCTATGCCAACATTGTGCGGGCCGGGGGCATCGATTTCCTGGTGGACAATACCACAGACATTCTGAATGAATCCGGGGCTCCCATCACTCTGGGAGAGCTGTCCGTTGGAATGGTGGTGGAAATCAAGGCCGTTCAGGAGCAAAATGGTTCTTACCGGGCCCTGCGCATTAAGGTGGAAGACGATCCCAATGTCAACACCGTGGCCGGTACCGTCTCCGGCCTGAGTGGGGATCAACTGGTAGTGGGCAATAGCAACATCGACCTGACCCCACAAACCGTCATTCTGGATCAGAACTTTAACCCCATAACCATCGAACAGCTGAACCTGGGCGATCCGGTGACCGTGTGGACCGATTATAGTGATCCCGCAAATCCCCAGGCCGTTCAGGTGCAACAGGGCGGCACCGACAGCGTTACCGGTCTGGACGACGGATCCTTGACCGGCATACCGACCCGTTTTGAACTGGGACAGAACTACCCCAACCCGTTCAATCCGTCGACCACGATTCCGGTCACCCTTGCCGGCAACCAATGGCAGAAGGTGCAACTGATCGTTTACAACATTCTGGGGCAGAAAGTCCGCACCCTCTTTGACGGCGTTCTTCAGGGCGGAAAGTACCAATTTCAATGGAACGGCCGGAACGATCAGGGACAGCTACTGCCTTCGGGCATCTACTTCTATCGACTGACGGTGAATCAACAGCCTATTCAAACCCGACGGATGATCTTTCTGAAGTAACCCGAAGTGCAGGGGAATGGTCTGGAAGGGGATTGACTTCCCCTTCCAGACCTAACTTACAAACGTAAAGGATCGCCATCATGTCCCGAACGGCAAACAAATCGTTCATCGTCACGGCAGGGGAACCGTTACCTGCCAGTGTCCGGAAGCGAATTACCCGGACGCTGAAAACGGCCAGCATCCATTGCGTTACCATGGGAAATTACTGGATTGTTAAGTCCGGCCTTTCGGCCAGGGAGATTCGGGACACATTGAACGCAAACGCTCTGCAGGCGATCTCTTTTTTGATCGTGCGACTCAACCATGAAGCCGCCTGGGTAAACACCAGCGAACCGAACGCCCGCTGGTTGAAAACCCACCTGTGACCGTGCCCGATTGAACATAGACCAGGAGGCAACGATGAAGGAAGAATTGTTGACGGCCTTTCCCGTTCTGAAAAACGCTAACAACAGAATTTGGAATGAAATCGAAGAGTTTGCCATCTTTAAAAAATATCATGCGCACGAAATTGTCGCCCTGGAAGGCGATACGACCCATTACTTTCCGCTGGTATTGTCGGGTAACATCCGGGTGTACAAGTGCGGTGACTCGGGAAAAGAAATTACGCTGTACAAGGTGAGACGCGGTGACTGCTGTGTTTTGACGGCATTATCCATTTTAGGCCAAACAGGATTTGGGGCCAACGCTGTTGTGGACACCGCCTGCACCACAGTAGCGGTTCCCGCTCCGGTGTTTCGGGACTGGATCAATCGTCACGACTTGTGGCGCTCTTTCGTATTTCAACTCATTTTTCAACGGATTACGGAAATCATTTCCAAGGTGGAGGCCCTGGCCTTTCAACGGGTCGATGAACGGGTAGCCGCATTTTTGTTACAATCGTTTCACAAAGAACATCGTCCGGTTCTCCGGGTCACCCATTCGGATATCGCCCGGGAATTAGGCACCGCCAGGGAAGTGGTCAGCCGCGTGCTAAAAACTTTTGAGCGGGAAAAACTGGTGCAGCTTTCTCGAGGACGCATCACCATCATCAATCACCGCGATCTTCAGCGTCACAGTCGCCTGTACAACCTGACCAATTGAACATACCGGCACCCATCAATGACCTCACCCCCTAAAGCCCGGCCTACCCGGATAGGTACCGGGTGGGCCGGGCATCCTTGGCGGACCCAGCCCCCAAATCTGTTCGGGAAAAACCCGTTGGCACCTACGGCGGCGGGCGAAAGCGCCGCAGCCCTGGTTCATCCCTTGCCCCACAGCAACTTCCATACCTCCCCCCAGCCGGGCGTTCGGTGATCAAACAGACTGGAATTCCGGAACAATCGACCGGAAACCCACAACGCCACCAGCGTGGAAAAGAGCATCACCCCCACGGAAATGATGTAATCGATTTCCGGCGGATGCCCAAGCGGCGTCCGCAACACCATAAACGTGGGCGTTAAAAAGGGAATGAAGGAAAAAAGGCGCACAAAAA
Source organism: bacterium (assembly GCA_015485355.1). GTDB lineage: Bacteria > Calditrichota > Calditrichia > RBG-13-44-9 > J042 > JAADJD01. The sequence goes on along the minus strand of WFTQ01000112.1, from coordinate 11,345 downwards.
TGGCGTCGGGGAACATCAAAATCGGAACCGAAAACAGAATGGGGGAGATCGACAGCATCCGCAACATCAGATTGATATGATGCGCCTCTTCTTCGTTGGAATAAACCGAGCCGATGCCGACATAAATGGCGGCGAAGAAGAAATAGCCCAACACAAAGTAGAGCACAAAAAAGCCCAGGTTGTGCAGAGTAAAAAAGGGCAAATTTTCCACAGAAATCCAACCGGCAAGGATTAACCCCTTCGTAAGAATCAACCAGATGACAATTTGCACAACACCCAGAAGCCCCAGACCCAAAATCTTGCCCGCAATGATCTGAAAGCTGTTGGCCGATGTCATCAGTATTTCCAGCACCCGGTTAGCCTTTTCCGAAATCAAACTGTAAAAGAGAAATCCCCCGGGGGTGAAAATGGAAATGAACAGAAATACCACCACAATAACGGGCGCCAGATAGGATTGAAGAAAACTGAATTCCCGTTTTCGGGCACCTTCGACCAGAATTTCGTTGATTACCACCGGTTTCAACCACTCGTGAATCTGAGAAATGGTAATGCCTTCTTGGCGCAACCGCATTTCCACCAAAAGTTCCTGTAACACGTTTTTAAGCGGCTCGATCTGTAAGAATTGATTGGGATAGATGGAATGGAACTCCACCCGGCCGTCTTGCAATTCTTCGCCCCTTAAAATTAAATACCCTTCCACCACCTGAGTAAACAGCAGGCTGTCGGCAGTCTTCAGGATTTGCATTTGCCACAGGGAATCGACGTAGGCTTTTTGACGATTGTACTCAATTTCGGCCAGATCCCGCTGCTCCCGGGTCAGGTGCAGTTGTTCATAGGTCTGGCGCAGAAGTCTTTCCTTGGTTGGAGAATCGGGCCGCTGAAAAATATAACGACGCCGTTCCTTAATCCGATTATAGGCGTCGTTTAAACTATCCAGTTCGTGTTTCAAACGGGCCACTTCCTGAAAAAGATTTTGAAGGTCATCGGTGGTATCGGCCTGGATATCGATCAATACCACAGCGGGGGTGTGGGTACCGGGCAGGGTAAAGTTGTCCAGTTTCTTCTGAATCGCCTCACAATAACGAGTGGTATCCAGTTCCACACATCCAATGACCCGGGGTTGGGGGGTGCGAGATTCCCGATAAAAAAAGAATAAAACAACAGCCACCACGGTAAATAATAACGGCGGAATAAACGTCGCCAGTAAAAAGCTTCTGGACTTGAGATGCCGCCAGAACTCCCACCCCGTAATGATCCACAAATTTCTCATGCTTCTCCCTGGTGATTAACCGCTTCCCGGTAAATATCTTCCAGACTGGGCCGATTGACTTCCAGGCGGGTGATGCGCACCTGCTTGATAATCTGATCCAGCACCTTTTGTACCGGCTGATTCGGATCCACATACAACCGGGCCACCTGATTTTCTAACAGAAATTTTTTCACCCCGGCTATCTTCTTCAAACCGGTGAGATTATCTTCCCCTTCCACCAGCACCAGATTCTCCCGGTATTTTTTTCGAATTTGCTCCACAGAACCCTGCAAAACGGCCTGTCCCTGATGCAATAACAGGATCCGATCGCACAAAGATTCCGCAAGATTCATGTGCCGGGTGGCCAGAATAACGGTGCGTTGCTCTTCCCGGTAACGCAAAATCAACTTTTTTATCAATTCGGCATTCATGCCTTCCATGCCGGTAAAAGGTTCGTCCAGAATCAACACTCGCGGTTCGTGCAGAACGGTGAGCAGAATCTGCACCTTCTGCTGCAACTCCGGGCTCAACTCTCCCACGGTCTGATCCATATATTCAATCAAATCGAAACGATCCAGATGGCGAACCGCCTCGACCTGGGCCTTTTTACGGGAAAGCCGTTTCAAACGGGCAAAATAAATCAATACATCGATTACCCGATAATGGGGATACAGGCCCCGCTGCTCGGGTAGATAACCCACCCGGGCACGAATAGTTGGACCCAATTTTTGATCATCAAACAGGATGGCACCTTCATCGGGGCGGATTAAATCCAGAACCATTCTCAGGATGGTGGTTTTACCCGTTCCATCCGGTCCCAACAGTCCCAACACCTTCCCCGAAGCCGCCTCAAAGGAAAGGGTTCTTACAACGGGCCGTCCCTTTATGGTCTTAGAAATTTTCTGGGCGGCAACTTTCATCGGCATTCCTCCACCACAATTCGCCCGGCCGTTTGCTGTTGCAACATGGTCTGAAATTCCGAGGCGAACTCTCGGGGCACCTCCACAACGGCGTGAACCTGATGCTGATATTCGCTTTCTACAACCTTACCTCCATACTTTTCCAACAAGGTGTGCACCGCCCGAATAAACGAATAATCATAGTGCAGACGCAACTGTTGATAACATATCACCGGCCTTCGAGAAACTTTTTGCAGGGTTTCCTCCGCCGCGCGGGCGTAAGCGCGAGATAATCCCCCGGTTCCCAGTTGAATCCCCCCGAAATAGCGAGTCACCACCAGCACGACCTGTATGAATTGATATTTTTCGATCATGGAGAGTATCGGGCGTCCGGCGGTGCCGGAAGGTTCGCCGTCATCGGAATAGCGAAAGGAGGACGGATCCATTCGATAAGCAAAGCAATTGTGGCTTGCATCATGAAACTCGTTGCTGATCTGCCGAACAAACGCCTGGGCCTCCGCTTTCGATCGGGCAGGAGCAACCGTACCAATAAAGGTCGACCGCTTGATTTTCAGTTCGTGTCGATAAACATCTGAAAGCGTATATAAATTTCCGTCGGCCATCCACACCCGCATTTAAAGACAGCAAAATATAACGCCCCCCGCTAAATTTGTCAAGCACACCCCGGGGAATCTCGTAAATACCTTCTACCCTTTTCGCCCCCGCCCCCCAGGCCCGAAGCTTATGGAAATTGCGTTTGGAGAATGTTCAACAATTTCATAAATTTTTAAATCCAGAGACGTAATGGGAGAACCAACTTGAAACCTTTCAAATTTGAAACTCGAGATATTGAAACCATTAGTCAGGTGTTAGGAGTGTCTCCCATAAAACGGGTCGACCATTTCCGTTTTGTGCTGGAAAATCCCGATGACAAGCGTCGCCTGGCCCTGGAAATTTACCCCGAAGTGGATACCGGATCGGAACATGGAAGTTTAATTTCCATCTACACCATGAATACCCATATACAATTGCACAACTGTGCGGGTTATGTCCCCAGCGAATCTCTGGGGGAAGTGATCTTTTTCAGCGAACATCAGGGGCGCCTCACCGGTGTTATTGTGGAAAAAGGGGCGGGATGCTCGGTTTATGCCAATGTGGAACGCCGAGTCCTTTCGGGAGATTTCACCAAGCTGGCCCCCGAAGTCATGCTCTCGGGGATCGCCCTGTCCATTACGGAACACCTGTTGCCTGTGGATAATAACACCGATTAATCTCCATGGAAATATTCAAATTCACCCTGGGATTTTTTGGAGTCAACAATTATCTGATAAAGTCTTCTCGATCCCGCCGTGCTATTTTAATCGACGCCGCCGAAACGGTGCAACCGATTCTCCAACAAATTCAGGCCCTGCAACTGGAACTGGTGTATCTGATCAACACCCATGGCCACGGGGATCACATTGCCGGAAATGCCACGATCATCCGGGAAACCGGGGCCAAATTGCTTATTCATCCCCTGGACGAGCCCTATTTGAGTGACCCCAATTTGAATTTATCCTTGATGTTGGGCGTTCATCTGGAATCCCCCCCGCCCCATGCCTATCTGGAAGAAGGGGACGAGCTGCAAGTGGACGATCTTTATTTTCAAGTGCGGCACACCCCGGGGCATACGCCCGGCCATATCAGCCTGATCACCGATGGAGCCGCATTTGTGGGGGATGTGATTTTTCGGGAATCCATCGGCCGGACCGACTTTCCCAACAGTTCTCACGACCAGCTGCTGAAGACCATAGAAACGAAAATCTACACCCTTCCGGACGAAACCGTGCTGTACAACGGCCACGGCCCGGAAACCACTGTGGGGCACGAGAAGCAATACAATCCCTTCATACGGGGAAGATGATCCATGAACTGGCGCAAGTGGCTGGAACGATACCTCCGTTATCTGGCCCTGGAAAAAAATCTCTCCAACAACACCCAGTTCGCTTACCAGAGGGATTTAAGCCGATACCTGGATTTTTTACAGCAACATGCGATCACGCGGGTGGAGACGATCACCCCATCCCTAATTCAACAATATAACGAAATGCTTTCGCAACTGGGTCTGGCCGCCAGCAGCCTGTCGCGCAATTTTTCCGCGCTCCGGGGATTTCATCAATTCCTGGTGCTGGAGGGCATAACCGAATGGAATCCCACCGAATTGCTGGAAACCCCCCGCCTGCAACGCAAACTGCCCGAAGTACTGTCCCTCGAAGAAATGGAAACCCTTCTTCAGCAGCCCGATACCGATCGCCCGACAGGCATTCGGGATCGAACCATCTTGGAAGTTTTCTATGGTGCGGGATTGCGCGTTTCGGAACTGATTCGGTTAAGCATAGAAGATGTTTTCTTCGAAGAAGCGATCGTGCGAGTGACAGGAAAAGGCTCCAAAGAGCGCTATGTTCCGCTGGGTAGTCAGGCCCGTCACTGGTTAAAAATCTATCTGGCCCGGGTCCGCCCCCTGTTATCCCGGGGACTCTCCTCCCGCAGTCAAATTTTCCTGAATCGATTCGGCAAGCCCTTCTCCCGCATGGGGATCTGGAAACTGATACAAAAATATGTGGCCATGGCCGGTATAAACAAACCGGTTTATCCGCATATTTTTCGGCATTCATTTGCCACCCACCTTTTGGAAAATGGGGCCGACCTGCGGGCGGTTCAAGAAATGTTAGGCCACGCCGATATTTCGACCACTCAGATTTACACCCACGTAACCTCCGGGTATCTGAAAGAGGTCTACCGGAAATTTCACCCCCGGGCACGGTAATCCTTGCGGACCGGGTTCTCCATCCGCCTTTCCCGTTGTGCACCGGCGATGGCGGCATGACGCCCTCATCCGGAGCCGTTAGGCCGGGAAACGCGATGCCGTGCGGCATCCGAGAAGGGCCGGCTTATGCGGAGGCTTTCCGCACCTTCAATTCGATGCGAAAAACGGAACCTTTGCCGGGATGCGACTCCTTGAGGAATATCTTGCCACCGTGGTACTCTTCGATAATCCGCTTGGCCAGACTCAAACCCAATCCCCAGCCCCGCTTCTTTGTACTGAACCCCGGCTTAAAAATATTTTTACGATCTCCACTGCTGATGCCTTTCCCGGTATCCCGTACCTCAAGGAACACTTTGTGTTCGTTCACCTTTCCCGCCGTAATGAGAATTTCTCCACCGTTATCCCCAAGCGCATCCAGAGCATTCTTGATCAAATTCTCCAATACCCAGGAAAATAAATCGCGGTTCACCCGCACCACGGGCAGATCGGCCTCCACCTCCGCCTTCAAGACCACCCGTCCGTTCTGCCGGGGCAATCGTTTTTGAAAATAGTGAAGGGTCTCGGTGATCAATCGGGGCAATTCTTCCGGTTTTAAATCCGGCAAGGAACCTATCTGAGAAAAGCGGTTGGCGATAACCTTCAACCGTACCACGTCCTTTTCCAGTTCCGGTAAAACCGGATCGACCTTTTCGGGCGAGGCTTTCAAATATTCCACCCAGCCGATGAGAGAAGACAGGGGCGTTCCCAGCTGATGCGCCGTTTCTTTGGCCATGCCCACCCAGATAAACCGCTCCTCACTTTTTTTGATGGAACTAAACCCCGCATAACCAATGAGGATAAAGAGCGCCACCACAACAATTTCCACATAGGGCAACCAGCGCAGTCTGTAAATAATGGGAGACTCTCCATAATGGTAATATCCCAATATCCGCCCCTGAAAAGAAATGGATACGGGCGGATTTTTGGCATCGAAGCGGGCAATCAGTTTCCGCAGGTACTGGAGGGTGTCTTCGGGAATGGGACGGTTGATGTAGGGGGGTACATCGACATTCCGCCAGTAAATGGGATTATTCTCGGCGTCGGTGTAAATGATGGGATAATCGGCCTGCTGAATCACCTCCTGGAAGAAAAAGCTCAGGTCCTGAAGGGTTTCGTTGTTGATGTTTTCTTCAAAAATCTTGATCCGGAATTTTAGAAATTCTTCCGATTGGCGTTGCAGTGCGTTGACCAACGTTTGGGTGTAGTACACAAATCCCAGGGCCATGCCGATGGCCAGGACAAACAAAAAGCTTTTGAAATTTCCTTTAAATCGGTATAAATTCATATCATTCTTAACTTTAGTTCCATGTAAAATACGTTGTTTTGAGGGACGAATCAACCGTTTCCCGCATAAAGAAAGGATGTTTTGAATGCCTTGGCCCCTTCGCATGCTGCTGATCACCGCTCCCCTGGCTTTTCTGCTGCACTGTTTTACCGTTTACCGCGTGCAACGGGCTCTGCTCACCCTCTGGCCGCAACTCCCCCGGCGCCGGCTCAAATGGCTCCGTTGGCTGCCTCTGGGTTCTTTCCTTCTCCCCGCAGTAGCCCTTGCACAATATTCCCTTTCCGGCGGAACCGGGGTATTTTTGTACCAGGAACACATCGGACTCTGGGATTACTTGCTGAATTACCCGTTCTGGATCGCCTTTTTGACATCCGCCGAACTCTTCCCGTATTTACTATTGCTCACCGGGGTTCCGATCGTCTGGAAGAAATTTTTTTCCTCGAGCCCGCCGGTCCGTCGACTGGCTGCGGCCTTTCAACTGCTGCTCATTCCGACCCTGTTTATCTATGTGAGCTATCGAATTCTCAACGACACCCGGAACGTTCGTTTGCGGGAACACGTGCTTCCTCTCCGGCAACTTCCCGCCGCCTTCGACCATTTTCGAATCGCACTGTTGGCCGATATTCAGGTGGACCGATACACGCCCCCGGAGCGATTGGCTCCGGTTTGGGAGGCGATCCGCCAACACCCGCCGGATTTAATCGCCTTTGCCGGCGATCTGGTCACCTGGAAAAACCATTTTGTTCAACAAGGCCTGGAATTGCTCTGTGGGATGGTTGATTCGGTTCCCCGGGTGGCCTGCATGGGAGACCACGACTTCTGGTTCGCCCCCAAACCGATTCCCGCAGGGCTGCAATCCTGTGGCTGGGAGTTTCTTCAGGATCAGCACCGGATATTCCCCTGGCGAGGGAATCGTGTATTGGTGACAGGGATAACGAACATTTACAGCCGGCCCATTCCCGAAGCGCAGGCACGGGCGATCCTTCAGTCGGCCCCCGATGCCGAACTCAAAATTTTGCTGGTTCACCAACCCAGCCAGGCGCTTATCGAACTGGCCGGGCAGGCCGGTTACCACCTGGTGCTTGCGGGGCACACCCACGGCGGCCAGATCGTGTTCCGGCCCTTTGGGTTCACCTTCACCCCCACACAACTGGAAAACCGCTTTTTCTCCGGGGCTTATGCCTATGGTCGGCTCTGGGTCGTGGTCACCAACGGCATCGGCCTGACCTTTGCTCCGGTGCGTTACCAGGCCCCGGCAGAAATATCCGTGATTCGATTGCAAACCAGTGAATCCATAAATGCGGGGGATTAGCGTTATGGACTCCTTGTTGTATCTCAGTTGGGATGAATATTTTATGGGCATTGCCATTTTCACTTCCCTGCGCTCCAAAGATCCGAACAGCAAAGTAGGAGCTGTTATTGTCAATCCGGAAAATCACATTGTGGGAACAGGATATAACGGCTTCGTGGCCGGCGCCGATGAATCCTTATTCAGCTGGAACCGCGAAGGAAACTGGCTGCAAACCAAATATCCGTATGTGGTCCATGCCGAAGCCAATGCCATTCTCAACTCCACCACCAGCGACCTGAGAGGCTGCCGTATCTACACCACCCTGTTCCCCTGTAACGAATGCGCCAAGAAGATCGCCCAAAAGAAAATGAGCGAGGTGGTCTATTTGTCGGATAAATATCGGGGCGAAGACTTCCACCAGGCCTCCGAGCTGATTTTTCGGGCCGGCGGCATCGTGACCCGAAAACTGGAGATGCCCTCCCTTCAGGATATTCTAAAAAAGTTCGACAATTATATTCCTTTGTGACGATGGTCGCCGGCGGAACTTTTCACCGGTTCGGACTAATAATTCCTTGCGGAAAATGGAGACCGGAAAAAGAACATCATTTCTCGCCGAAGCCGCATCGGTTGGGCAGCGACCGTAATGTTACTCGAGAATAATGGAGGAATGGTATCTCACAACGATCACGGGCCGGATACCGGCGTCCCTCATATCGGAAATCACCAGGACCAGAATTCAACTTGCACCTTGGAGTATGTCCCCTTAAATTGTGAACCCTAAACACAACAGGTTACCATGCTTAAATCCTTCTGGGAAAAATTCGTAGAATTTTTAAGAACCCGACAAGTTTTGCACACCTCTCTGGAGGACTTTCTGGTCAAAGCGACTTTTGCGGCCATACTCATCCTGGCCATTGTGTGGTTATTGCCTTCGGAACGCCCCTTCGAATATCGCAATCTGACTGTGGGCAGCATAGCCCGGGAAGAAATCATCGCTCCATTCACTTTTCCTATTTTAAAAACTGAGGACGAACTCAAGGCCGAACGCCGCAAGGCCTGGTTGAGTGTGCCCCGGGTATTCGATTACCGACCGGGCGTGCTTAACAAACAGCTTATTCTCTTAAAGCTGTTTTTCACCGAACTAAAAGACTTTTTTCGCAAGGCGGGGATTGCCGACACAATCGTTATCACGCAGCCGCCCTTGTTGGACCAGACCCTGACCGACAGCCTGATCCAGGAAATCTTTTTAAAGTACAACCTGAACCTGTCCTCAGACCAATTGAACGCCTTGGCCGGCCTGTATGCCCACAAGCGGTTGGATTCGCTTCACGACTACCTGGCGAAAGGCTTTGCCGAGGTGTATAGCCAGGGCGTGCTCGACCGGGGAAAAGACCACATCCCCGAGCAGGAGGTCGCCATCATTAAAAACGGCGAAGAAGAGTATGTGGCCACCAAAGAGGTGCTGGATGCCACCGAAGCGGCCACCCATATTTACAACCTGCTGCAAAATGTGTATTCGGGCGACGCCCCGGAAAACGAAATCGCCAGTTACTTGATTCCGGCTTTTTTAATCCCCAACCTGGTATACAACGAAGACCTGACCCAGGAACGCAAAGAAAAGGCGGTGCATGATGTCCCCCAAACCCGGGGATTTGTTTACGAAAACCAGCGCATCGTGGGGGAAAACGAGATCATCACCCCCGAAATTTACCGTAAGCTTCAATCCATGGCCGTGGCCCTCCGGGAACGGGCCGACCAGACCGGAAAATGGAAACGGGTTAAATTCTATACCGGTAAATACCTATTCGCCATATTCGTTTTGCTGATCCCCTCCCTGTTTCTTTTCTTTTTCCGACATCACCTCATTCGGGACAACAAACTGCTGGGGATGATCACCCTGATTTTCCTCATTCAGTTCATTCTCACCTCCCTGATCGGAGATGTGCTACAATGGCACCATTACAGCATCCCGGTCATTTTGGCTCCCATGTTGTTATCCATGTTGTTGGATGCCAGCGTGGCTTTTGTTGGCACGGTATCTCTGAGCCTGATTATGGGAGCCTATCAGGGCAATGACTATGCTTACGGTTTTATGACCCTGATTGTGGGGACCATTGCCCTTTATTCCGTGCAAAAAATCCGCAATCGCGGTCAGATGTTTCGAGCCATTTTAATGATTGCGGTAGCCTACTTTTTTGTGAACCTGACCTTTGGTTTGCTCCACTTCGATTCCACCAAGAACATTCTCACCCAATTCAGCTTTTATTTGCTGCCCAATTCCATATTTACGCCCACAGCGGTATTTATGCTGATTGGTATTTTTGAACGATTGTTTGATGTGACCACCGACATCACCCTATTGGAACTGTCGGACATGAATCATCCGCTTTTAAAGCGGCTTTCGGTGGAAGCGCCGGGGACATTTCACCACAGCATCATTGTGGGCAACCTGGCGGAATCCGCCGCCAAGGCGATAGGGGCCAATGCTTTGCTGGCCCGAGTAGGCTGCTATTATCACGACATCGGAAAAATGCTGAAGCCGGAATACTTTGTGGAAAACCAGATGGGGGCGATGAACAAACACGAGACCCTTTCCCCCCACATGAGTACCCTGATCCTCATCAACCACGTCAAAGCGGGGCTGGAACTGGCCGAACAATATGGTTTACCCCGGGCGGTAAAACAATTCATTCCCGAGCATCATGGCACCAGCCTGATCACCTACTTTTACCGCAAGGCGCTCGAAATCAGTGAACCCAGTGAGGTCAACGAGGACGACTTCCGCTATCCCGGGCCCCGGCCTCAGTCGCGCGAAACCGCCATCGCCATGTTGGCCGATACCGTGGAAGCCGCCAGCCGCACCCTGCAAAACCCCACACCCCAGCGCATCCGAGGACTGGTGAACTCGCTGGTGGAAAAGAAAATCTCCGAAAGTCAACTGGACGAGTGCGATTTGACCCTGCGGGAAATCAAGAAGATCAAAGAGGCCTTCATCCACATTCTGATGGGCATTCATCATTTACGCATCGAATATCCCGTGGAAGCCGCCGCAACAGACAGCAGCGAGGAGCAAACCCATCCGGTGACCCCTTCCGGTACCGCCCCCCAGATCCTGAAGGCCAAAAAAGCCCGGGTAGCCAATCCCGATGGCAACAATATCCATATCCAGGACAATGTTAAAACAACACCCCATGGGAACAAAAATCGACGTGAATAACATTCATTCCCGTTTTAAGATTCATCCCGATGCGGTGAAGAAACTGGTGCGGGCCGTCCTCAAGGCCGAAAAAATGCGCGCCCGGGAAATCAGTGTCGTTTTTGCCACCGATGAATATCTGCGCAAACTCCATCGAGACTTTTTAAAAAACGACCGATACACGGACGTCATCACTTTCGACCTGTCCGAAGGCGAGGGCATTGAGGGAGAAATTTACGTCTCTCTGGACCGGGCCCGGTATTTTGCCCGGGAGTATCAAGAACCGTTCCATCGGGAGGTGGCCCGTTTGGTGATTCATGGACTGTTACACCTGAAAGGATATTCAGATGCCACCCCGGCACAAAGGCAGGAAATGCATCAACGGGAAAATCAACATCTGAAAAACGTTTCCCTTAACGAAAAAATGGTTGACTTTTAGGGCAGGGGAATTATGTGGATTTTTTCACCTTCGCCGATTATATTTCTTAAGTCAATGGTGAAGTGAAACTAAGATAGGAGACCCAAAAAAGAGTTGCTGAGCGAACTTATATTCTACACCATTTTTTTCTTGACATTACTC
>WFTQ01000111.1 GCA_015485355.1 bacterium | reverse complement strand
GGGTTGGGATGATGGATCGTTACCAGGCGTTGCCGGCGCAATTCCTGAATACGGATCGATTCCGCCCCCCTGATTCCAACCGCCTCCGGGAAAAAGGCACGCCACATCTGTTCGGCCAGTTCTTGCTCGGTAAAAGGGCGTACCGACCGGCCCAGCCGGTCCGATAAATCCCGAAATCTATCCGCAATGGACGTCTGCGTTGCGGCTACCCCGTCTGCTTCTTCAAAGATTTCCTGATACGCGCGCAAATAAAAATGGGCTACCAAACGCGTGTCCCTCTTACGGGCATGGGACTGTAGAAAAGCAAAGGCTTCCCGGCAATCCGGTTCCTTTCCGGACAGGGCGATCAAAAATGCCGCATTCAAGGCGAATCCAATGCGCCCTTTTTCGGAGGAGGCCTGTCGAAACTGTGTCGCAATGTCTACCAGGGGAAGATGGGGAGCTTGGTTGCCCGGAAACAGGATGTGCTGAAGAACTTCCTGAAAGGCTCTTTTCATGTCTTTGTGATTTCTATTCCTTGCCATAGGGTCAATTTAAGGCAAAACATCGGGCGGAACCAGGAAAGTTTTCGCAGAGCCCGATGCGCCGGAGAGGAATATCGGTTTCCCACCTGTTTTTCGAATGCACAATGGTTGGAATGAGCAGGATGCTCCGTTTCGGGAAAAGGAGACAAACCTTCCGTTCGGCGGTACACCCTCTTCGTTCCGGGTGGTGTATTGGATCGGGATCGATCGAACCGGTCGGAGAGGTGTGCCCGGGAATCAGCCGCTTGCTGATGTCCCGGACAAGAAGACTCGGGGGTTCCTGTTTCCCGTCCATCGGACCGAAGATGTACCGATCAGGAGGCGGCCACCGGGTTGTTTTCGTCTTTCAGTCGGTCGTTTAAGAAGTCATCGTAGGCACTTAAATCCAGGAGACCGTGTCCGGACAGGTTGAAAACGATGACTTTTTCTTTGCCTTCTTCCTTGGCCTTCAGTGCTTCCCGGATGGTCATCTGGACGGCGTGGGCCGACTCCGGTGCCGGGATTATGCCTTCGGTTTGGGCAAAAAGGACCGCCCCTTGAAACACCTCCCGCTGCGGCAGCGCCTCGGCGCGGATCAGCTGATGTTCCAGAAGCAGGCTGACCAGGGGAGCGGCGCCATGGTAGCGCAGTCCTCCCGCATGGATGGACGGGGGCATGAATTCATGACCCAGGGTATACATGCGGATCAGCGGGGTCATGCCTGCGGTATCGCCGAAGTCATAATCCAATTTACCCCGGGTTAGGGTGGGGCAGGAGACCGGCTCCGCCGCAATAATATCGATGTCGGCCCCATGAATTTTATCTCGAACAAAGGGAAATGCCAGACCGGCAAAGTTGCTGCCTCCGCCGTGGCATCCGATCACAACATCCACTCGTTTTTCGCCGGCATTTTTTAACTGCTCTCGGGTTTCCTGGCCGATGACCGTCTGGTGTAGCAGGACGTGATTTAATACGCTGCCCAGAGAATATTTTGAAGAAGCATCGCCTGCAGCCACCTCGATGGCTTCCGAAATGGCAATACCCAAACTCCCGGGGTTATCCGGATTCTGAGCCAGTATCTTTTTCCCGAATTCGGTGGTTTCGCTGGGAGAAGCATGAATGGTAGCCCCGTAGGTTTGCATCATCACCTTCCGATAAGGTTTTTGATGAAAACTTACTTTTACCATATAAACCAGACACTCCAGGCCAAATTTATGACAGGCGAAAGACAGCGCCGTTCCCCATTGCCCGGCGCCGGTTTCGGTTACCAGACGCTTGGTACCCTCCATCTTGTTGTAATAAGCCTGCGCCAGAGCGGTGTTGGCCTTATGGCTGCCCACGGGGGAAACCCCTTCGTATTTATAATAAATGCGAGCCGGTGTCCCCAACTCCTGTTCCAGCACGGTTGCCCGGATTAAAGGCGTGGGACGGTAGAGCAAGTAGGTCTCCATCACCGGCTCCGGAATCGGGATTTCCGCCTGACTCGATGCCTCCTGCTCGATAAGGGCCATGGGAAATAGGGGCGCCAGGTCTTCGGGCTTTAGCGGTTCTTGGGTTGCAGGGTGAAGCGGGGGAGAAGGCGGGTAGGGTAAATCGGCCACAATATTGTAATACGATCGAGGAATCCGCGCTTCGGTCAGAACCCATTTTTTGCTCATAACGACTCCTTTCTGTTATGTTTGATGTTGGGAGGAAACAAAAAAAACCCGCTGACATCCGGCAGCGGGTAACTCCTGTTCAAGCCAATGGTCTCCGTCCACCCACTGCCATTCGGGTTAGGTCCACCACCAATACAACCAATTGAACCCAATGGGCATTTGCGGCAAAACACCACGTACTTTCATAATGAATAATTTAACCATTCCATGGGAAAAATCAAGAGTTTTTATAACATACTGAATAATTTTGAGCTGCATCACACGGGAAGGGCATCCCCGGCGACGGGATCGATAAGAATTCCCCCGGATCCATCGGGAGGGGTAGAATGGGTCGGGTGCAGAAGTGAAGCCGTTTGTTAGCGGGTTACCTCCGCTTCGATAATCTTGAGCACCTCCTGTCGACCGGTGCGGTCTTTGGCCGAAAAAAAGATGAGCGGGTAGCTGGATGGGAGATTGAGTTGAGTGCAGATGCTGTGCTGTTGTTTCTGCCGCGCGCTTCGGGATATTTGATCCGCCTTGGTGGCGATGACCTGAAATGGGACCCCGTGGTATTGCAGCCAGGTGATCAATTGTCGATCGCTTTCCTTGGCGCCCACTTTTGCATCCACCAGTACAAAAAGGAGTCGCAGTTGGGGGTTCTTCAAAAGATAGGGCTCGATGGCCTTTTGCCACACACGTTGTTCCTGCCGGGAAGCGCGGGCATAACCATAGCCCGGAAGGTCTACAAAATAGCAGCGGTTGTCGATGTTAAAAAAATTGATGGTGCGCGTTTTTCCAGGCTTTTTACTGACCCTCGCAAAATGACGGATATTGACCAGGGTATTGATTAACGAGGATTTTCCCACATTCGAACGACCCACAAAGGCAAACTCCGGCAGCACCGGAACGGGTTTTTCTGCGGGATGCAAAATGCTTTTGACGAATTTGGGTTGTTTGATCTTCATGGTTCGGATACCTTTAATGATCGGTTTCAAGTTTCGAAGCCGATCCGCCTTCGACCGGGCGAAGGCGTTTAGAATTTATTCCGGTAATTGGGTATGATAAAGCCTGGCCGCAACCGACAACCAGGCATTTTCAAAAAAGGTAACCCGATGATCCAACTTCGCGTCAACGGTGGCCGATTAATCCTCCAGAACACGTTTCACACGCTCCTCCAGATAATTTTTCGGTACCGCCCCAATTATTTGATCCATGACCTGTCCGTTCTTGAAAATCAGGAGTGTGGGAATGCTGCGAATGCCGTAGCGTATGGCGACATTGGGATTGTGGTCCACATCCAGTTTAGCGACTTTCAGTTTTCCTTCGTATTCCTGCGCCAGTTCTTCCACGATGGGAGCAATCATTCGACAGGGACCGCACCAGATGGCCCAAAAGTCCACCAGGACCGGTATGCTGGATTGAGTGACCTCCTGATCGAAGTTCGCATCGGTAACCTCAATTGGCTTTGCCATAAATAGTAACCTCCTATGTTTCCTGTGATTGATTACGAAAACTCAAATTTACATCAAGAAGGAGAAATAAGAAATGGTAAAATTTTCTGGTAAAATTTTGGACTTTGAGGACTCATTCTGTTGATGCTCGGCGCCGAGGTGGATATCCCTTGGTATCCGGCTTCGCGGGGATCGGCAAGGCGTTGTCGGATTCCGGGGGGAAGAATCTCTCGGCGGTCCGGGAGACCACCGGGGACAATAAGCCGTCGCCCGGGTTGCCGCCGCCGTTGGGGGAGAACCGACGCCTTCAACGAAAACCGCCCGGACGCCGCCTCCCTAACCCCTTGCACCGACGGATGAACGGATTTGCAAATCTCCCGCAAAATCTTTAATCTGTGCCCATAAGCATTGCTTAAAGGTTCTGTTAATAAAACGGTGAGGTCAACAATGATGAAAAGTATCAAACATTTTCCCTGGTTGGGCCTGCTTCCTCTGATATTAACCCTTATTACCAGTAGTTGGCTGGCAGATGGAATAAAGGGGGAAGCCTTGTTCAGTGAGTGGTTCCCGCCATTAGCAAAGTGGAGATTTTATATCACCATCGGTTCCGGTGTATTGTTCGTGATTTCGGTTTTATGGCTGTATAATTTCCGGAAAGTGTTTCTGGCTGTGAGAACCCTGGAGCAATTAAACGTCTGTAAACCGCATGCTTGTTTAATCTTATTGCTTTCAACCCCCAATTTAAAACCCGACCGCTTTCATTTCCCCGTAACGATCAAAGATAAGAACGGGGATAAAGTGACTTTAGAGGGAACTTCCCTCGAAGATGATATCCATCGGCTGGACACAATCCGCTGGAATTGGCAACAATTGTTAAGGGGCATTTTGCCCCACAAAGATACCCTGGAATATGTTTATCTCGTCGGATCGCAACAATCCGGAGCCATGGAAGGTTCCCATGGTTATATTGATTTTGCAAGCGGTTTAATCCGGCGGTATTGCCCTTCCACCGTGGTATTGAAAGAGGAAAATCCGGTGAATTTTGAAGACCTAAAGGAATTGAGCCGTGCAATTTTAAAAGCATTGAAAAATTTTAAAAACCAATACGGCAAAGACGAGGACGACATTATCATCGATGTTACCAGTGGTCAAAAAACGACCAGTATTGCCGGAGCGGTGGTGACCTTAAACAGTCAAATCACCTTCCAGTATGTTCAAACGAATAAGCCGCATAAGGTCATTGCTTATGATGTGGTCATTCATTCTCCGGCATCGATTTGAAACCAAAGCGCAACAAAGGCGATCGATCGACAGCGTTCTTGCAATAGTCGTCAGTCTGAACCCGACCTGCACGGTCGTAAGCCCCGGGCATCCGGGAGTCCGGGAAACAACCCGAAATACGCCGCGCCGGGTCCGCCGGTCGGCGAACGATATGCATCGTCTGGGGAGCCGAAATCATTCCCGGGAAAAGGCAGCGCTCCACCCGATAGGCTGATCCGCTGCCGGCCGGGCAAGATTCTGAAGAAGCAAAGCAGGGAGTATGGAGGGATCAATAACCGCGTAGCGACCACACGAAAAATTCCCCCTTGTAAAGAAAAAGCATAACGAGTGAAAAAGGCGTCCTCTGCGAATCCACCATGCCACTGTTCGCATCCCTGGTACTATCCAGCCCAACGGGGTCTATTGGCCATCAACAGGGGCGGAAAACCAATTCGTCCCTCTCCAGGGAAGAGAAATTTCTCCCGACAAATCGGTCACTCCTTCGGCATGGCTTTTTCTTCTATGGCTTTCACCCGGAACCCGATATTTTCCAGGCTTTGTTTCAATGTCGCCGCATCCATTTTACCGGATTCGCAGATCAGGCTCACTTCCTGATGCTTCCGGTTAATTTGTACTTCCCGGGTACACCCCAGGTGACTCAGGGCTTCGATCATCGTCTTTTCGCAGGCTTCACAGCGGATCCCCTCCACCTGCATCCGAAAATGCCGGGTCACGGCCACCGAATCGCCCTCCGTCTCCATCTTCAAGTTCCGTAAGGTGAAACCGGCTTCCTTCACTTTCTGGACGAGCTCTTCCCGAGAGAGGGACGATTGAGGCCGGAGCCATAAAATCACCTTCCCCTCGTTCAACTGGACTTCCAGACGCTCTACCCCCTCCAATTTGTTTAACTTTTTTTCCAGACCATAGGCGCAAAAACTGCAGGAAAGGCCGTCTATCTGTAAAATCATCCGCTTTCCGGGAGACGGATTTTCCTGGGTTGATACCCACCCGGCCAGAAAGAATACCCATGCCAATATCCATACCCATCTTTGGTCCATATCGGTTGCCTCCGTTCGTTTTATTCCTGACAATGGTTGAAAGTCGATCCTCTGGGTTTCAAGGTTTTATCCCCGTTTTAAGCCCGGTCGTTGTCCACATTTCGTGTATCTTCAGACTCCGGTTGCATTCATCTGCCTTTTTCAAACACTCGGACCTTCCCTTCTTTATCGAAAAGGAGGAAAGTGGATTTCCACGCCCAGCACTATTTCCCGGGTAGGGTCGGAAGGGAGGTTTTCCTTCCCCCCAAAGAGCGGATTTTTCCAGCCCGCTTTAATCATAATATTCCGATAACTGAACAGCAGTGCCGGAGAAAGAAAAATGTGGGTTCGATTCCTTCCCCCGGATGGCCCCGCTGTTGCATGGGACGTCAAACGCTGCACCACGTTGATTTCCACCAGGAAAACCGGGTCGGGTTGACGATAGGTCAGCAGCCAGGGACGAATACCATAGGCGGCGTCCAGTTTGAGTACCCCCCGGGGCGTTGTGGCGCTCCCCTGGCGATTCCAGCGCATCCGAACAGCCACGAAACCATAATGACGACGAGATTCTCGTCCCACGGACAACCCCATAAAAACATTCGGAAAGGCCGAGTTCCCTCCCTCGGCCCCGTTTGAGGGAAGAACGATGACTCCTCCGTGTAGGGCCGCCTGATGACTGGCCCCGGGCATGTCCCGTTTATAAAACCGATATTTTCCCCGCAAAACCAGATTCTCCGGTTGGGGCGGGAAGGCCTTTCCCGGCCGTTGGAAAGGTAAAGCCAGGGTGGCCGAAAAGTTTGGGGTCACCCCATACAAAATCTCCATGGTGGGATGCCAATTGTCATGGATCTTCTGAGTCTCGAATTCCACTCCCAACCCGTATTGATAGAGGGTATGCGGTCCCAGTCCAAAGACGGGTTCGTGGGCCCAACCCATCGTACCCAGATGCATCCCTACCATCGCCCCCCACCAGAGCGCCTTTCGAAATATTCCCATGTTCAATGCCTTTGCCTTATCGTTGTTATGCATCCGCTTGCCGGTAGAGCTGTCGTTATCCCTTTAAAACATGAGCTTCCTTAGCCAGTGAGGCGGTAAAATTTCATACAAGGCGGCCCCCAGCAGTACCATCGCGGTCAGGAAAGGGGTCAGCTGTGCGGCGGCCGTCAGGAGGCGTCTCACGGACGGCCGTAATCCCATCAGGGCAAAAATGATGACGGGAAGGGAAAACAGCGTGCCGAAAATCGTGGCGGCCAGAAGGGCGAACACAAGGGTATGAACACTGAGGGTGATTGCCGCCACCACGCCAAACAGGGGCAACGTGCAGGCCGGCAGGGTCCATCCCAATCGAATAGCGAGGGGGAGGTTCTGTCCCCCGGGCCATATGCGAAACAATTCCAGATGGGGTATGGGTAGATAACGAAACCGCGAGACGGTATACACAACGGCCAGAAAGAGCAGCAAAGCCGCTTTGAATTCCCTTCCCCAATGAATAGGGGGCAGAAGAAGTAACAGCAGCAGCAGAAGCAGGGCCAGTAATCCTAATCGGCTTAGCCACATGGATAGCAGAGGCTTCCAGCGTTCCCGGCCTCCGGCCCGATGACATTGAGCCGCCAGCATGGTATGGGTGGCAATGGTGCAGGGTTCGAAAAACGCCAGCCCACCCAGCACCCATAGGCTCCACCAATACAGGTCCATCATTTTCCCTCCTGTTTCAGGGCCTCTCGAAGCCGCGATTGCAGTTCTTTGCGTTTGGGCAACCCGCTGTACACCAGCCGCCCGTTCACGGCAATAGCCGGCGTTGTATAAACCCCCACCTCCAGAGCATATTCCAGGTCTTCCAGCACATTGACCTCCCGAATTTCCACATCGGATTCGGATATTTCCCGGAGCATTTCCAGAATTTGACGGGCGGCGCGTTTACACTGACTGCATCCAGGGGAGGAGAAAATCTCTATTCTGGCCTTCATAATCCGATTGTCCTTTCCTATGGATGAAATTCTGGGAAAACACCCTCTATCATTTTCGGCTTAATTCACCCTCCGGTTCGGGCCTGCAGTTGATAGCGAAGCCACAGTCCAAAAGAACCGCCGGCCACCGATCCCACCAGGCTTCCCGCACTCCAGCCCAGCAATATTCCGAAAGTAAAGGGCGCACATTTTAGGTACAATCCCGGTAACAGCAGCAAGACGAAAAGGCCGCCGGCCAGGGCCCCTTTCCACAGGGGACGCTGGGTTTGCCCACAGCTCAGGTAAGTGGCCAGGGTCATGGGAATAAATGCATAGACCATGCCCAGCACAAAGAAGGCTCCACCAATGGAAAGCCGCTCAAATACCGGTTGGGTCAGGGAAGAATACCGGCAGAAATGAACCGATTGATCCAGGGGATAGAGTAACGACAGCACACCGAACAGGCCTAAGGCGGCCAAACTGATCTGGGAAAATTGCCGGGGCAATGGTCCCTGGTCCGACGGTTCCCCTAACCACAGGAAGAACACAAAGGTATACAGGGTGGTCCACAGTGCCCCCACGATGGTCAGGTTCAGCGGGGGAATCATGGACAGGTCTGCACGGAGGGAAAAAATGCCGGCCGAAAGCAGTGTGGCCGCCAGCCCCAGCAGCAGGGCCAGGGCCGGAACCCTCAGAAAATGGCGTTTTTTCCACCTGGCCTCCCGGACAGCGGCGGTAGCGGCATCCTGGATGGACTTGCGAATTTCCGGCGGAGGGGTGGGGAATTCCAACGCCCCGCCGGTTTCCCAGATCGCCTGGAATTCCCGCTGCACTATGCCGCAGGGTCTGCACGTACTTAGATGGGCCGTTAATCGCCGCCGCCGCCCTTCGGACAACTCTCCCCGCAACAGGGATAAGAGTTCCCGTTGTGCCGCTTTACAATGCATCATCCGTTCTACCTGTTAGTTCCCATAAAATCTTGCGCAAATTTTGCATGGCCCGATAGGCCCGTTGTTTCGCCGCTTGAGGAGAACAACCCAACACTTCTGAAATCTCCGCAAAAGACAGACCCGAAAATCGGCTCAATAGAATGACTTCCCGTTGTTCGGTGGGTAATCGATCCATCGCCCGCTGTAAAATGGCCGCCCTTTCCTTTAACCGAAGCCGTTGAAAGGGGGAATCGTTTTCTCCGGACACGGCGTTGATTTCTCGAAAATTGGCCGTGGGTACTTCCACCTGTCCCCGTCGACTGCGATACCGCATCGTATCCCGCACCAGATTATGGGCAATGGTGAACACCCAGGAGGAAAACGATCCGTTCTGGGCCGCATACCGATGTCGGGCCCCGATGAGCCGTAGAAAACATTCCTGAAAGAGATCGTCGGCTGTTTCATCATTCCCCAGGCAGTATCGAAAAAAATGGTAAAGCCGTTTCTCGTACCGTTTATACAACTCCTGAAAGGCGCCCATGTCCCCTTCCCGAAAGCGCAGCATAAGCTGTTCGTCCGAGCAGTTTTCCCGCTTTTTCTTCATTACCATTCCTGCAAACGATTCATTTCCCGAAAAGTAACGCACAAGGGTTGATGTTGATAGGGCCGCGGGTCGTCGCCTTCGGTGTCGGCGTCACCTCCCGCTGCAGGGAAACGCTTTCCCGGGAAGTTCCGCAGCGAGGATTTGAATTGACCCGCCGGCCCCTTTAACCCGATATCGGCGCGGAGAAGGCCCAACCGAAACCATCCCCAAGGGCTGCCGTTTCCGAATGTTTCGGGCACTGTGGTGCTTTATTGATCTATGGACACAACCCCGAACGGGGAATTTTTGCCGGTGTTGATTGCCTGATCCGCCTCCCACAATTTATTCCCCCTGCAATTCTCGCAGTTTTTGGAGAACCGCCTCTGCATGCCCCTTAACCGACACTTTTGGCCATACAAACGCCATTTTACCCCGGGGATCGATCAGAAATGTCGAACGGACCACGCCCATCCGTTCTCGCCCGTACAATTTCTTTTTTTGCCATACGTCAAACAGTTCCAATACCCGATGTTCCGGATCGCTCAAAAGCCGCACTTTTAGCCCGTGCTTTTGGCTGAATCGGAGGTGACTCTGGCAGGTATCGGGGCTGATCCCCAGCACCGTAGCCCCCAGGGCCTCAAAATGGGGCAGTCGGGCGGAAAAATCCAGTGCTTCTTGGGTGCAACCGGGAGTGTTATCTCGGGGATAAAAATACAACACCACCCACCGTCCTCGAAAATCCTTCAGGCACACTTCTCGCCCCCATTCATCCGGTAAGCAGAAATCGGGGGCCTCTGCTCCCACGACCCATTCTTTGGGTAGGTTCATTCCTCTCACCCTCCTAAGGTTACTTTGCCCGGACGGCCGTCAAGCCTTCCCGGAGTGAAACTGTTCCTTATGCCGCTCGTGCGAACCCGATCATTTCCTCTCAGCGGGCCGCTGTTTGCAGCGCGGTCCACCAGCGGTAGGCCCGCCGCAAATGCGGAATCACAATTGCCCCTCCAACGACCAGGCCGACGGAAAACGCTTCTGCAATTTCCGCGTCCGTTACGCCGTGCTGATGGCAGCGAATCAGGTGATACTTGATGCAATCGTCACACCGCAACACCAGGGAGGCTACCAGTCCCAGCATTTCTTTGATTTTTGCTGGTAAAACCCCCTGACGATAGGCCTGCCCATCCAGGCTGAAAAACCGTTTGATGGTTAGGTTCGCCTTCTCAAAAACAATGGCATTTAGCTGTTTCCGCTCCTCCCAGAAGTTCCGAAGCTCTTCCGGCAGATCCTCCGGCAAAATCTCGGTATGGTTCTTCATGGGCTGTTCCTCCAACTATGTTTTTTCTTCCTGTCATCCGGCATTGTCAAACCGTTATCTGTCGCCCCGGCGCCTCCATCCTGGCCGGGGATCTTCAGCTGCCCATCGATTCATCCGATCGGAATGTTCCCGGTGCAGCGCCGCGGCGCCGGTATGGGTGTAATGGTATACGCGGTACATCAAACGATTGGTCCGGGAACCCATCATGACCCTCATTTTCCGCAGGAAACGAGGTTTCGGTTTTTTCCCGAACGGGATTGTCCGGTACCGTTCCGTGTAGGCCCGCAGGGCCTTGGGGAACAAGCTGCGTCCTTGCCTGATGTGGCCTACCCTCCCACAACACCGCTGCAGGCCTCGATAAACGTCCCGAAGCCGTTGGGTGGTTTCCGTACCGGGGAAAATGGTCATTCTGTTCATTGTTGCGTTCCTGAATGGGTGATTTTTGTTACCAGACTTGCCTCATCTGTTATGGGCGCCTCGCAGGTGAAATTGCGACACAGGTAGGCCGTGGCCTGCCCCTTCAGGGGAGCCATTGATTGGGTAAAGGGGGCCAGGGCATTCAGTGCAGGGGCCGTTTCGGCTGTTTTGACCAGCAGCACCATACGGGGTAGATAGCGCTCCTGTACCGCCTGGATCATGGGGCGGGCGCTGGCGTCATCGGGTGCGGCAATCACGAGTTCCGCCGTTGGACCGAGGGCAAAATCATAGGCACACAGCAGAAAAGTGAAGACCTGGGGGTATCGCTGCACCTGGCCGGCCAAGGCCCTGAATAGATTGTGGGCCGTTTCCTCTAAATGGGCCTTTCCCGTCATTCGGGCCAATCGCAACAGATTATAGGCCATAACGGAATTTCCTGAGGGAATGGCACCATCCTGAAACTCTTTTTTTCGGATCAGAACGGCCTCCTCGTCCGAGGCGGTGAAAAAGAACCCTCCTCGCTCCGCGTCCAGAAACCGCCCCAGAACGGTATCAGTTAATTCCAGCGCTTTTTCCAGGTAGAACGGATCCAGGGCGGCTTCATACAATTCTACCAGGCCCCAGATCAGACAGGCGTAATCGTCCAGATAGGCCGGTATGGCCGCCTGGCCTTCCCGGTAACGATGCAGCAACCGTCCTTCCCGGTACACATGCCGGAACAGGAAAGTAGCGGCTTTGTGTGCCGCCGCGACATACTCGGGATTCTGCAATGCCCGTCCGGCTCGGGCCAGCGCGGCGATCATCAAGCCGTTCCAGTCGGTTAAAATCTTATCGTCTTTTTGCGGGGCTGTCCGGCTCTGACGGGCACGGTACAGTTTGAGCCGGATCGCTTCCAGCCGCCGGGAAAACGCCTCTTCGGATATCCCCAGCTCCCGGGACAACTGCTCCGGTAGATCGCGCAGGTGAAGAATATTCTCCCCATACCTCTGGGTACCCGCCTCGGGAATGAAATTCCCTTCTTCCTGAACGCCGAAAACTATCCCGACAAACCGGAATTCTTCGTCGGTCAGCAGATTCTTTAATTCGTCCACGGGCCATAGGTAAAACTTGCCTTCCTCGCCTTCGCTGTCGGCATCTTCCGCGGAGTAAAACCCACCCTGCGGATGCTGCATATTCCCGAGCACATACGCCAGCACCTCCTGAACGGTTTGCCGGAACCCCTGACGGCCGGTCACCTGAAAAGCATCCACATAGGTCAGGGTCAACAGGGCCTGATCATACAGCATCTTTTCGAAGTGAGGAAGCAACCATCGGGAATCGGTGGAATACCGGTGAAACCCGAATCCCACCTGGTCGAAAATCCCTCCCATCCGCATGCGATCCAGAGTATGGGTCACCATGTTCAGGGCGATGGGGTCTCCCGTCCGATGGAAATATCGGAGAAGGAATACTAAATTATGGGGAGTGGGAAATTTGGGCGCCCTTCCGAATCCGCCGTGTTCGTTATCATAGTCCCGTGCCAGCGTTCCAAAGGCTTGATCCAGAACGTCTTCGCTCAACGCTCCCGAAGCCGGGACCTGCTGCATTTGCTGCAGATAACGGGTAACTTCCTCGGCTCCCTTCAACAACTCCTGGCGCTGATTTTGCCACAATGCTTGAATCCGGGGGATCAAATCCAGTAATCCGGGCCGTCCAAAACGGCTCTCCTTAGGAATGTAGGTGGCTGCAAAAAAAGGCTTCTTATCCGCCGTCATGATAATGGTGAGCGGCCAGCCCCCCGAACCGGACAGCATTTGGCACACACTCATATACACCGCATCAATGTCCGGCCGTTCCTCCCGATCCACCTTGACACACACAAAAGCATCGTTCAACAAACGAGCCACCAGAGGATCCTCGAACGATTCCCGCTCCATCACATGACACCAGTGGCAGGTGGAATACCCGATGGAGAGGAAAATGGGTTTATTCTTCCGGCGGGCTTCTTCGAAGGCTTCCTCTCCCCAGGGATACCAATCCACCGGATTGTTCGCATGTTGCCGCAAATAGGGACTTTTCTCGTGTATCAACCGATTGGGGAACTTCTCTTCTATTGTATTCATGATAGGTTCTCCAGATTGTATTCCCAGGGTGCTTGACGGGGCGCAGCCGATCCAGATCCATACAACGAGGCGAAACCATCTCTTGCCAGATAGATGGATTTTTCCCTCGGCTATCAAATTAGAAAAAGTTGAAGGGAATGAAAACGTTTTTTTGTTTTGATCTACATGGAAGTTGGTGAAGGGCGGGTTGGAAGCGGCGTCCGAAGGATATCGTGAATGTGCCGTTTATTTCTACCCGGGGTTGTTCCGGAAGCGTTCGGGCCGATAGCGGACCAATGAACGGCATCGGGGAAGCCGATGAAATCCGATGTCATTTCGGTCTTCTGGATGAAGGCTTGGCCGTTGTTTATAAGATGTCGTTGCTTACTCCGGATCGGTCCCCCCTTTTCCGAACCAGAACTTGCGGTAAGTGGTTTCTATGCTTAAGTTTGATGGGATATGGAGACGAAATTACAAATTCGGTTTTCCCGGAAACTCATCGAACGGTTGGCGAAAGCGTACAACGTGGTGGTATTAACGGGTGCCGGTATAAGTGCCGCCAGTGGCATCCCAACGTTTCGGGGCAAGGACGGACTGTGGAACAAGTTCAATCCGCAGGAACTGGCCAGTGTCGAAGCATTTATGCGCAATCCGGACCTGGTATGGGAGTGGTACAATTGGCGGCGGCAATTAATTCGGGATGTTAAGCCGAATCTGGGTCACTATGCCCTGGTGGATATGGAGGCGTATTTTCCGGAATTCCATATTGTAACCCAGAATGTAGACAATCTGCATCAACTGGCGGGTTCCCGAAACGTCATCGAGCTTCACGGCAACATCATGCGCAACAAATGTTTCGATTGTGGCAGGCCTTATCGATCCGAGATTCGGCTGGAAAAAAAGGATATTCCCCGATGCCCCGAATGTGGGGGGCTGATTCGTCCCGATGTGGTCTGGTTCGGCGAATTTCTGCCCGAAGCGGCCATCCGGAAGGCCCAGGAAGTGGCCACCGCGGCAGAGGTCTTCTTTAGCATCGGCACCTCTTCCACCGTGGAACCGGCGGCGTCCTTACCTTACTTGGCCAAGGGAAACGGTGCCTATCTGGTGGAAATTAATCCCGAAGAGACCCCGCTGACCGGCGTTGCGGATGAAACGCTGCGTTACCCGGCCGATCAGGTATTGCCCTTGCTGGTTATCGCCCTGGAACGCATCCGGGGTCGGGTCAAAAAGAACTAATTTCCGGTTCCCTCGTACAATCACTGAATATGGAAACAGCCGGAGGACCATGAAAGATCACCCCTTAAGTCGGTTGGCAACCGCGCTGATCCTCATCGGGTTCCTCACCTCCTGTGCCTATTACAACACCCTTTTTAACGCTAAAAAAAATTACGAAGAAGGTATTAAAGTTATTCTGAAAAATCCCAATGCCACAAAAACGCCTGCCGGCGCCCGCAAGTATTTCGAAGCCACCATCGAAAAGTGCTGGAAACTCATCGAAATTTATAGCGATAAGAGCAAATACGCCGACGATGCCCTGTTGTACATTTGCAAGAGCGAATACTATCTGGGCAATTACACCCAGGCCAAACTGCATCTGGAGCAGTTCATCCAAAAATACCGGGAGAGTGAACTGATCCCCGAAGCCCATTTATGGCTGGGAAAAGTTTTATTGAAATTGAATGATTATGATACCGCCAATGAACATTTTTTGTATGCCATTACGCATACCGAGGACTCGAAGATTCGTTCCGAAGCCAACTTTGAGCTGGGTCTATTCGCTTACCAGAACCAGGATTATGAAACGGCAAGCTCTTACTTTATGAAGGCCATGGAAGAAAAACCGGATAAGCAATACCGGGCTCTGCTGCAGTTTTATCTGGGAGAAACATTCTTTATTCAGAAACGATATCGCGATGCCATTCAACAATATAAGAAAGTCGAGAAATTCTCACCGACTCTGGATATCGAGTATCGCTCCAAATACCACCTGGCACAATCGTATATCGAAATTGGAGAATACGGAAAGGCGGAAAAAATACTGCGTAAAATGCTCACCGCTCCCCGATTCAAAAATCTGGTTCCTTCCATTAAATCTGCCATTGCCCAGATTTATGAGCGGCAAGGCGACTATCCGGAAGCCATCGAAATCTATCGAGAGGTCATTCGAGGTAAAATTCGCAATGACGGTACCGCAGAGGCGGCTTTTCGGCTGGCCAAGCTCTACGAAACGGTCTTCAACAATGTGGACTCGGCGGTAACCTATTACCGTAAGGTGAAACAACTGTCGAAGACGTACGATTCGGTGAAAGTCGCCGAAAAAAAGCGCGTTTTTCTGGGAGAATTAAAATCGATCCGCGACGCCATCCGCTACGATGCCTGGTTGGTTAAACAGATCACCACCGACCCCTATTTTCGGGATTCACTCTATCAGGCCCAGTATGAGGATTCGTTGAGGGAGCTGGGTGTCCTATCGGCCGATACCTTAGCCGATACCAGTAGTACGGGAAGACGGGCCGTTCAGGACACCACCGGCGAGGATTCCCTCCTGGCAACGAACAAGACCTCAAATGCGTCCGCTCCCTCCCGGACTCCCGACAGACCGAGACAAAATCCATCCGGCCCCCCCAATTCTCCTGAGGCGCCATCGTTGAACAAGAAAACGGGTAAGCGAAAGGGGCAGTCGGCCAAGTCATCGACCCGGACCAAAAAGCAACAAAAGGTAGAGAAACGAAAATTGCCTCAAATTCAACGCGACTTGATGCTCAGTCGGTTCAGCTTGGCCGAATTCTATCTGTTCAAAGTGGAAAATTACGACTCGGCGGCGCATTATTACTGGAAATTCCTGGAACAACACCACGATTCCGTGTTAACTCCCAAGGCCATGTATGCCCTGAGTTTCATCTATCGCCAGCCCGGGTACCAGGATTCGGCCGTTGTCGATTCTTTGGAAAAGGCGATCCTGGAATTATATCCCAACTCGGCCTTTGCTGAAGAAATTCGAAAGAACCGGGGGCTGCTCCCCCGACCCCGGGTGGCCGACAGCCTACAGGCGTGGAGCCGCCGCCTTTTTCTGGTGGCCGAAGAGCATTATTTTGCGGGGGAAATCGACACCGCACTGGCCCTGTACCGGAGGATCGTTGCTCGGGATACCGTCAGCGAGTGGGGGGCAAAGGCTCAACTTTCCATCGCCTGGATTTATGAGAATGAGCTGCAACAAAATGAGCAGGCGCTCTTGGCCTATCAGGCTGTGATGGAAAAATTCAAGAACTGGCCCGACTATGTTCGTTATGCCCGTCAAAAGCTCATGCCGGTTTTGAGTCGGGGGGAATCGCCTGCCTCCAAGGAAGAAGCCGCAGGAAAGGATACCCCTGTGGCCGGGGGCGAATCCCGGGAGAAGGAAGCGGAGCTTGTTCTGGATACCACGACTTCTTCGGAATTGCTGGAGAAAAAAATTCAGTGGCGCAAGCATCGCCGTCGAAGCTTCTAAGGGCAAGGGAGCCGCAGGATTGATTCGACTCAATCGACATTGTCCCATTTCCGAAAGGCAGGAGATCACGCCTGGGATATTTTCTTTACGTTTTCAGGAGCCGCAGATGGCCTCTCAGGCCCGACCGGGACAATTTTTAATGATTCGCACTTCGGATTCTTGCATCCCTTTGTGGCGACGCGCATTCAGCATTGCACGGGTATATCCGGAAAGCGCCGAACTGGAAATTCTGGTTTTGAAGGTGGGACAGGGCAGCCGGCAGCTGGCGGAATTCAAATCCGGCGATACCCTCGATGTGCTGGGTCCATTGGGCCGTTCGTTTGATCTGGAACGGGCAAAAAATCGGAATGCGCTTTTGGTGGGTGGTGGGATTGGCATCGCCCCGCTGCTCTTCCTGGCCGACCGTCTGGCTTCCCTGGCTCAATCCATAACCCTGCTGTACGGCGCCCGCAACGCTCAACAACTGGTTCCCCTAAAAGAGCTGGCAGCCCACGCCGAAATCATTACCGAAGATGGAAGTGCCGGCCGGAAGGGGCGGGTAACCGACCTGCTGCGGCAACACCTGAACACAAACACCACCCATCCGCTCATTTATGCCTGCGGTCCCAATGCCATGTTGCACCAGGTGATGTTTCTGGCCCACGCCTTTGGCGTGGACTGCCAGGTTTCCTTAGAAACACGCATGGCCTGCGGCATCGGCGTGTGCATGGGATGCCCGGTACCCAGGCGGAAACCGACCTCCAATTACTACTACGCCTGTGTCGATGGCCCGGTGTTCAACGCAGAGGAAATTCAAATCGAGGAAGACCATGGCTGATCCGGATCTGTCGATAACCATCGGAAGCGTCACCTTTCAAAATCCGGTGATGGTGGCCAGTGGGACGTTTGGGTACGGTTTTGAATATCGGGAGCTTGTTGACGTCGGTCAACTGGGGGCGGTGATCACCAAATCGCTCACGCTGGAGCCGCGATCGGGCACTGCACCCCCCCGCATCGTGGAAACCACCGGAGGGATGCTCAATGCCATTGGTCTGGCCAATGTGGGACTGCAACGGTTTATGGAGGAGAAGTTACCCGGTTACCGCAACTACCCCACCCGGGTGATTGTGAACGTAGCCGGCAGCACCCCGGAGGAGTATCTTCGCATTGTTGAGGCATTGAAAAATTGCGATGACATCAGCGGTTTCGAACTAAACTTTTCGTGTCCCAATGTAAAAGAAGGGGGTATATGCATCGGTGTGGATCCCCGCACCTGTCAGCACCTCACGGCCGCCGTCCGTCGGTTAACGGATAAGCCGCTCATCGTCAAACTCACTCCCAATGTGACCTCCATCGAAGAGGTTGCCCGAGCGGCGGAGGCCGGCGGCGCCGATGCTATCTCTTTGATCAATACGTTAGTGGGATTGGCCATCGATACCCGAAGCTGGAAACCGCGCCTGGCCAATATTACGGGTGGGCTTTCCGGACCGGCCATAAAACCCATCGCCCTGGCACAGGTGTGGCAGGTCTACCAGGCGGTGCAGATTCCCATTATTGGCATGGGGGGGATTTTGCAGTTCGAGGATGCCCTGGAGTTTTTTCTGGCGGGTGCGCGAGGCATTCAGGTGGGCACAGCCAATTTTGTGGATCCCCTCACGGCTCCCAGAATCGTGCGCCGACTTCACCGCTATCTAAAAGAAAAACAGTTTCGCAACCTGGATGACATTGTGGGTAAAATGCGGGTGTCATACGGGAGGCCGGATTGATGAGTCCCGCCGCTGCCCGTTTGATTCTGGTGGTTCTGGTAACAGGGGGCTGTCTTCTCTCCTGCTATACAACCGAATACCGGACACGGGAACAGTTCCGCAAAAAGAACCTTCGGGAACGGTCCTCAGTGCAGAAGGTTGTTTATGGAAAAGCCTCCTATTATGGTCCCCAATTTCACGGGAAGAAAACGGCCAGCGGGGAAACGTTCAACATGTATGCACTCACCGCCGCCCATCGCAGCTGGCCCTTCAATACCATTTGTCGGGTAACCAACCTGAGCAATCAGAAATCGGTGATCGTTCGCATCAATGATCGGGGTCCCTTTGTGGGAGGACGGGTGTTGGATTTGTCTTACGGTGCCGCCCGGGCTCTCGATGCCCTCGCAGACGGTGTCATCGAAGTAAAAATCGAAATTCTTAAATTGGGTGATTCGAAATAATCGTGCCCTGGTTTTTATCCATTGACCTCTGCGCCATCCGAAAATGCCCGAACCTTTCCCCGGGATGTCTATTCATTCCGAGATTTTCGGAAGAATATGAGGCCTGGATTTCGTCATCGTGCCGGGAAAACCTGAGCCTTACCGCATGAGGAGCGTCTGACCATGACATCGGTAATCCCGCTGTTAGGTTGCATCAGGGCGGGGTGGATGCCACTCCTGCGGTCGGGTTTCCGGCATCGGAAGGCCGATAAAAGAGATCCAAAAAACGATCAGCTCCCGCAGAGCAGGAACGAAGAATCTGTACCGACCCGAATTTCGGGCAAATGGTTGGGATGCTGTATTGCCCCCCTAAACCGAGATACTATTCGAGTGGAGAAATAGGGAAGGAGATTGCTGTCGGAAATCTCACTTTTTAGGGGTTTTATTTTTCTTAATTTGATCGAAAAAAGCCGGGAGGGTCCGATGAGAACTTTTCGATATTGAGAGTGTAGTATCAATGGGGTATTCAGTAAGCAAAATCCGTCAGGTATTCAATGTTCCTCTCGCAAATGGGCTTCCCGTGGCGGTGCCCGCGGCAAGCCTATTGCAGCTCGCATCCTGTCTGACTTCATATCATGGTAAACAGTACCTTTGTTAGAATTTAGAAGTAGTCTGAGATAATTATCAAGCCCTACGGGTTTAAATTGAAATAGGTTCAATGGATTTATTTTGGGAATGAGTTTTTTCAGGATATCGGCTGGTGCCTGTTTATCTTTGTATCGATTTTTCCGTATGAGGTTAAAATAGAGCAT
>WFTQ01000110.1 GCA_015485355.1 bacterium | reverse complement strand
GGATTGCTTCAGGGGGTAAGAGGGCCTGTTTTATGAACGCTTTTCCAGACAAAAGGGTCTGTTCAGGGTGAAAGTCGGGGAGGGCATGTATCGGTTAAGGGGATATCGCGCCGGGGATGGATCGGTTCCTGGGGGTTGGGCTCTTCGGCGGGTGCAAGAGCTTGGCCGTCCTTTGCAAAGGAAAATCGATCCTCTGTTTGTGGTCAGGCTGATGGAAGACGGGTCTTTCCCCCGTGGGGTGTTTTCCCCGGCGGGAGAATTATTCCATCCGGGAAGGGCGGGGGATACGAAAACGCTGCAGGTAGTAGTTCAGGGTGGTTCTGGGAATCCCCAATAAACGGGCCGCCCGGGAAATGTTCCCTTCGGCCAGTTCCAGGGCTTTTTCGACCAGTTTTTTCTGGGCTTCATGGAAGAGGTTTTTCCCCGGTGTCAACGGCAAATGAAGGGTTAAGGCGGACTCCACCTCGGAAGAGGTCTCGGCAGGGTACATGCCGGTGCCCCAGAAATCTTCCACGTCGATCCGGTTGCCTTTTTTCAACAACATGGCTCGTTCGATGTAGTTTCTCAACTCGCGCACGTTGCCTTTCCAGGGAGCGGTGAGAAGAAAATGCTCGGCCGCTTCGCTGATGCCGCTCACCTGTTTATGGAATTTTCGATTAAAGTGTTCGATGAAGTATTTGGTTAACGGCAGTATGTCTTCCTTCCTTTCTCGCAGCGGCGGGATATTTAAGGTGGCCACGTTCAATCGATAATACAAGTCCAGCCGAAATTTTTTCTCTTCAACCAGCTGACGAAGATCGGAGTTAGTGGCCGCAATAAAGCGCACATCCACCCGGGTGGAATGAACCGCACCGACGCGATAAAACTCCCGGGTCTCCAGTACGTGGAGCAGTTTGGTCTGCAAATCCAGGCTCAGTTCACTGATTTCATCCAAGAACAGCGTACCGCCGTCGGCGCGCTCCAGTAAACCCATTTTACCTTTCTGATCGGCTCCGGTAAAAGCGCCCTTTTCATACCCGAAGAGCTCGCTTTCCATTAACGGGGCGGGAATGGCACCGCAATTGAGGCTGACAAAGGATTTATCGAATCGGGGACTGTTGTAGTGGATATATTGGGCAATGAGGTTTTTTCCGGTTCCCGTTTCCCCGGTGATCAGAATCGTCGTATCGGTCTGGGCGAATTCCCGGGCCATTTCCAGCATCCGTTTCATGGTGGGGCAGGCGGAAATGATCTGGGGCAGTTGCCGCTCCTGTTGAAACGCTGCCTGTAATTCTTCGACTTCTTTTCTTAATCGCAGGTTGTCCAGCGCCCGTTCAATGGTAAAACGGATAAACGCCGGTTGCTCCTTTTTCTGAATAAAATCGTATGCGCCCAGCTTCATCGCCTTTACTGCGGTTTCCACATTGCCGTAAGCGGTGATCATGATCACCGCCAGGTCGGGAAATTGCTCCAGAAAGTTTTCCAGCACGTGTAACCCGTCGATGCCGTCCAATTTGTAATCCAGTAACAACAGGTCGATGCGGTGTTGCTGCAGCAGGGCTTCGGCCTGATCGACCCGGGTGGCGATAAATACCTCCTTTTCCGAGTCCTGAATCAGGCGTTTCAGCGATTTACAGACCAGTTCTTCGTCGTCCAATATGAGAATCTTAAACCGCATGGTTTCTCCTCTGCTTGTACGGTAAGGCGATCACAAAGATTGTTCCCAGGCCCAGCTGGCTTTCCACCCGATATCGGGCGTGATGTTGATCCAGGATGCGTTGGACAATGGCCAGTCCCAGTCCGGTACCGTTAGGCGATTTGGAATAAAAGGGATCGAAAATGCGGGTGAGGTCTTCTGGAGGAATGCCCTTGCCCGAATCCTCGATGCGGATTTCCAGATGATGGCGCAAATGGCGGGTGGTGATCCGCAACTCTCCCGCCCCGTCCATGGCCTGAAAGGCATTCAAAAACAGGTTGATGAATACCTGTTCCAGCTGATGCGGATCGGCCTGTACCTGGCGGGAACGGGCGGCGAATGCGGTAACGATTCGGATACGAGATTTCTCAAATTGTTTTTGCACCAACATCAGGCTTTTGTGAACCACCGAATGCACATCCACCGGCTTGAATTCCGGTTGATGGGGCCGCGCATAATCCAGGATCGCGGAAACGATGTTCTGAATGCGCACCACGCCGTTCTGCAGTTCCTGATACACTTCCTGAAAATCGGGCTGATCCCCGAATTTTTCTTTTAGATACTCGATGTTGTTGTTGAGGGCGAACAAGGGGTTGCGGATTTCGTGGGCAATGCCCGAAGACAGTTGCCCCAGGGCAAACATCTTTTCCGTCTGGATGGTGTACTGTTCAAGCTTTTTCCGTTCGGTCAAATCGCGCACATAAACAAACGAAAGATTGGTCTTGCTTCCCAGAGAAAAGCCCCGAATACGATAAATTTCCACCGGAATTTGCAATTTGTCCCTGGTTACCAGCAGGGTTTCGAATCGCTCCGAATCCCCTTGTGACACGGAACCCTTCTCCATTTGCTTGCGATGCCCCAGGTCCAGTAAATCCTCCAGCCGTAAATGTTTTATGGCGTCGCTCTGGTAGCCGGTGAGATGCAAGAGTTTGGAATTGCAATCGATGATGGCGCCGCGGGGGTCGACTATGGCGACCGCTTCCAGCGAATGTTCAATGAGGCTGCGGTATTTTTTTTCCGAATCTTCTAATTTCCGGGTGTATTGCTGAATCCGGTCCCGCATGACCTCGAAGGTACGGGCCAGATTCCCGATTTCGTCCCGCTGTTTAACGTCCAGCTGGAATTGGTACTCCCCTTCCTGGATTTTACGGGCGGCGGCTTCGATTTTGCGCAGGGGACGGATGACGCTTCCCTGGAGCGCCACAAATATTAAAATGCTCAGGAAAATGATGGTAAAAAAGGCCGAGCTCAGCAGAAAGGCGATATTGGCTCGTTTGGCCTGCTGATAGCGATCCATGTCGACCAGAATGCTGATGCCACCCCGTAAATCCCCCACCTTATACCCCTGAGCCGAATGACAGGTCAGGCAGGACTCCTCGGTGTATAACGGGGCCACGTAGCGGAAAATCGTGTGTTCGTCATACCGTTCCACCCGATAGAACTCCCCCTGCTTGACCCGGCTGGTATCCCTTTCAAAATATATTAAGGCGCTGGTTTCAAATGCATCGGGCTTGTTGGCCGGATTGATGTATTTCAGGCTGGCCATGTGGAAGGAAAAGTTGCCGCCCATGTAACCACTCAGTTCGCTCAGTTCCCGGGTCACCAAGGCCGGATTCTTCAGGGTCAGGGTATCCCCGGAAGTGGTGACCAAGTCGGGGTGGGGCAAATAGGGATTGGATTTCACCCCGGGTAGTTTTAAGACGTAAACCCCGTTGTAACGAGAAACCCATTTTCGCACGATAAGAATATTTTTGTAGATAGAACGTGCCCGAATCAGCAGGTCTTCCTGCATCTGTTTCTCAAACCGTTGCATGAGCACATAAAAAATGATGGAAATGATGGTGGTTACGCTTAAGACGATGATTAAAATGACCCGGGTGGTTAGCCGCATGGTTTTTTCTTTTAATATGAGGAAAATTTTCACTTTTGCGCAAGCTTTTTTTCAAGCTTCCGGGAGCGGCCCGAAAGGGGAATGCCCCTTTAAGCGGTAGCGATCCTTCTTCCGCTTTCCGATACCCGGCCCTCGGCCGGATTGGTACAGGGCAGATGGGATAGCGGGTGGATCCGCGCCATGCGATTCTAAACCCGGGGAAAACGCGGTTCCAGGAGGGAAGCGACCGCATACCATCAATGTGACCGTATGTCGTCACTTCAAGTGAAGAATTGAACAAGTTCGTTGGGGGGGTATCTGCTTAACTATTCAGGAATTAGGGTCGATTCTAAAGAATGGTACGGCTTTTGTAATCCTTTGGAGCGTCAATTAATTTGCACTAAAAATCACAAATGA
This sequence comes from bacterium, assembly GCA_015485355.1. Lineage (GTDB taxonomy): Bacteria > Calditrichota > Calditrichia > RBG-13-44-9 > J042 > JAADJD01. Next base: position 41,506 of record WFTQ01000110.1, on the reverse strand, counting down.
AAGGAGGTCGTTTCATGAGACACGCCATAGCCATCGTCATCACCCTGTTAACCTTCATAACGGTTACGTTCGCCACGGAATTTAAAGTGAGCGGTGTGTACACGGCATGGGGACAGTCGCAACACGATTTCTGGTTCGGGAAGAAAGGAAAGGCGAACGAAAATTACAACGACAATTATGTAGTGCAAATGCTTCGCTTTAAAGTGGTAGGGGCGGTGAATGACAATCTACGATTTGTCACCCGCATGGACCTTGCTCAGGGCTGGTGGGGCATCGATAACGCGCTCCGCAGTGTTCAGCGAACCCAGACCCGCGGCGGAAGTTCCCTGTTCGATTTCAAGGATACCAACTTCCTGGTGCATGTAGATCAGGCGTATGTGGAATTCACCGTTCCCAACACCCCCATTGATGTTCGGGTCGGCCGGATGTGGTACGGTCTGGGCAACCGGATCATGGTGGACAATAATTACGATGGGATTCAGTTCGATTTGAACAGGGTGATAGGTAAAAAGGTGACCTTTAGCTGGGCCAAAGTTTCCGAAGGTGTGGATGCCTTGAGCGATGAACGGGTGTATTCGCCCGATGCGCGCGGTTATACCGATGCCCGGGATGCTCACATGTTCATCCTGAATATGAACAACGCCTCCGAGGTGCTGACCTACGATCTGTATGGCATGTACTATTGGGATGCTTCCATAGCCGATAACAATGCCTACGTCCCCGATCATTTACAATTCTTTAAGACCCGTTTTTCGCCCCAAATCAGCACTTTGATGACCGTAGGCGTGGCGGGAACCTTTAAAAAGGACAAATGGACGGTTAAAGGGGAGCTGGACTACCTGACGGGAAAGGATAAAATCAAGAATACCACCCATGGGAAAAAGCAGATGTGGGACATCAACAATGGGGACCTCAGCGGCTACAATATTTACCTGAAGACCACCTATGCAGCAACGGATAAGGTATCGGTCGGCGCCGTATTTGGCATGGGTTCCGGTGATGACGATTTAACCAGCGGAAAAGGGAATGTGAACAAGCTGCGCACTTCCGGCTTCTTTTACATTACCGAGGTATGGGAAGATTCCATTATGCCCGACGAAGAAGGCATCACCCCTCAGGGGCTGGGAGCCCCCAATGTGCGGGGGTATCGCGAGCTGGAGAACACCACGATCATCCAGTTAAACACCACCTTTAAGCCGATCCCGAATACGTCTTTGTTCCTTTCTTACAACTACCTTAAGGCCACCCAGCCCATACCGAAATGGGATGCCGAGGGGAATCCCGATTATTCGGAAACCGCCACCGATTTGGGTCAGGAAGTGGATTTTAAGATTTCCCACAAGATGTATAAGGAATTGGATCTGACCCTGCGGGGTGGCTGGTTCTTTCCGGGCGATGCGGCCGCTTTTCTGATCAACGGTACGAATACCTATAAGGGAACGGCCTGGGAATTAAAAGCGACCATTACGTATAAGTTTTAATTCAAAAATCACCGGGAAGGGTCGGGGTGCCCTTCCCCTTTATTGTCAATCAAAACCGCGAGGTAGAACAATGAAAAATCATCTCCTCACCCTCTTTGGCGTATTGGCCCTGAGCATTTTGTTTATTGGGTTGTCTTTTGCGATACCCGAGGGCACTCAGGGCGAAAAGCATCCGGATGTGGAGTTCGATGTGAGCTGCATGGATTGCCATGCGGAGGAAACGCCCGAAATTGTGACCGAATGGCGGGGCAGCAAGCATGGGTTCATGAATTTTGGCTGTTATATGTGCCATGGGGACGGTACCGTGGATTTTGAAATCAAGCCCACCACGGCCAAATGTGCCGGCTGCCACGATGGATATTCCGTGGACTTCACCAAGCTTAACGTGACCAGCTGTTTTGATTGTCATCCCGGTCACACATTGCAATTGCATGAATCGACAATTAAATAGGAGGTCCAACATGCCTTTAAAACGAAGAGAATTTTTAAAAGCCTCGGCAGCGGCTGCGGCGGCGGCCAGCATCGGCGTGAACCTTATTCCCGGCATGGATAATAAACTGTTCGCCGATGCCGTATCCTGGGAGAAATCCGTATGCCGCTTTTGTGGGACGGGATGTGGTGTGATGATTGGCAAGAAAGGGGATAAGGTGGTGGCCATCAAGGGCGATCTGAAAAACCCGATTAACAAAGGCCACATTTGCGTGAAAGGGTTTTTCCTGCACAAAGTCATCTATGCCAAGACCCGCCTGCTGTATCCCATGATCAAACGCAACGGCAAATTCGAGCGGGTGAGCTGGGATGAGGCGTTGGACTATGTGGCCCGGCGATTCAATGAGATCCGAAAGACCGATGGGCCCGATGCCCTGGCGTTTTATGGCTCCGGGCAGGCGGAAACGGAAGAGACGTATATGGCTAACAAGCTCTTTAAGGGCTGCATCGGCACCAACAACATGGAAGGGAATCCCCGCTTGTGCATGGCCAGTGCGGTGGGAGGCTATTTGAGTAGTCTGGGACTGGACGAACCCGCCGGCACCTATCAGGACATTGAGCATGCGGAATTGTTCCTGCTGGTCGGTTCCAATACTGCCGAGTGCCACCCGATTATTTTTGAGCGCATCGTCCGCCATAAAACCAAAAATCCCACCGTGAAAATCCTGATTATCGATCCCCGCAAAACTCCAACCGATCAGGTGGCGGACATACACCTGTTCCCCAAACCGGGTTGGGATCTGGCCGTGCTGCATGCCATGGCCCATGTGATCATCAAAGAGGGATATGCGGATCTGGATTTCATTAAAAACCATGTGAATTTTAAGAGCAACGACGGCAAGGACATTACTTTTGAGGCCTATCAGCAATTTCTGGAAGACTACACCCCGGAAAAGGCGGAGGCCATTAGTGGTGTGCCGGCAGGCGACATCATCAAGGCGGCCCGCATGTTTGGACAGGCGAAAACCGCCATGAGCATGTGGACGATGGGGATCAACCAGCGGACGCGCGGTGTATGGGCCAATAATTTAATTCATAACCTGCATCTGCTCACCGGCAAGATCGGGGTGCCCGGTAGCGATCCGTTCTCTCTAACCGGTCAGCCCAATGCCTGCGGTGGTGTGCGTGAAGGGGGTGGCTTGTGTCACTTGCTGCCCGGACATCGGAAGGTGACCAATCCCAAACATCGCGAGGAGGTGGCAAAAGTCTGGGGCGTGCCGGTCGGCAACATTCAACCCAAGCCCGGCAAACATACCATCGCCATGTTTGAAGCCCTGAACGAGGGTAAAATCAAGGGCATCTACATCATGTGTACCAATCCGGCGCAGTCCCTCCCCTATGCCCAAAAATTCTGGAAGGGCCTGAAAGAGCAATTTGTGGTGCTGGCGGAATCGTTTTACCCCACGGCCACTTCCGATTTTGCCGATGTGCTCCTGCCGGCGGCCTTCTGGGCCGAAAAGGAAGGGGTATATGGGTGTACGGAGCGCCGATCGCAGTACATGCCGCAGGTGCTTCAGCCCATGGGAGAAGCGCGATGGGACGCTTGGATTCTACGCGATCTGGCCATGCGCATGGGATTCAAAAAAGAATTTGAAAAGTATCGCACCGCCGAGGATATCTGGAACGAATATATCAGCCTGACCAAAGGGCGGGATATGGATTTGAGCGGCGCCACGTATGCCCGGTTGAAGAAAGAGCGAGGGTTGGTCTGGCCGGTGCCCAGCGAAACGCATCCGGGTACTTACAAACGGTATACCCAGGGCGATCCCTTCTTTGATGAGCTGCCGGAGGAGAAAAAGAAAGGGCGTCGGATGTATTTTTACGGCAAACCGGACGGAAAGGCCGTGGTTTGGGCCCGTCCCGCCAAACCCCCGGCGGAACCCACGGACAAAGATTTTCCCTACGCGTTGACCACCGGAAGGGTACTGGAACACTGGCACACCGGAACCATGACGCGGGCGGTGCTGGAGCTGGCCCGTGCGGTGCCCCGAGCCTATGTGGAAATTCATCCCCAGGATGCCCGGAAGCTGGGCATTGCCAATCGGGATACCGTGGTCGTGGAAACCCGAAGGGGGAAGTTGGAAATCGAGGCCCGGGTCATCGACCGCCCCGAGCCAGGCACCCTGTTTATCCCCTGGCACTGGAAGGAATGGCTGGCCAATCTGCTGACCATCGATGCCTTTGACCCCGGTTCCAAAGAACCGGAGTACAAAGTGGCTGCAGCGCGCATTTATAAGGCCTGATGCCGGACGCTCCTCCGGGGGGTGAGGGGAGTCGACCAACCCCTCACCCTTTTCTTTAAACCCTGAAGCCAGAGGCAAGAAAGATGGACCCATTGGAAAAATCGATCACCCGAAAAGCCTTTTTTAAGGAAGTGTTGGGTTGGATTCGGCAGGGTGTGGCGGAAGCTCAGGCGGAGGGTCTTTCCCCACGAGCGGAGTCGGTTCTGTTGCCACCGGGGGCGAGGGATTGCCGATCCTTTCTTTCGGCCTGTAGCCGATGCCATGCCTGCGTAACCGCCTGCCCCCATTTCGCCCTTCGCGTGTGCCAGGATGAAGCGAGCCCGTTGTTTGGATATCCGATGATCGATCCCCGCCAACAAGCCTGTTACCTGTGCCACGATTTTCCCTGCATTCAGGCCTGTGCATCGGGGGCCCTGGGCCATTGGAAAACCCGTTTCAAATTGGGGACTGCGGAATTCGACGCTTCCACCTGTCTGGACGAACAACAGGGTTTTTGCCAGACCTGTCTGAACCACTGTCCCCACATGGGGCGGGCCGTTTACAGGGACGTTCGGGGACGACTCACCATTGCCCCGGAACACTGCACGGGGTGCGGCATATGTGTGATGGTGTGTGTGCAGGATCCTCCGGCCATCGCAATTCGAGCGCCGGCCGTGCCGCAGCCTGTCCCCGAAGATCGACAGACAGACCCATCCTTTCCCAAACCCGAAAAAAGGGAGGCGTAAGCGATGCCCATTGCTGGTGTTGTGGTGGTAACTTTACCGGAGAAAACATCGGAGGTGTTGCAGGCACTGAAACGGTTGTCGCAGGTAACCACCTACGGCGTGCATAAAGACAATAACATCATTGCGGTGTTGGAATCCGAATCCACGAGTGGTTTGGAGCGGCTTTCCAATCGCATCAGCCGTTCCATCGAGGGTGTAATCGGGGTATTTCCGGCGTATATCAATTTCGAGGACGAGGTACCGGATCAGGAGCCGTACCCACCCGTGGAATAATTTAGGGGGAGCAGCAGAGGGTATGATCTGGCGGTTACTGAAAAAGCTGGCAAATCTTCACCCCCCTTTGCGTCCGCCGGGCGCTCTGCCGGAGGCCGTCTTCCAGCGGCTTTGTATCCGATGCCGCAAATGCGCTCAGGTATGCCCTTATGGGACGATTCGGATGACGCATGGGGAATGGGGATTGAAAATGGGTACCCCGGTCATTTATCCCCGGCAAGTCCCTTGTTACCTGTGTCTGAAATGTCCGGCTGTTTGCCCGACCGATGCCCTGGAGCCCATCACCGAGATGGCCGAGGTGAAGATGGGCACCGCAACGATCAATACGGCCGGTTGCTTACCCTACAATGGCGTTTTGTGCCGCGCCTGTTACGAGCGCTGTCCCATTTATCGAGAAGCCATTACCCTTAAGGAGGAGATTTATCCCGTGGTCCATCCGGAAAAATGCGTGGGATGCGGTATTTGCGAAAATGTGTGTCCCACAGAGCCGGCATCCATTCGGGTTTTTAGTCGACATTTTGAGGATTGATGAAATGACCGATCCTATCCAGCACCTCAATCGGCATATGCACCGGTACCGCCGCGTCTGTCAATGGCTGGTACTGGCCGTGCTGGTGGGCGTTCCTCTGCTGAATACCTCCGGCATCCATGCCGTTGCAGGAACGCTCTATAGCTTTTCGATCGGTCAATTGACCGTAATGGATCCGGCCTTGGTGATTCAAGGGATCCTGCTTACGGGTCAATTTGCTTTTCCCTGGTTGATAGCCGCCGCCGTTCCCTTTCTGTTGGCCGCCTTTCTGGGAAAAGTGTTCTGCAGCTGGATGTGCCCTTTTAATCTACTGGGGGAATTTGCTCAAAAGATCGGGGAAAAATGCTTGCCGGCGCGAACCCGTGTCCGATTCACCAACCCGCCGGCTTACCGCTACTGGGTGATCTTTGCCGGCATCCTGGTGATAATGACTATCCTGGGGGTACCGCTGATGACCTACCTTTCCATGCCAGGATTGATTTCCGGCCAGTTGTCCGATTGGATTGTTCAAAACAGCGTGGGAATCGAAATCGTGCTGGTGGGGATTCTGCTGGTTCTAGAGGTAGGGACCCGCTCGCGGTTCTGGTGTAAGTATATCTGTCCCGTGGGAGCCACCCTGGCATTGGCCATGCACCGAAGGACGTTACGGGTGCAATATTTCCCCCAAAAATGTCAAGCCTGCAGGGTTCGGGGATCCCACAAACCCTGCAGCAATGCCTGTCCGTTCCACCTGGATCCCCGACGAGCGGACATTTACCCCTATTGTATGAATTGTGGCGAATGTGTGGTCGTTTGCCGGCAATGGGGTCGGGCACTGGTTTTGGGTTTCACATCCCATGGCCGAACAAAGATCGCCGTCGGCGAATCGGCATCGAAAACAGAGAGGTCAAAAAAGGAGGTGAATAATGAGTAAAGAAGAGGCAAAACAATCCCGGAGAAGTTTTTTAAAGAACTTTGGCATCCTTGGGGCGTTAACCCTGGCGATTCTGGGATTTTTGCGCAACGTGGTGCTCTACCTCTTCCCTCCGCTGGAAAAGAAAAAATACCACAAATACCTGGTCAGTAAAGAGAGCGAGATCCCCATAGGAAAGGCCAAAAAAATTGCCATTGGCCGAAAGCCCGTCTATGTGGTGCACCTGGATTCGGGATATAAAGTGTTTTCGGGGATTTGCACCCATCTGGGGTGCATCGTCCGTTGGGAAGAGGAAAAAGGGCGTTTTTATTGTCCCTGCCACAAGGGCGTGTTCGACAAAGACGGCACCGTGGTGAGTGGTCCGCCCCCACGCCCACTGGATGAATTCAAAGTCGAGGTGGATAAAAAATTGGTGTTTATCTACGTGGAAGAGAAAATTAGGGGGCCATGGACATGAGCTGGAAAGACTGGTTGAAAGAACGTTTTCCCATCGATTATCAAAAATTCGTGGAGTTTAACGAACGCATTTTTATTAAAGAACCCATTCCGGTTCATATGAAGAAGTGGTTCTTTTGTATGGGAGCCACTCCCTTGATCCTGGCCGGTTTTCAGATTATCACGGGCATTCTGTTGATGTTTTATTTTGTGCCCTCTCCCGAAATGGCGTACGAAAGCATCCGGCATATTACCCAGGACGTGCGTGTGGGGTTCTGGGTGCGGGGACTGCATCGTTGGGGCTCCAATTTAATGATTATTGCCCTGCTATTGCACATGACTCGGGTGTTCTTTACCCGGGCGTACCAAAAACCCAGAGAACTGAACTGGATCATCGGGGTAATGCTGTTTCTGGTCACCCTGGGTCTGGCTTTTACCGGGTACTCGTTGACATACAACCAACTTAGCTATTGGGCCACAACGGTGGGAACCAACCTGATCAGAGAAGTTCCCCTTATCGGGCAATGGATATTCCTGTTTCTGCGGGGTGGAGAAGAGGTCACCGCCAATACCCTGACCCGTTTTTACTACATCCATGTCGGGTTCTTGCCCCCGGTGCTGATCTTTTTGATCATGCTGCACATTGTTATTCTACGGCTTCACGGGGTCTCCGAACCCGAGGGCTTTCCTAAGGGCTATTATTCTTTTTATCCCCATCATTTCTACAAAATCATCATTGCCAGCCTGTTCTTGCTCACATTGCTCAGCACTTTGACCGTCATTTTACCGCCGGGTATCGGAGTGCCGGCCGATCCTACGGTCACCCCGGCTCATATTAAACCGGAGTGGTACTTTTATCCCACTTACCGGTTTCTCAAGCTGGTGCCGCTAAAGCTGGGCATATACCTTACCGCGGCTTTCATGGTGGCCATGACGTTCTGGCCTTTCATCGAACCCCTAATTGCGCGCAACAAGGAAACCCAGATCAAAACCAGTTTTGCCGTCGGCGGCTTGACGCTGATTATCACTCTGGTTTTAACCATCTGGGAAACAATTGCGATGTAGAATGGAGGAAAATGAAGATAACACGTTAATCTTATCAGGAGGTCGATATGGATATTGTAAAAGCACAGCAATGGTTAATCGGGATTTTCAGTGTCTTGCTGATTGTGGCTTTGCTGATCGTGGCGGGAGTCGAGATGAAGAAGACGCGCACCTTTAAACCCGAAATTGAGATCGATGAAACCACGGCGAAATGTATTAATTGCCACGAAAAACGGGGCGTTGCGGTGAAGCTGATTGATGAATGGAAGGAAAGTCGTCATGCGGTGATGGGTATAGGTTGCAACGAATGTCACGAGGCGGCGGCGGACGATTTTGACGCCTTTCGTTGTCCGGAAAGCGAATTTTTAATCGGCAAGCATCCCACCCCGAAGGATTGCAACAAGTGCCACGAAGATCAGGTGAAAGAGTTTAATAACAGTAAACATGCGGCGGCCCAAATTATGATGGCCCTGAAGGGTTCCGATCGCAACGTCTTTCAGCCGACCCTTACCACCAAGCATGGATGCGAGCAGTGCCATAATATCGGCAATTACTGGCCGGATGGGAGTATCGGGGAGTGCGATGCCTGCCATTCTAAGCATCGTTTTTCTTTGAAACAGGCCCGGCATCCGGAGACCTGCGGCGAATGTCATATCGGACCGGATCATCCCCATATCGAAATTTACCTGGAGTCCAAACATGGGAATATGTATGTGGCCCATGGGGATGAGTGGGATTGGAACTATCCCCCCGGGGATCCGGTGCCCTTTAGTGCGCCTACCTGTGCCACCTGCCACATGAGTGCCACCCGCACCAATCAGCAATCCACGCACAACGTCAGCAACCGGTTGACCTGGGAAAGCCAGGCGCCGTTTTCGGTGCGAACCCAGGAATACTGGGGAGGCATTCCCTGGCAGGAAAAACGCGCCAATATGGAAGGAGTGTGCTACCAGTGCCATTCCCAGAGCTTTACTGATCGCTATCTGCTGGTGGCCGATCTGGTAAACCTGCAATACAACGAAATCTGGAAGGCCACCATCGATTGGATGAATCTTTTAAAGCAATATAACGTTATAAAAACGGATCGGTTTATGTATGAAGGCGAGTTCATTACCAACTGGCCTAAAGAGGGCTATGATGAAGAAGTGGAACAGATCGCCTATCGGAATTGGCACCACGAAGGGCGCCGTTTCCGCCATGGGGCTCAGATGATGGGGGCCGACTATACGCAATGGCATGGCATCTGGGAATTGCAGGAAAACCTGATTAAAATTATCGAATACGGGGCGGAACACGGAGTACCGGAAGCCAAAGAATGGATGAATAGTAAGGATCCCAATAAATTCATCATGTATGCTTTGTACGACATTCCGGGCAGCACCTGGGGGCCGTCGGCTCTGATGTATCGGGGGCAACTGCCCATGGACCGCATTCCCGATTATTGGGAAATTGTGTACCAGAATGTAAAGGCCGCCTACGAAAAAGGGTTATTAACCGACAAACAATGGGCCATGTACGAGGAAATCTATCAGAATAAAGACAAAGAGATCGGTCGAATTTATCCGTTACCGGAATTGCATGAGGAATTGATGAAGAATTTGAAGATCGATTTGAAAGAGTTGTATCCCCAGCAGAAATTGAATCTGAAGTCCTTTGATATACCTTTTCAGAAAGGCACATCAGGTTACTGACCCGCCCCCACGGGTTGTAACAGCCACAGCAGCCGATCCGTTCAGCGGGTCGGCTGTTCGTGTTTGTACCATCCGGTTGCCAATGCAAACCACAATGTTACAGATCGGCCGCCCAAAACCCCAAGGTTTTCCCGAGCGGGCCGCTCTCCTTGCCAAAAGGCGCGGCGGTAGGTGTCCGCCTGCCACAGGCGGAACCCAGGTATCCACATCGTAAATGGTGGAATTATCATTCCCAACCATCGGCTCGATGGGAATTCGGTTTTTTCTCAAGGAGGCCCCATCCCCATGATTGTTGCAGCGGTGCGTGCTACCGCCGTGGAAAACGCCGTCGACATGCTTTCCCAATGCAGGGGATATAAAGATGGATGGGCCCGGAATCGGGCCGCTGGTGACAGGGAAAATCACCTTCGATCTCCCCGACAGGAGGGAAACGGAAGCATGTGCGTTGCGTTACGGCCATGAATTAAGCCCGGCGGGGACCAGGGAAGGGAAACCGCCTCAGGACAATTCGACGACGTAAGTATAGGGCTGGGGAAGCCCCTCGGTGCAGTTACGGCAAATGGAAATTTCCCTCCGACGGGAGAGCACCAGAACCCGAAATTGTTGAAAGGCGGGACTTTTCCACAATTTCACAAAGGGCTGTCCTTCCCGAAACAAGTTCCCCACGGCCCATTGGGCGTCTTTGTCAAAACAGCAGGGAGAAAAGCTTCCATCCCAGTTGATAGCAGGATTCAACCACAGGCGTTTACACCAATCGGGTAATCGTCCTTTGAGGAACACTTCTGGGGATTTCCACCGATAGCGGTTAAATCGCGGATCATCCGGCAGAAACGTCTCCGCCTGTTCCCGGGAGTAGATTTGCACGCTCTTCAAAACGATCCGATCGATTCCCAGTTGACGCCCCAGCCGAATGAGGCGGGCGATTTCCTGTTGATTGTAGCGAAGCACCAGGAATTGCAGTTCGATGATGGGGGTTGCCGAACGAAGTTCCCGCCGGATCCGTACCAGTCGCCGGAGGCCTTCCAGAACCCGATGAAAATTTCCCCCCACCCGGTAGCGGGCATAGGTATCGGGATGCGTGCCATCCAGAGAAAAGATCAGTTTGCTTAGTCCCGATCGGACCAGCGCCTTGACCTGTTCATCCCGGTGCAGGAAGTGACCATTGGTGGATGTGATCACCATAATCCCTTTTCGTTTTGCATGACGAATCAGATGCAACAACTGGTGGTGAATAAACGGTTCCCCCTGGTTCCAGAGTTGGATTTGTATCAGGCGATCGCCGATCTCGTCCAGCAGTTTGAGGTACCACCGGATATCCAATTTGCCCCGTGGCCGGGTCATGGTCCCGTTGCCCGACGGACACATGGGGCACTTCAGATTGCAGAGGTTAGTGGGTTCTATCATGAGCAGGGGTGGGATACCCCAGACCACCGGTCGACGAATGATGCGAGATATTGACAGGGAAAGCAAAATCTGGATAAGATTGAGAATGCGGGGCAGGTTCCAGCGAACACCGGAGAAACGCCATTCTCGAAGTAGGGATCGGAAAGGCAGGTTCAACCAGCGCCTCCATATCGTGGGACGGAAGGAGGCATCCATTTGGGGAGTCAAGGCCGTCATGGATCGACTCGTTGGCTGGGGATCGTCAATATAGCGATGGTGAAGCAAAAACGCCGGTCTGCCGTGACGCCGTCGACCCGGGAAGCCGGGGAAATTGAACGTTGCGCTGAAGCAGTGCCTTGCCGTTTTATCGGGCAACCTACCGGAAAGCGGTTTTTCCATGCTTCGTTTCCAGGTTGTTTCGTCTTAAATGCGTTGCCCGGTCTAAGGTTCCGGAGTTTTTGCCGGTGGTTTACCGGCTGGAACGGAGCCGGTCCTTCAATTGCCGCACGGAATCTCTTATGGTGGGAGGAATGTCTTTCAGGTGATGGCGTCGCCGATGAATGTAATACACCCCGATAACCGCGGGAAGAATGCTGTTCAGGAAAAAGATGAACAGGGTGGCCGCAACCGCATCGGCCGCCGTTATGCCCTGGAGGGGGAACAGATACGATGCCAGCCATTCCCGAATACCCATTCCGGAAATCGTAAAGGGTACCAGACCACTACTCCACAAGAGTGCCGTGGTGGCCAGGATTAATGACCCTTTTAAGGGGTAGGGATTCCGAAAGATCAGGTAATATTGGGCACTCAGGCACAGAAACATGAGCCCCGAGTAATAGAAATTCTGAACGAAGGTTCGACGGCCGTTGCCGGGTTTTTCTTCGATTTTTTTCCAGAATGAAAGCGAGGGAGCCCAGAAGTAGAAGGCCAGTAAGACCATCACCAGGAGGCCAGCCGGCAAGCGGTAACGGGGAAAAAGAACGGCCAGTGCCGCCACCAGAAACAATAGTTTGATGAACGTCTGGAAAAATCGTTCCATTCCGAAGGCCAGCACCTTGCCCCGTTTCCGTCCCGGCAGAAGAAAGATTTTGGTGATTTCGGCGTGACCACCAGGCAGGATCAGCCGAAAAGCAAAACCGGCAAAAAAGGAGGGCAGGAGATCTTGAGGACGAAAATCGGTGGAATATTCCCGAATCAACCATCGCCAGCGCCAGAATTGTACGGTTATATTCGCCACGGTTGCCATGACCAGAAAGAATAAGGTTGCCGGCGAAAGTCGGGGATAAAAAGCCAACATGGTCGACGGGTTGACCTGAACAACAATCCAACCCATCAGCCCCAGACTGATAGAGAGTTGGCTCCAATACAGCCAACGTTGTCCCAATGGTGTTTTCAACAAAGATTATTCCTTCCAGCGATATCGATCCAGTGCGCCCAATCCACTGAACAAAAATATATAAAACGGGTAAACAATTTGCATCAGAGGAAAGTATTTGATGAGTGCCTTCTGGTGGAAGATAAAAGCGGCCAGGGTTAAATCCACGAATTCCAGTAAAAATTTGGCCGCCATGACATAGGTCCAGGGAATGAAATACTGAGGGACAATCAGCGGAAAGAACGTTAAGCAGCAATAGGATAGAAATATTGCCAGAGAAACAGCGATGGCGGAGGGAGTTTGTTTAAATATTTTGCTGTGTTTGCGCAATTGGGAGTGCAGGATTTCTTTGTGACTGCCGGGTGGAATGGTGGGGACAAACGTATCCGGATGAGCGCAAAAAACGATCTTTCCTGCCTTCATGTATCGGAACCGCTCAGTAAGGTGAACGTCGTCTCCGCTGCGGAATTTTTTAAGGGCCAGAAAACTGCCCACATTTTCGTAGGCCGTTTTACGATAAGCCAGGTTCCGTCCGACGCTGGTAATGGGGTGTCCCAATTGGGTGGGTGCAGCGGCGGCGATGGCCGAAAAGAGGTTGTCGAAGGCCAGAATCGGATGCCACCAGCCTTTTCCCGGTAAAAGGGGGGAATACCCCAGTACCATGGATACTCCCGGCTCGAAATAGCGTACCATGTGTTTGATCCAGCCGGGGGGTACTATGCAATCGGCATCTGTGGTGAAGATGATCTCGCCCTTAGCCGCGGCAATCCCCTGAAGCAGCGCATTTTTTTTGCCTCGCAGGGTCCGGCTTTTTTGATTCAAAGCAAGGAATTTCCAGTGGGCGTACCTATCGGCCGTCCGGCGGATCAGACTCGGCGTGTGGTCCTGGGAGTGGTCGTCCACTAAAATGATTTCCAATCGTTCCCGGGGATATTCCAGCCGTTCCAGGCTTTCCAGACAGGCAGAGATGTGCTCGGCTTCATTGCGCACAGCGATCACTACGCTGACGCCGGGCGCATCCGTGGACCGGGGGTCTCTTAACCGCATAAGCCCGATGAATACCCCAAAAAGTGTCAGAAAATAGATGCCGGCAATGGCGGCGAATATCCAGGAGAAAATGAAGCTGTCAGTAATCCCAGCGAAAGCCAAAACGCCATTCCGTTATATGGGTTTTTTGATTCAGCCGTTGGATGCGCTGCCTCTGCCATTGAAGGCTGATAAACAGGTCGTTAAAAACCTCGTACCGCAGATAGAATTGAATGGTCTTTTCTGTTCGGAGAATGCCTTCCAGAAATTTACGCGTGGTGCGACGTTTTTTCTGATCTCCCAGAAGCACATTGTATCCCAGCAGGATATCTCCCCCGATGTTTTCGTTGGGATAGTTTTCCCCGTGTTTCCATTGGCGGAAACGGAATCCCCCGATGAGCCGGCGATGAACATCTTTTTTTACATGGAAATACCAGACCTCGGAATTGGGGCCCGCCCAATATCCCAGGGGTTGCAGGTTGTTCACGTAACGATTCACGGCATATTTATGGGTGTACACCCAGGGCATAATGGCCACATATTCCAGGCGAATACTGAAATTGGGAATGCGGAAGGGATCGGTGTTCCACAGACCGATCATAAAGGCGTGTTTATTCCCGTACCAGTTGGTAAACAGTTGGCTTTGTTTAAATTCGTCCAGAAAGATGGTGCCGTAGAGTTTCAGTCCCCGCTGAAGTCGTAGTTCGGCATCCAGGGCGATGGTTTTGTTGTCCCGATCCAGTAAATAGTGTTCTGTGGCCCGGTACATGTTCAAGGGCAACAGGTAGGCCCACTCGATGCCCCGGTTGCCATAGATATAGGATTCGGTGAAAGCCAGGGATAAGCGGTCCCAGGGGGAGACTTCCAGACGGTGGGCCACGATCCATTTATCGGGATAATAGGGACGCCCTGCCAGGGAGTCCCCGGAAGCCTCGGCCACTAATTTGCCGTGAATAAAGGAAAAGGTTACCCGTCGCCAGCGCTTTTGAAGTTGGAAATAAGGAAAATGATCTGCATAATCGGAAATGATGAACTGACCGGATTCCCCCAGTCCCCACTGCACAAATTGCTGGGCAAACCGTACCTGAAAATAGGGCAACGTCAGGGCCAGTTCCCCGCCGGAACGATCGAAGTAGGTGACCTTGCCGTGATCCTGGAGAAAAGTACCTTTCACCTCCGGATGCGCTTCCCGGTAGAATTTTTCACCGAAAAGCGCCGCCTGACTGGCCCTGGCTGCAAATCCGAAATTTTTCCCTATGGTCCCCCGAATCGCATAACTCTGCATGTTTAACACCCGATAGGTGCCGTCGTTTCGGCGTTCGTAGGTATAGTCCTGGATCAGATCCAGATAGAAACTGTTGCTGCTGTCTTCCCATACCAGGGTGTGAAACTCTTCTTCGGGCTGGTTGCGCTGGAGAAACCGGCGCAGGTCTTTCTTCAATTGTCCCCAGCTGGAGAGGGGACTATACCAGTTGCGATTTTCCGGCAGTTCGGGGTATCGCCGGGTGGGATCGATCTCCCAGCGGAAGTCCATTAGAAAATTGTCCAGGCGTTCCCGGTCGATGCGGGTCAACTGAAATCGTTCTCGATCCACCTGTAGCAGCCACCGGGCGACGGTGCTACGGGGTAAAGGGCGGACCCCATCCAGCAGGTTGGGGAGTATTCCCAGGGTTTCCATGCGGTCCAGGAATGGGTAAACCGGATGGCCAATGGGAACGCTGACGGGATTCTGTGCCGACACTTCCATCGTCAGCCAAACCAGAATGATGATACACCCGATACGGTTTCGCATGTTCACTCCCTGAATTCAAGGCAAGGAATATAGGCCGGAGAGGCGATAATTTCAACCGATTAAAATTAAGCGTAAATCCCGCTTGTGTTTGGGAATGCCTACCGGGTGATGCCGATGCCGTCCCTATAGGCGGTCCAGGAGCACTCAACAACCCGGGAGAGGCGGCGCCGGTAAAAGGCGGAGGGCCTTCCCGGTACCGATGATCGATTGACAAAAGCGTATTCCCTTTTCCTGATTGAGGATCGGGTTTCCGCCGGGGCGGTCACGACGGGTGAAAACAGATTGGGCGGGGCGAATCAGGGGGTGGACGTCTGCAGTCGGGAGAAGCGGTCGTCAAAGTCAGGAAACAATAGTCGGCTCAGATGCACCCATTCGGCTGGCAAAGGGGCGCAGATTGAAAGCGTTTTCCGCAAGAGCGGGTGATAGAATTGCATTTCGAAACAGTGAAGCATCAGGTGGGGAACGGTGATGCGTGGGGAAGCTCCGGACCGGTAGATCGTATCGCCCAGGACGGGAAGCCGGCTGATTTGCAGGTGCAGGCGGATCTGGTGCGTGCGTCCGGTTTGCGGTAGAATCCGCACCAGGGACACAGGGTGATTGGGGGAAGTTTGTTCGGCGACGAATTCGGTGCGAGCATACAAATAACCCGGCTGTTGAGTCCGGGAAAATTTAGCCGGCTGCTGAAGCCCCCTGGGAGGGGCCATGTATCCTTCGATCGTCCAGGTGGCCTTCTCGGGTACGCCTTCTACCAGGGCAAAATAGACCTTTTGAATCCGGTTTTGCTGCATTTGGCGGTTCAGCTCCCGGGTCATTAAGCGGCTGAGGGGGATGAGCAAAACGCCGGTGGTGCCCTTGTCCAGACGGTGAAAAGGAAAATAGATTGTATCCAGGATACCGGCCTTTTTTAGATAAGCATAGAGGTTGTGAACCGCCGATTCCCGGGTAGGGGCGGAGGGGATGCCCGCGGGTTTGTTGATCGCCAACAGGTGGTCATCCCGATACAGAATCCGGTCTTCCCAGCAAACCTCCCGGGCCAAGGCATCGATGTCGCTCCCATCGTAATCGTAGATTTGTACCGTGTAGGCCTGACTGGGGATGAGCATTTTCGATTGTTTGCGCACCCGCTTGTTGTTGAGGTAAACACTTCCCTGCTCGATGAGTCGGCGAAGATGCCGCCGGGACAGGTGAGGCAGTGCCTTGTGAAGCGCTTTGTCCAGTCGTTCGGGATTGGGCGATTGAATGGTGACTTTTAAAGGTTTTTCCATATTTCAATTAATCTTTTCCCCTGGGGTATCGACAATTACTTTACCATAAAATATACAAACAGAAAGTGGAAGTTCAACTATTACAAAAATTTCCCGATCCCTGGTTTGTCGAATCGTTGCTGAAGAATCGGGTGTTGAACCATGAACAGTTAATGGACATCACCCGCTGGTACGAGTCCCAGGAATTGTTTTGGAACTTTCTGGTCCAACAGGGAATTGTGCCGGCTGCTCGATTGGTGGACTATCTGGAGCGGGTTTTCCAGATTCCCCTGGTCAATCTGGACGTCTGTCCCATCGATGCCCATGCCATCGAGATTGTTCCCGAGGAAATTTGTCAGAAATACAGTGTATTGGCCTTTTCGGTAGAAGGGCATTATTTGCATGTGGCTTTTGCCAATCCGTTTGATCTGACCGTGGAGAGGGAATTGCGTTTTATTACCGGGAAGTACATCAAACCGTACTTTGCCTTTCGGGACCAGTTGCAGCAAAAGATCGGTGAATATTATTCCCCGGACAAATTCATCAATTCCATAGTGAACAAGGCCAAAGTGCGGCATCAGATCCGAATCGCCGGGGACGATGGCAGCCTGGACGATGCGCCGGTGGTAAAATTGGTCAACCTGATCATTGGGGATGCCATCGAGAAGGAGGCTTCGGATATTCATATCGAACCCACCGAGCACGTGGTTGTGGTGCGTTTTCGCGTTGATGGGGTATTGCAGAAGATTCTGGAAGTTCCCCGGAATTCCCATGCTGCATTGGTCAGCCGCATTAAAATTATCTCCAATCTGAATATTGCCGAGACCCGCAAACCTCAGGATGGAAAGGCCAAAGTGTATCTGGAGGATGTGGATATCGACCTGCGGGTCTCTGTGTTGCCCACCACTTACGGGGAAAAGATCGTGATCCGCATCCTGGATCGGCGGAAAGCGCTGGTGTCCTTCGATCAACTGGGATTGCGGCGGGAAAACCTGGAAAAGTTAAAGCAGTGTTTCTCCTATAAAGACGGTATGATTCTGGTAACCGGTCCCACCGGTTCCGGAAAAACCACCACGTTATATGCCGCACTGAATCAGATTAAATCGGTGGCGAATAACATTCTTACCATCGAGGATCCCATCGAATATATGCTGGATGGGATCAATCAGGTGCAGGTCAACGAGAAGGCGGGCATCACTTTTGCCACCGCTTTACGATCGTTTCTGCGGCAGGATCCGGATGTTATTCTGGTGGGGGAGATTCGGGACCGCGAGACGGCGGAAATAGCGATCCAGGCGGCCCTGACCGGGCACCTGGTACTATCCACCTTACATACCAACAATACTCTGGCCACCATCACTCGATTGATGGATATGGGTGTGGAAAGTTTTAAGGTGGCCGATGCATTGCGGTCCATCATTGCTCAACGGTTGGTTCGCAAGCTGTGCCGGGAATGCAAAGAAGAGGGGCCGGCTGAGGACGCCCAACAATGGCACGAGCGCATGGAACGGCTGGGTTTACAACCCCGCTTCTACCATGCCGCAGGCTGTGCAGCTTGTAATTATACCGGTTACAAAGGGCGAATCGGGATATACGAGATTTTAATTCTGGATCGGGAATTGAAGGCTGCCCTGGCCGAAGAGCGCCCCTTGCCGGAATTGCGGGAGCTGGCTCAAGCCGGCGGTTTCCGTTCCTTGGTGGACGAAGCGCTGGTTCTAATAGCCGAAGGTATTACCGATCTCGCGGAAATCCAACGGGTGGTTAACATTTACGAGGCCGAGACCCGTGCCCCCCGACCCTCGGTGACGCCACCCCCGGCGGCGGCAGCGGTTTTGCCCGAAAATAAAACGGAACAGGCCCCCCGCTCCGGAACCGAGCTCCCGAAGATTTTACTGGTCGAAGATGATCGGGTAATGCGTATGATGATCCGCAAACAGATCGAAACCCGTAAAGAGTGGCAGGTGCTGGAAGCCGAAGACGGGCGGGAGGCACTCGATATCGTTAAAAAGCAACGCCCGGATCTGATTGTGCTGGACCTCATGATGCCCCGGATGGATGGATTCGAATTTTTAAAGATCATACGCTCTGACCTGGCCTATTCCACCATACCGGTCATCATTCTCACCGCTATGGAAGGTTCGGAAAATGAAATTAAAGGCTTTGAACTGGGTGCCGACGATTATTTAATCAAACCGTTCCATCCAGACATTTTACTGGCACGGATCGAACGGTTTTTAAAAACGAAATTTTAATCGATAACCGCCGGGAAGGAATGGAATAACCTAAGGATGGAACCCTTTGTTGCTCTAACATTTATTTATGGGGTTATTGTCGGGAGCTTTTTGAATGTCTGTGTCTATCGGATACCAAGGAAAATCTCCATCGTAAAAATCCATTCTTTCTGTCCGGCCTGTCGCACCCCTTTGCCCTGGAAATTCAAAATACCCCTGTTGTCTTTTCTTTGGCTGAAAGGCCGATGTCATTTCTGTGGCGCCGCCATCTCGCTCCGTTATCCTCTGATCGAAACACTGACCGGGGTGATTACCGCACTGGCCTATGTGAAATTGGGTCTGGGAGGCGCCTTCGTGTTTTATTTGACCTTTGCCTATAGTTTGATTGTTCTGGCCTTTATCGATCTGGAGCATCAGATCCTTCCCAATCGTATATTGGGATTTTTAATGATCGCCGGGATTGTGGAAAATGCATTTTTTCGGGTGGTGCCGTTTGGAGAGGCGTTTTGGGGGACATTAGGCGCCGGTGGAGGCATGCTGTTGGTGGCGCTACTGGGGAGGGTGGTATTCGGTAAGGAGGCATTGGGGATGGGAGACGTGAAGTTAGCCGCCGTAGCGGGATTTTATTTAGGAGGACACATGATTATTTATGCATTGTTTTTTAGTTTTTTCATCGCATTTCTGGCGTTGATGCTGATGCAACTTCTGGGGCGGCGTCAACGCAAGGATTACATCCCACTGGGGCCTTTCATGTCTATCGCTCTGATCGTTTTTGTTCTCTGGGGAACCGTCATCGTTCAGTGGTACTGGCGTATTGTGCTATAGGGTCGGAGGATTCACCCATGGGCCAGTTTCTGTTTAAAGCCATGACCGCCGATGGCAAATTCTATGAAGACATCTTAATCGCCGATAGTGAAGAAGAGGCCATCAGCAAAATAAAAGCGCAGAGCCTTTTTCCGATCGATATTCAGGTTGTGGACACCACTCCGCGTTCCACCCGTCCGCGGCAATATCGGTTTAAACCCCGGTTGATCGCTCAGTTTACCAGCCAGTTGCATACCCTGTTAAAAGCCGGGGTCCCCATTCTGGCCAGTCTTAAAGCCATTCGGCATCAGAGCAAGGACGAAGTCCTGCGGGAGTTTATGAGTGTTCTCATTCAGGATGTGGCCGCAGGCGGGTCGCTCTCCGGTGCCATGGAAAAGCATCCCCGGGTTTTTCCCCGAATTTATGTCCATGCCATTCGCGTGGGAGAAATCAGCGGTACCCTGGAAGAAACCCTGCACTACCTCCATCGCCTGTTGGAGGATGAATATCGCATCAAAAAAGATGTGCAAAAAGCGTTGCGTTACCCCATGATTACCCTGATCGCCATTGGAGCGGCCTTTTTTATTTTTACCACTCTGGTTATTCCTAAATTTGCGCCCCTATTCGAAGCGAGTGGAACCGAATTGCCTTTGATCACCCGCCTGTTGTTGGCCGTTTCGGATGGATTATTGCATTACGGCTGGTTGGGTGGCCTTGGCGTAGTTGCTTTCGGAGCGCTGTTGGTGTATGCCTATAAAACCGAAGAGGGTCGATACCATCTGGAATCCTTTCTTTTCTCTATTCCCATCTTTGGGGCGTTGGTGCAAAAGGCATTAATGGCCCGCTTCACGAAAATGTTATACACCCTCTTTCGTACGGGCATTCCTCTGGTCCAGGCCTTGGAAATCGTCTGTTCCGCTACCGAAAATCGCGTGTTCCGTCGAGAAATTGAGCGAATGATTCAAGGCGTTCGAAAGGGCGAGACCCTGGCCGCCACCATGGAAAACAGCCGCATCTTTGACCAATTTGCCGTCCAGATGACTCGCATCGGAGAAGAAAGCGGGGCCCTGGAGGGTATGTTGAGTCAGGTGGCCGCATATTACGACAAAGAGGTGAGCGACACGGTGAACAATTTAAGCACAATGGTGGAGCCGGTTTTAACCGTCATTCTGGGGGGGATGGTGTTGGTGCTGGCCATGGCCCTGTTATTACCAATGTGGGATTTGATCAGTATGATGAAATAGGCATAGCCTGTTTCTTAAATAGAAAAAAATTCAATCTATTACCACCAATCATTTTAAGGAGGACGAGTAATGACACGTTTGCTTTCCAATCAAAAAGGTTTTTCGATGGTCGAGCTGGTGTTTGTGCTGGTGATTTTGGGGTTGCTGGTTGCGGTCGCGGTGCCCAAATATATCAGCATGACGGCGGAGTCTCAGCGCAAGGCCTGTTTAGCCAACCAAAAATCCATCGAAAACGCCATACTGATGAAGTATTCCAAGCAAGTGATGCGCAACAAAGATGTCAAGTTGAGCAACATTGCCAAAACGCTGAGCGGCGCCGATTTCGCCGAAGGCCGGGTTCCCCGATGCCCCAAGGGAAATAAGAGCTACACCATCTCGGCCAACGACAATTCCCTGCGGGTGATTGTGAAATGCCCCAATGGCCATAAGTTTTAATAATGGGTAAATGGATGGGTGGATGAAGGGAGGATGGCGACAACAGCGTGGGGCGACCCTGCTGGAAATGGTGGTTTTGATGACATTGCTTGGGGTTGCCCTGCCGTCGTTGCTGATGTTGATGACCCGGAGTGTGGCCACCCACACGACCACCGAAATCCAGCGACGGGCGGAAAGCCTGGCCCAGGAGCGGCTGGAAGAGATTCTGGCATTTAAAACCGCACATCCCGACTGGTATAAAACCATCAGCACTTTTGAGGGTAAAGAACGGTTCACCGGAGGTTATCAGCGGATCACCAGGGTGGTCTATTTCCCTGCTTGGGGAAAAGCCGGGGTACCCTTGTGGCAGGTGACGGTTTGGGTGCATCACTCCAGGCTGGGCACGGTGGCTCGTTTCATCGTCTATTTAACCCGGTACCAGACATGAAAGGGTATACCGCAATATCCCGGTTCCGCGGCCAAGAGGGTGGCAGCCTGCTGGAAATGGTATTCGTGATGGTGTTGATGGGGATTATCCTTTCGGTGTCGATCGGGTTTATGAATGTCAGTGCCCGGATGATCGCCGATATATTTCAGCGCTCTTTTTTTGCCACGGAAGCCGATCGGGCCGGGATGATATTCCAGCGGGATTTCTCCGGTCTCCGAAGGGGAGACATTCTGGAAATCCGGGATGATCAGGTGCGCCTGCACCGTTCGTACGCCACCCCCGTGGTTTACTATTTTCGCAAGGGAAAACTTTACCGTAACGGTCAGCTTCTGTTGACCCATCTGGAGAGGTATCCTTTTCGCTTTTTGAATGCGAAAAAGCAGGAAGTAAGGAAAGCGGAGCAGGTGGCTTTTATTCAAATTGTCCTTCAATTTCAGCGAAACGCCTTTCGCTGGAAGCGACAGGAGTGGTTCCATGTGGCCCATTGACTGGAAATCTCAACGGGGTGGGGTGCTTATTCAGGGACTCATCATCATTACCTTTCTGGTATTGTTCGGCATCACGCTGTCCACGCTGGTGTCTGTGGAAACCCAGTCCCACATTCGGGATGCTTCGGCGCGTCAGGCCTATTACCTGGCGGTGTCGGGGTTGGAGTATGGCATCAAACGGTTTTTGCAGGAAGGATGGGAATCGCCGCGTGATTGGCAGGAGAACCTGGTGTGGCCGGACAGTCAAAACACCCATATCCAACTGGAACTGTTCGGCGGCGGTCGTTTGCGCCTGACTTCCCGGGGAACGGCCCACGGTTTTTCGCGGACCATGATCCTGGAAGCCCGTTTTGTGGATTTTTCCCGGTATGCCGTAGTGGCCGGTGGCGAGGTGGAGGGGGTAAAGGTCTTGTCGTTGGCAAAAGCGTCGCGTAAACCGGGGGCGTATATTCTGGAAAAAGCCCCGGTTTTGCCCCGCTTTGATCCGGCATATTTTAAAGAGCAGGGCCGACGAAAGGATTTCCTGGGCCCGGAAACCGAGTATCGGGTGGTCAATGATTTACGACTTCGGAGGCCGGTGCGTGCGGGAAAAGTGTTTGCCTATGTGGAGGGGGATGTTGTTATTTCGGCCGACTTTCTGAAACTGTCCCGTGCTCATCTGTACCGGAACTGGTGGGGCATATATGCCCCCCGGGAGGCTTCGGTGGTGATCTCTTCGACCAAGGAAAAAGGAAACCGGCAAATCCGGCTGCCCGGGATGTTGATTATGGCGGGGAATGTGACCCTGCTATGGGGAAAAGACAGAGAGCTTGAAGAAGACTCCGAGCAAGACGATGAACGGGGCGAACATTCGCGGGAGCACGGGGAAGGTCATGACCAAAAAAAGAAGCGAAAACCAGGTGGGGTACTGGTGGTGTATTACCATCCGCAGCGGGTTCGGGAGTTCCTGAAAAACTCCCTTAACGAAAGTCCCCTGGTGGTTTACGATATTCAAAAATGGGTTTTGCACTAAGGTTTCTTTTCGGAGCGAAAGCATGAAGATGGATTGGCCGATCAATTTTCGGAAAACTTTGAACCGCTTGCAACGACTGCCGGGAGCTTTCTTGCAGGGTGGAGTGTTACGGCGTTCCGGGACGGATTCCCGAGCGCCCCGGGAAACGTCGCGGGTGGAAATCCGGGATGGCTTTTTCCGGCCTTCTTGGGGACTCCCGGGATGGCTGGCGAGAAAAATCCTGGCTCTGGATTTTCAGGAAGACCGGGTCGTCTATGCCTTGCTCCAGCGCTTGGGCAAACAGATGGCCTTACAAAAAGCGGGGGCGGAAACGTTTCGCAGCTCCGGCCAGGTAATGGAGAATGCCTGGGCCGAAGCCGTCTCCAATATTCTCAAACACCACTACAAAACGCCCATGGAAGTGTGGGTCAGCTTCTCTCATCCCGCGGTCACCAGCATGGAAATGGTGTTTCCGGTGGTCAGCGAGACCCAGGAACTGGAAAAGGCCATCTATTTTCAGCTGAAAAGTGAAGTGGAAGGATTTAAAGAAGATCGGTTCATCTGGCTGTACCGGATAATGGGGACCTTCGAAGAGGATGTGATTCAGCAGCAACGCATCCTGGTGGTGTTGGTTCCCCGCCGAATCATTCAACAGCTGATCAAAATATTTGCTCCCTTCCATATTCATCCGGAGTTGCTGATTCCCCGCCAGCTGGTGTTATTGCAGTCGTATGGGGATATGGTTGCTCATGCTTCGAATGCGCTGTTCATCGATGTGGGGCAAATAAGCAGTTTGCTGTTCTTGTATCGGAAGGGGCGACCGGTGTTTTGCCGTCAGATGGCTTTTGGGGTTCAAGAGATGGAATCAACGGCGGGCCATAATGGGCGCATCCACGAACCGTTTTTTAAACGTCTGGACGAAAGCCACCACCCTTTGAGGGAGCATCCCGTAGGAGAACGTCTGGAAAAGTTCCTGGCGGATTATCATTTAAAAACGATGGTTCCTGTAGGAGGTTTATATGCCGAAATTTTGCGCACCCTGGAATATGCCCATAAGCATCTGGAATGCTACGGGCTGGACAACATATTTGTTTCCGGTTTGGGGGCCAATTCGCCCGAGCTGATAGCGTTTCTTTCCCGGGAACTTTCCATGCCCATTTTGCCTTTGATTCCCAATTTTCCTGTAGGCGGAACCCCGGTACCCCATCCCAGTCAATTCATTGGTTTTATCGGTTTTCCGGCCTACACCCGCTTGCGCCGGAGTTTTGTTCCCCCCGAAGTGCGGCGGGCCCGCTTGCTGAAAAAAGTGAATCTGGCTCTGGCAGGCATTTTCGTGCTGGCCAATATCGTTGTCGGCAGCCTGGCGCTCAAGGTCCGGGAGGAGGTGGACCTGTACCGACGGAATTTTCAATCCCTGCAACACCAGTTCGCTCTACTGGCCGGCAGCAACCGCGAATTTCGGGCGGCCCTGACCCGAAAGGTGCGTTATCAGAATCGCCTCCAGGAACTGGAACATTACCTGGCAAAGCGCACCGAAATCCTTCCCCTGCTTCAGTATTTCAGCCAACAACTGCCTCCGGAAATGGTGCTGGACGAATTGCATATCTATCACCTCGATGATGGGGAGGAAAAATTTCCTGTGGAGGTGCCCGTTCCAGAAAACAGCCGCACGGCGATTCAATTGATCGGGAAGATTCACTTGCGTCCCATCGCCAGTGAATCGCTGCTGCTGGGGTGGATGAATCGGGTGAAAGAAGCTTCCGTTTTTCGCTCGGTTCAATTAATTGAAAAGGGCGTCCTGCCCGAAAATAATCACTATCGGTTTAACCTGGTGGCGTTTCGATGAATGTGCAAAAAAAACAGATCCGCTGGTTGTTGGGCATAGGTATGGCGGGGGTGATGAGCTTCGGCCTGTTATATCTGATGGGATATAAACAGGCCGTGTGGGAGCGGGAAGAAATTGTCCATCAGATTCAGAAGCTGGAGAGCGAACGCAGCTATTTTCTGGCAAATCAGGGTTCCCTGGATCGTCTGCTGCAACAGGTCGACAGCCTTTCCCGACGGTTGAAGGAGGTTGAAGAGCATTTTATTTCCCTGCGGGAATTCCCCCGGGCGTTGCAGGAAACCGCCGGGCTGGCTTTCCCCCTTCGACTGCGGGTATTGGGGGCCGATCCCCAATTGCAACGGTTCGAGGCCACCCGGACCGATTCGAGCCGGGTTCATCCATTGTACCTGGAATGGCGGGTCCGCGGTTCGTATTTCCAGATCGGGAAATTCATTCAGGACTGGAACAAACTGCCTTTCGAACAATTGCCGGTCGGGATTGATCTGCAGCGGTTGCAACGACCGCCCTTTTTACTGGAAGCCCGCATCACCAGCAAGGTGTTTATTGTAAACACCAGAGGCGTGGAAAATGATCAGGAATCTTAGTAAAAAAGAGAAACGCCTGCTCATCGTTTTGGGTGTGGTCGTCGTATACGCCCTGTTCGATTTCGTGAGCAATTTTGACGATTACAGGAAGGCGTACACCGGTGCCGCGGAAGCAGCCGCCGCAAATGAGCCCCCCGCGGATACGGTGATGGTGGATTCATCGAACACCGCGGTAGGGACGCCCCTGCCCTATAAACCGGGCGTGTGGAAGCGGGATCCGTTTCAAGGGCCTCGCCGATCCGGTAACCCGGGTTCTGTGGTTCACGTGAGACTTTCGGAAAGCCAACCCCCATCCCCGTTCCGGTTAAAAGCGGTCAGTATCGGAAAAGGAGGGGCCATCGCCCTGATCAACGATCGTTTTGTTCGGGAAGGGGAAACGTTGCATGGATTTCGGGTGGTAAGCATTGCACCTGGACGGGTGATATTGAACCGGGGAAACCGTTACGTGACTCTGGAAATGCCTTGAGGAGGAAGAGAACGACGATGATGAAACGATTCGGGATGGTGGGACTGATTTTCCTCGTAGCCTGGTGGGGTCCGATACAACGGGCACCGGCCGGTGATCTTCGGGAGCAATTGCAGCAGCGGGTGACCTTGAAAATGGCCGATACCGACGTAAAAACCGTTTTGCAGATGCTTTCCCAGCAGTACGGATTGAATCTGGTCGTCGGTGGTTCGGTCAGCGGAACGCTCAGCTTGCAACTGACGGAGGTTACCCTGGCAGAGGCGTTGACCGCGGTGCTCAAGCCCATTGGAGCCCATTATGTCTTGACGAACAATTTTATACTGGTAAAACCTTATGATCTACGGGTTCCAGGCGAATTATTCACCCGGGTGATACGATTGAATTACGTGGATGCCTACCGGATCAAACCGACCCTGACACCGCTTTTGTCCGATCGGGGAGAAATTGAGGTGTTGGTATCCGAGCCCGAAAAGGATGAGAATCGACGCCGCTCAGACATTTTAATCATTACCGATTTCCAGGAAAACATCGATCGGATTGCCACCGTGTTGGCGCAACTGGATGTGCCGGGCGAGCAATTGCAAATCGAAGTGCGTCTCATCGAAACCATCCTGGGCGATGAACGGCAGGTGGGATTGCGGCTGCCCAACCAGGTAACCGTCGGGGCCACGGGAGCCGAAAACACCTTACCCTACGAAAATACCGCGACCGGTCAAACCACTCTGAATCCTTTAGCGGCCTGGTACGATTTACCCGATCGTTCCGGGAATCTCCGCTGGGGCATATTAACGGTCGAGCAATTGCAGGCCACTTTAAGCATGTTGGCCCGGGATAATCGTTCCCGGCTGGTGTCCAATCCCCGGGTGACCACCCTGAACAATCATAAGGCGGTCATCAAAATCGGGACCATTGTGCCCATTCCGGAAGTCAGCCGGGGGATTTCCGGCGATTTGATTTCCTATCGCGAAAAAGAGGTAAACATGTATCTGGAGGTCATTCCCCGAATCAACACCGACGGACAGATCACTTTACGGGTGCATCCGGTTTTGGAAGAAATCATTGGTTATACCGGTCCCAGTGATTTTCCCCAGCCGATAACTTCCAAGCGGGAAGTCGAAACCACCATTACGGTGCAGGATAGTCAAACCATTGTGATAGGCGGATTGATCAAGGAAAACACCTCTGTAGTGACCGATAAGGTCTGGTTGCTGGGAGATATCCCCTTGTTGGGATATTTTTTCCGCCATAAGAGTGTCCGGAAGGAACAGTCGGATTTATTGATTTTCATTACACCACGGATCATTCAAAGTCCCTGAGGGGGGTACATGTTTCAAACGTCCTGGTTTCGGGAGTTGCTGGAAGCGGCTATTCAGCGGCGGGCCTCTGACTTGCACATCTCCAGCGGTTGGGTGCCCATGGTGCGGGTGGGTGGGCAGATCGGCCGTTTAACCGACGTCATCATCTCGCGGCAGGAGGTGGCGGATCTGATCCGCAAAGAATTTCAGATGGTCATGGTTTCCGAAGAGGGTCCGGCAAAGGAATATGATTATTCCTGTTCGTACAAACAGGTGCGGTTGCGGATTCACGTGTTTTATCAGTACAATGGATGGGCGCTGGCCGTTCGGATTCTTCCGGTAAGCATTCCCACTTTTGCGGAGTTGGGCTTTCCCCCGGTATTCCGGAAGTTGGTGGATGCGCCCCAGGGTTTGGTTCTGGTGACCGGCCCGACCGGATCGGGCAAATCGACCACCCTGGCCAGCATGGTTCAAGAAATCAATCGCAGCCGTCCGGTACATATGATTACCATCGAAGACCCCATCGAATACGTCTACGAACCCCTCAAGGCGTTGATCCAGCAGCGAGAGGTGGGGCTCCATACGCGGGGTTTTGCCACCGCGTTGCGGGCCGCCCTGCGGGAGGATCCCGACGTCATCCTGGTCGGGGAAATGCGCGATCTGGAAACCATTCAGGCGGCATTGGAGGCGGCCGAAACGGGCCATTTGGTGCTCTCGACCCTGCATACCAATTCGGCGGCCGAAACCATTGAACGAATCGTTGGGGTGTTTCCGGAATTTCAACAGCAGCAGATGCGGATCATGCTGGCGGAGAGTTTGTTGGCGGTGATTTCTCAGAGGTTAGTTCCGGCGCGGACACCCCTGGGCCGGGTGGCGGCCCAGGAGATTTTAATCGCCAATCCCGCGGTGCGAAATCTCATTCGGGAAAAGAAAACCTATCAACTGCCCACGCTCATGCAAACCAATGCGGCACAGGGCATGCAAACCATGGAACAGTGCCTGCAACGGTTACGTCTTCAGGGCGTGATGAACCCCTGATTGGGTTTGCTTTTTCCGGAACGGGCAATTATTTTACTCAAAAATACACTGGACTGGCATGCTGGTGATCTCGGCCATAAACCTTCGGGGGGCAAAGGTGTTTTTCGGGGAGGGAGCCGATGTCCCTTGTCCCGAAGCGGACACCTGGAACGATCCCTTAGGCGTGGCCCTGGAGTTGGAACAGCGCGGGGTGGATAAGCTTCACATCGTGGATATTGATGCGGCGCTGCAGCAGGGTCAAAACAACGTCCCCATTATCAAGGAAATTGTCCGGAGGGTGAAAATCCCGGTGCAGGTCGCGGGAGGAATCCGCCAGTTGGTGCAAATCGACGAATTGCTGCAGGTGGGGGTCGAACAGGTTGTCTTAGGAACCCTGGCAGTGCAATACCCCAATCTGCTTTATCAAATCGTGCGCAATTTTACCCCCGAACGTATTGCCGTGAGTCTGGATATTCTGGGAGATCAGATCCGTTACTTGGGCTGGCAAAAGAGCGTGGAAATGCCGATTAAAATATTCATCCGCATGGTCGAATCCCAGGGGGTCAACCGAATTATTTTCACCGATATCGAGCGGGTGCACACCATGCAGGGCATTAATTTCGAAAAAATTAAGGAAATTGCAGAATACACCCGGGCCATGCTGACCATTGCCGGAGGAGTGCGTTCTGTAAAAGATATCCAGAACCTGGAAAAATTGAGACGGTATCGTGTGGATTCTATCATTGTGGGAAAGGCCATATTCTCGGACAACATGGATTTATTGAATCAGATCCAGAAATATCGCCGTACCCGAAAATCCTGAATCGCTTTCCAGAGCCCTTCTCCTGATCCAACTTCCTGCCGGGGGCGGTTCATCCGCCTTCCCAGCCGCCACCGGCGGCTTGCCCATCAAGAAAAGGTGTTTACCCTCATCGGCCGGGTTGCGCCTGTGGTTTGGAAGTATCTCCCAACGGGGGCCACACAGGCCTTCCGAAAATTACATAAAACGGGAAGGAAGGCGGAACTTCTCCAATTTTTGTAATAACATTTCCCGAGAAATATTCGATGATTAAAAACAATGAAAAAAAATCGAAGCGAAAATGCATTGCAATGGTGATCGGTGTAATACAGCGTTTCGGGTTGAGTCGAACAGCCATCCTTATCGGGTTTTTACCCTTTCTTGTGGTTTCCGGTGATGCAGAAACGATTCGGATTGCCAATTACCCGTTTAAGATTTACAGCGTGGACGATGGGTTGCCCCAATCGATCGTATCGGGGATTATTCAAGATACTTACGGATTTATCTGGCTGTCCACCAATGAGGGCATTGCCCGGTTTAACGGCTCCACCTTTCGGGTGTACAACGAAGAAACCGGTTACCCTTTTCGTCTGGTGACCGGGTTGGCCGAGAATCGCCCGGGAGAAATCTGGGTGGCCACCCTGGTAAACGGGTTATGGCGGGTGAGAAATGCGCATGCCGAACCGATTGCCTATAGCGTCACATCGGTCAATCAGCGGTTGAATTTTTTATCCCGTACTCACGATGGGGAAATTCTGCTGGCGGCGGAGCCGGAGGGATTATTTGTTTTTCGTAACGATACGGTGGTGCGGCATCTGCGGCATCCCCGGGAAGAACTTCGGGGACCGATCATAACTGCGGCGAAGGATTATGCCGGGCGATATTGGGCGGGAACCTATCAGAACGGCGTTCACATTTTTTCACCGGATGGAGAGGTCCTGACCCTGACCACCGAGAACGGTTTGCCATCGAACGAAATCCGCAGCATTTTGCCGTTACCCAACGGAGAGGTCTGGATAGGTACATCCCGGGGACTCTTTGTATGGAAACATTCTCAATTCACCCGGGACTTTTATCGGCGCTTGGGCGCGGTGTTTGTCGCCTCGGTTTATTCCCGGGATGGGAAAGATATCTGGATCAATTTGGCCTCGAATCCCGGTGGCGTGGTGCATGTTCGCGATCATCGGATCGTGGAGATGATTCGACCTTTACCGGGCCTATTCTCCAAAACGAGTTTTATCGATCGCTCGGGGGCCTTTTTAATGGGAACCTACCGCGGGTTGGTGGTGATTCCCAATCGCAACTTCGAGAATTTTGGGCCCCAGGACGGATTCAAAACGGCCTATATTCGGGCCGTTCATCGCGACCCCCAGGGCCGTCTTTTGGTGGCCACCCGCAACGACGGATTGTATCGGTTGCAAGGCGATCGCTTTATACGCCTGAACCAGTTTGAAGACGTTTTCGGGGAAAACTCCATCTTCGACCTGGCCAATGTCGGCAACGAGCTGTGGGTAGGAACCAGCAGGGGACTCTTTATAATCCGCAACGATCATCTGGTGGAGAGTCGGTTTTCCCGGATGTTCCAAAACCGCACGGTTCGGCGCATTATACCCGATGCGGGGCGGTGGTTTATTCTGACGCAGCGGGAAGCCTATGTATTCGATGGCCGGCGGATGAAAGACATTACGTACAACCTGCGGGGGCAGTTTATCTCCTTCTGGGGCATGGCCGTGGACCGCCGGGGACGGCTCTGGCTGGGGACCAATGGAAGGGGGCTGTTTGTTTTGCGGGATACCACCTGGGTCGCCTTTCAAACCGATTTACCGGTGCACAAAATCTTTGCGATCCGGAAAGATCCCGATGGAAACCTCTTCATCGCCACCTCCCAGGGATTGTTTAAATGGGACGGCGCCGCACTTTCTCAGGAGTTGATTTTGAAACACACCATTTGGGACGTGCTCCCCACTCGGCGGAACGGCATCTGGTTGCTTACCAGCAAAGGGCTGTTTCAATTTAACGGAAAACGCATTCGAATTTTCAACAGACGACAGGGATTGATCACCACGGAATTCAACATGGGGGCCGTTCTTTACCAGAACGATGACCATTTATGGTTCGGCGGCGTGGAAGGGCTGGTGCACTACCAAAAAAAGACGGCGGAGACCGATGATTTACCGTGGTTTTACATCACCAAAATCACCACCGCGGATACCACCCTCACCTTTCCTTTTCCGGACGAAATCGTGTTCAGTGCCCGGCAGAACAACCTGAAAATCTATTTGACCCACATCAATTACGGAACCTTTTCGGATCTGCGTTATGCTTACCATCTGACCGGGGTTAATCGGGATACCCTGCTGGCCGACAACCTGAGCTTCATTAATTACACCAACCTATCCGATGGTTTTTACCGTTTTTCTTTATTTCTGATCAATCCCATCGACGGGAAGATTCTGGCCACCAAAACGGTCCGTTTTACCATTTTAAAGCCCTGGTGGAAGTCCGCCTGGTTTGTATTGCTGGCGTTGTCCCTGTTGGGCGGGATGGTATATGGGGCGGTGCGCTGGAGAGAAGCGTATCATCGCAAGCGGACCGATGAGCTGGAGAAACAGGTGGAAGAGCGTACCCGAGCCATCGAGCTGAGCTACCAGCTACTGAAAAAGGAGACCGACGAACGCAAGCGGGTCCAGGCCTCCCTGCGCAAAGAGCGCGAAGAACTGGCGGTGACACTCAAATCCATTGCCGATGGGGTGGTTCGAACGGACACCGAAGGACGCGTCTTGTTATTGAATTCCGCTGCGGAAAAATTGATTGGTATTGCCTCCGAAAAGGCGACCGGAAAAAAACTCAATGAGATTCTGGAACTGAAAGATGAGACCAGCGGGGATCGCATTTTCATTCCCCAGTACATTCATCATCTGGAAAGGCGGGGCAAGAATACCAGTTACTTCACCGCTGTATTGAAGAACCGGCATCGTCGGGATGAACGGGTGGTGAGCATCGGCTGGGCGCAGATTAAAAACGAAGCGGTGCTGGAATCGGGCTACGTCTGGGTGGTTCGGGATATCAGCACAGAACGGCAGCTGGAAAATGAAATGATTAAGACGCAGAAGCTGGAATCCATTGGATTGCTTGCCGGGGGCATTGCGCACGATTTCAACAATATTTTATCGGGGATTTTAGGCAATGCCCAACTGGCACGGATCATGTATGCCAGTGGCGTGAATATTGAAAAATACCTGAAGGGAATTGAAGAAGCCACCAAAAACGCTTCCCATCTCACCCAGCAGCTGTTAACCTTTGCCAAAGGGGGCGAACCGGTCAAGGAAGAGCTTTCCTTGAAAGCGATGTTAAGCGACAGTGTGGAATTCGCCCTTCGGGGTTCCAGCGTGGCCTGTAACCTGGTTATCGATGAGGATTTATGGGTCGTGCAGGCCGATCCGGGACAGCTGAATCAGGTCATCAACAATCTGGTGATCAATGCGGTGCAAGCCATGCCCGGTGGGGGAAGACTGACCATCAAGGCCGAAAATTGTACCCGGGATGCCATCCGGCACCTGGCTCCCGAGGAGACCGAGCTGGAAGGCCCATTCTTCGTCAAACTAAGCTTCTCCGATACGGGTATCGGCATACCCCGGGAAAACCTCACCAAAATCTTTGATCCCTATTTTACCACCAAACAAAAAGGCTCCGGGCTGGGATTGGCGACGACCTATGCGATCATCCAGAAACACGGAGGGAAGATTCTGGTGGAATCGGAATTGGGCAAGGGGACGACTTTTATCATTTATTTGCCGGCCATACCGGAAACCCGTTTGAAGCGCTCGGAACAACATGTGCTGGAGCTCTCTACCAATGGGAACCTGCGGGCTCTGGTGATGGACGACGAAGAGTACATTCGGGACTTATTTAAGAATTTTCTGGGGATGATGAATATCGCTGTCGACACCGCCAGGGACGGCGAAGAGGCTGTTCGTAAATATCGACAAGCCATGGCGCAGAAACAACCCTATGACGTGGTGATAATGGACCTGACGATTCGGGGCGGCATGGGAGGCAAGGAAGCGGTTCAGAAAATTTTGCAGTTGGATCCCCGGGCCCGGGTGGTGGTCGCCAGTGGCTATTCCACCGACAGTGTGCTGGCCAATTATGAAGAATTCGGGTTTGTGGGGCGTATCCACAAACCGTTTACCTTCGAATCGGTCAACCGCGTGTTGCATGCCGTTTTACGCCCGGAGAAAGAATAACGCCGGCCCGCCTGTTTCCCGAATATCCGGTTTCCTTCATGCCTTTTTTCGACAGTCCCCCAAGGTTTAATCCTTTACCGGGAAAAAGGCATTTATGTGAAAAAAAATTTTGTATTGCCGAAAAATAAAATTATTTTAGTTCGTTAAATGGGTGAAAGCGAAGGATCCCGAAGTCGAGGATCACGAGCAGAAGCAAGATGTTGAACGAGGTGAAATAAGCAAGGGGTGATCGAGATGAGCTGGATCGAGATGGGAGTGATAGCGCTTGCGGGTATCCTCCTGGGGGTATTGATTCATCATTTAATCTCCCGAATCCGCATCAATCATGCCAGGGATACAGCCAGGAAGATCTTGGAGCAGGCCCGGCGCAGCGCCGAAAAGTTGGAACGCGAGGCTTACCTGAAGGCCAAAGAACGTGTTCAGGTGGAACGCAACAAGCTGCAGCGGCAATTGAAGCAACGGGAACATGAACTTTCCCGCAGCGAGGATCGCTTGCGGCGCCGGGAAAAGGAATTACGACGGCTGGAAAATCAGATTCAGGATCAGGCGTCTCACCTGAAGAAATTGCAAAAGGAAATCGATCAGGAGAGGCAAAAACTTCAGGAGGAACAGCGGCGCTTGAACGAGATAATCGAACAGCAGATCGAAAAGCTGGAAAACATGAGTGGCCTGAGTCGGGAGGATGCCAAGCGGCAGCTGATTGAGAATCTGATTGCCGAGGCCAAATCGGAGGCGGCGCAACAGATTATCGAGATTAAAAACGATGCCATCGAACGGGCCCGGTGGGAGGCAAAGGAAATCATGGCCTTTGCCATCGAACGGATGGCCACGGAATACACCATGGAGTCCACCCTTACATCGGTAACGTTGCCCAACGATAACTGGAAAGGGCTGATCATAGGACGCGAAGGGCGCAACATCAAAGCCTTCGAAGCCGCTACCGGGGTAAAGGTCATTGTGGACGACACCCCGGAAACGGTGGTCATGTCCAGCTTCGATCCTATCAAGCGGGAAGTCGCCCGCCTGGCCATGGAACGGCTCATTCAGAGCAAAAACATCAATCCCAAGGCCATTGAAACGGAAGTCAATCGGGCCCAAAAGATCATCGAAGA
The DNA here is from genome assembly GCA_015485355.1 of bacterium. Taxonomy (GTDB): domain Bacteria; phylum Calditrichota; class Calditrichia; order RBG-13-44-9; family J042; genus JAADJD01. The sequence continues at coordinate 6,877 of WFTQ01000110.1, read as the reverse complement.
AAATATCCGAAAGGCGGCCGAGGAAACGCTCAATGAGTTGCATATTCAGAATGTGCATCCGGAGATGAAGGAGTGGCTGGGCCGATTAAAATATCGCACCAGTTACGGCCAGAACATCCTGCAGCATTCCAAAGAAGTCGCCTGGTTGGCGGGACACATGGCGGCCGAGCTGGGACTGGATGTCGAACTGGCCCGTCGCGCAGGATTGTTCCATGATATTGGCAAGGCCGTCAGCAACGATTCCGAGGGCAGCCATGTAACCATCGGGGTGGAATTGGCCACCCGGTGCCGGGAACATCCGGTGGTCATCAATTCCATTCTGGCGCATCACGAGGAGGCCGATCCCATCTCCCCGATCTCGGTGCTGGTCACCGCGGCCGACCGGATCAGTGGGGCCCGGCCCGGTGCGCGGCGCGAATCCCTGGAAGCCTATACTCAGCGTATTAAAAAGCTGGAGGAATTGGGTAATTCCTTTGAAGGCGTGGCCAAAACGTACGCCATTTCCGCCGGACGCGAGGTGCGGGTGATTGTGGTCCCTGAAGAAACGGACGATTTCAAAGTCGACATGCTGGCCTCCGATATCGCCCGTAAAATTAAAGAAACCATGGAATACCCGGGGCAGATTAAGGTGACCGTCATCCGCCGGCTTATCGAACAAAGCTCAACCGATGAATTCATTCCCGGAAAAAGCAATACCTCCACCGTCCAGGATGTTAGTGCCGGATAATGTAAACCAGAGAGTATTCCGTCAAAAGGCCTCTCCTTTGTGAAAAGGGCGAGGCCTTTTCATCCGGCCCGGTTCGATGGCAGGCTCGGGGTGGAAGCCTTTGGTTTCCCTATCCGAAATAACGTTCACATCCTTCCCGATTCCGTATGGAATGTCGGCACCGGATGGGGCCACTGGCTTGCGCGGGTTGAATGGCCCATGAGGCCCGGGGCTCTCCCTTCCGGGTGGAAATCCCGGCCAAATTACCCGTTGGTGGGTCCGCACCGTGACCGGGTTCGCCGGTATTGATTCGGAGAGAAGGAGAATCGAGGAAAACGGAATCCGGGTGTCCACCATATCGAACCGAATCGGTTCATGCGGATGGTTGGCCGTACCGGTTTCCGATGACGTCCCCGATCCAATCACTCCTTCTGAAAAACGAGGGTTTGCAATCGGGAGTATCCCGGGCGGGATAAGGTTTTCACCCTCCCAGTTTTTCGGGGCACCGTATCCGAAATCCTGCCCTGACAATCCGACGGAGAATTTTTTTTATTACATCGATTTCATTGTTATATTTACTTATCGACGAAATACCAGAGAGGCCGAAATGACGTCGCGAGACAAGATCCGACCTGCGAGTATGGCCGGCTTTTTTTATCCGGCGGACAAGTTTGTTCTGGAACGAGATTTGAGTTTACTGCTGGAGAATTCTCCCATCGTCGATGTGCCCCAGCCCATTCGAGGGTTGATCGTCCCCCATGCCGGATATCTGTATTCCGGGGGAGTCGCCGCACGAGCCTACCGGCAGATTATGGAACCCAAATACGATTTTGCCGTGATCGTTGCCCCCAGCCACGAAGAAACGTTTGATTTCATTTCCATCTATCCGGGACGCGGATTGCGTACACCCATCGGTGACCTGTCCATCGAAATGTCGGTGGTCGATCGATTGACCTTTGCTCATCCTGACATTCGCTTATCGGAAAAAGGCTACTCTTCGGGCGAATATTCCCTGGAGGCTCAGTTGCCTTTTCTGAAATGGGTGCAAGATTCTATTCAGGTGGTACCCATCATGATGGGAAACCAGAGTCAGAAATACATCGACTTGTTAACCCGGGTGTTAAGCGATTTACTCAAAGCCGAAAACTGTTTGTTGATTGCCAGTACGGATCTATCCCACAATCATTCCGATCAAGAGGCCCGAATGCTGGATCAGGTCGTCATCGGCAACGTTAATGCGTTCAATCCCGAGCAATTGCTGACAGACGTGTACGAAGACCGGTGTGAAATGTGTGGTTATGGGCCCACGGCCGTGGTGATGCGGGTGGCCAAAACCATGGGGGCTTCCAAAGCGAAGGTGTTGCTTTACCGAAACACAGGGGACATAACCGGGGAAAAATCCAATGTTGTGGGGTATCTGTCCGCCATCATCTATTGATGACCCGATGTCCTTCTCTTTTGGGGATGGTACCCTGAAGCAAGGGTAAGCGGGCGAACCCAAAGGCTTTGTCTTCAGGGAGTTGGAATGGGCAGAGCATTGTTACAGACCAGGTGTAAAGGAGTACCCGATGGCAACACGGGTTTTAAGTTTGAGTGAGGAGGAGAAGAGATACTTGCTGGAATTGGCTCGCCGGGCCATTTCCGCGGCACTCCAAGAACACCATTTTCGTCCACCGGAGCCTTCTTTCCCCAAACTGAAGGAACACCTGGGCGTTTTTGTTACTCTGCATGAAGAGGGACAGTTGAGAGGATGCATCGGCCTGGTGGAAGGGATTAAGCCGTTGTATCAGGCGGTGATCGAGATGGCCGTAGCCGCGGCTTTTCAAGACCCGCGGTTCAGTCCCTTACGGGCTTCGGAACTGAACAAAATTGATATTGAAATTTCGGTTCTCTCTCCCCTGAAAAAAATACAACGACCGGAAGAAATTGAGGTCGGTACCCACGGCATATTGATTAAAAAAGGCTATAACAGGGGCTTGTTGTTGCCTCAAGTTGCCACCGAGTGGGGGTGGGATCGGGAAGTGTTTTTGAGCCAGACCTGTTTGAAAGCCGGATTGCCGGGAAATTGTTGGCAGGATCCGGATACCGAGATTTTTATTTTTCATGCGGAAATTTTTTCCGAACAGCAATCGGCTTCCCAAAAAGAGTCCTGAAGCCGCCCCGGTGCCCTTGCTCCAGATGCCCGCCGGACGAAGAAAATCGCCCTTCCATTCGGCGCAAGGGTGGGATCGGGAAGAGTGGAAACGGCTGAGCTCTCCAGAGCGGAGGAAAATCCCCCCTATGCGGCACTTCATCATTGGGGGGCGGAACGGGTGTTCCGTCGGCTCGCCGTTCAAAGGGGAAGAAGGGAGGCCTCAGATGATACGAATGCGGTCTTCTTTGGCGATTTCGGGCGAGAAAATGTTGTAGGCCAGGGTGAGCAAAATGACAAAGCCGGCGGCTCCTACACCCAGGACGACATTGAAAATGGGGGGTGCGGTCAGGGCCAGGCGGATGACCACGGTGCCGAAGGCGAAACCCGAATTCCGAAATACCACATGATAGGTGGAGCAATAGCGCAGGGAAATCAGCATAAGCAACACATCCGAGAAGATCAGGATGGTGTAAAATGTATTAAAAAAAGAATACACCTCCTCTTGGGTAAAGTACTTAAGGGTATGATCAATGCCCAGGGCGGTGAAAACGGCCAGTAATACAAGGGAAACCAGTTTTTTCATCCCCACAAAGCGGAATTGTTCCTCTTCGTTGTCGGTGATCGGTTGATGTTTCTGGATGCGATAGTAGAATCCCAGAGCAATAAAAATCAGAAGAGACCCCCCGGCGTTTACGAGAATTTCCACCACCGGCCGGTTGAATTCCACCCAGCGCACGGGTTCTTCGAATTCCACGAAAGCTTCGAAAGCCTGACGCAGGAGGATGAGTGAGAGGATTTCAAACTGTTTTCCCACGGAATCGGCTACACTACGGGCAATAACAAAAACCAGACCCACCACTTCGATGACCAGGAGCATGGAGAAGGCCAGGTGAACCGCATAGAAATGATTTTCGGGTAGGGACGCTGCCAGGTTTTCGGGTAACCAATGCTGCCGATTCAGTTCAATGATTCCGATCGCAAACAAGAAGATCAAAATGGTAAAACTCACGATGACCTTCCAGGTGCTTGTGGCATGCCAGAACCGTTCAACAAAGGCGTAGGCCTTATTGGTGTGATGGATGAAAACGCTCATGATGCATTCCTTTACCCTGGTTCCACGCCAGAAAACCGTCACGATGTATCGGGCCTCCGTCAGCCGGTTGCCCGGCAATGAATGTCCCCGCGGAGACGTGCGGGGGAAAGCGGACCACCGTTGGAATTCAGGGAAACGGTTTTAGCTGATCCTCCGGGCGAGGCTGGAGTTTCTTGTAAATCCCGTTTTTCCACAGTTCCAGTTCGGAACAATACCAGCGAGAAAAGCGCCGATCAGAAGGGCCGCCGGCCAGATTGCTGTACAGACAGGTGTCTTCCAAGTCCGTGACGAATCGGTAGGAAGGCATGAAGGTCGTTACCCGCCCTGCGCTTCGATAGAGCTGTCCCTGATGAATGGTGGCCCGGTTGCCGATCCCTTGCAGAGGGCCGCGGTCGAAGCCCAGACAGCGAGGCAATTTGCCCCCAAAAAGCATGTGGCTTAGGGTGAAGGATTGGACTTCTCCCCAGCGGCGTGGGGTGAGGGTGGCGATCGCTTCCCAGGCCCGGCGGTAGATCGACCTTCGACTCTCTCCTGCGAACCATACGGACTGTTCGGATAACAATATGCGATCGAAATTGGCGAAGAAATCGACAAAAACACCGGTTTCTCGGGCCAGATGATCGACCACCGACTCGCCCATGCCCCCACGCCCGAATACTTGCCGGAACAACTCCTTGTAGAATTGTTCGAATAAAAAGGCTCCCCGGGAATCCGCATCGTAGTGGAAATCCCATGTTTTAAGCAGGCGACCGTTCGGGGTGTCCGGAAGTAGGGGCCGCAAATGCTTCATGAATCGTTCTGCCTGCAGGGAATACACATCATACTGCACGCGGAACATGTCGTTTACCGTCCACTGGTCGCTTTGCTGCAAGAGGAAGGCGATACGATCCGCCCGATATGAACCCATGGCCATGTTAATCGGGTGGATGTTTCCGTAGGCGTTCAAATCGTGATTGGCGGTGACCAGGTAGCCCTCTCGGGGGTTAAAGGCATGCGGTAGATCTTCCGGAGGTTGGTAACCCTGCCAGTCGTTGTCGGGGATCCAGCCCGGTAAGGGCACCAGGCCGCTTACCCCTTCCCGCCGACGGGGGACCCGCCCGGACATTTGGAATCCGATATTGCCCCGGGTATCGGCGAAGACGAAACTCCAGGCCGTTTCAATCTTTCGCACCAGCTCCATGCCCATTTCCACGGTTGAGGCTTCCAGCAGGCTTAGTACGGAAGAAATGGTATGGGCTCCGCCGTCGCCGGGGGCCCATCGGCTGCTTACATAATAACCTTCCTGATGGGGGTCTCCTTCCAGAACACCATGATCGTTTTCATAAAAAATGATCTCTTCCGTTCCTCGCTTTTTGCGGCCGATGACTTCTTTCCTTTGCCGAAACGGTTTCCAGCCCTCGCCTTCGCGGTAAAATCGGCCCTCACGGCATTTTTCCACCCAGGAGTCCAGCGCATCCACGAACGCATAGGTGGCTCCCCAGGCCAGGTCGGAGTTCCGGCCGATGAGAACACCGGGAAAGCCCGGCATGGACCCACCCACGGCAAATCGTCCGCCCATCTCCATCACCACTTCATACCACACATTCGGAAGCCGATTGACTTCCAGATGAGGATCGTTCGCCAGAATGGGTTTTCCGGAAACGGTTTTGGTCCCGGCAACCACCCAGTTGTTCGAGGCCATCATGCGGGGAGCCGGAAGTTGCCACAATAGTTCCGGCGGGACGATCCGTTCCTGAAGCCTCACCCGCTGGAGTAAGTCCCTGTCCAGTCCCCCCAATAATCCCGGGAAAAGTGCTTCCAGATGCGTTTGGGGCACACCCGCCTGCACCATCTCGATCAATAAACGTTCAATCTCCCCCTGGGATTGCGCCAGGGTTAAATAGCCTACCATGCGGGTCATCATCAGGCTGTCTTCGGGATGCCAGGGTTCCGGGGAATAACCCAGTAGTTTGAGTTCCCAAGGGGATTTTTTCAGCGCTGCGTTAATCCCATCGCAATAGGCCTCCAGAATGAGCCGCTCTTCGGCTGTTAGCAATTTGAGCTGCGCATCTGTGTGTCCCCGCCAGTTCATTCGCCGAAAGAAGCGGTCCAGGGCGAACAGAGCATCGCTATCCTCCAACAGCTCGCAGCTTCGGCCCTTTCCCAGAATCCGCATCAGCAGCAGTTGCAATCCCCGATCCCGCCCGTGAACATAGCCCTGAGCCCAGAACGCATCAATTCTATGTCCGGCACGTATATGGGCAACACCGTGGGCGTCTCTCCCGATGAGGGTTTCTGTGCGCATCATTCGTTCCTCGCCATGGCCTATTCACCGTCTCGATTATACAGAATTTTGAGCAAAAAACCTATACTTTGCCGGTTCCAAATTCAGATCATCGGGTGAAATTGATCCGCGAACCTGGAGGGAGCGCACGGGACGCCCCCTTTCCGGCTTTGTATGTTTCAAGCCTGGGTTCGGGAATTGCCCCTCAAAGGGGATGGTTTACACGGTCGGCTTGGGGCGTCGGGCGGAACATCAACCCGGACGCCCCAAGGGTTAAACGGGAAAAAGAAAACAGATATTGATAAATTTCCCGCTACATCCTATTTTTAAATTTGGATTTTGCAAAACGGAGGCAACGATTGCATCGGGAAGCGTGAATGTGCGCTTAATGGGGAGCTAAATCGAGGAAGTCAATACAACAGGAGTGGCCATATGCAGGCAGGGAATGAGCATCGGGGGCAGTTTAGTTCCAAACTGGGGTTTATTTTTGCGGCGGCGGGTTCGGCGATTGGTCTGGGGAACATCTGGCGTTTTCCCTACGTCACCGGGCAGAATGGTGGAGCCGCCTTTGTGGTCATCTATCTTCTGGCGGTGGGATTCATTTGTTTACCGTATTTATATGGGGAACTGGCGCTGGGCCGGCGCACTCAGCGGAATCCCGTGGGGGCCATCCAGGCCATC
>WFTQ01000109.1 GCA_015485355.1 bacterium | reverse complement strand
GACAGGATAATCCGCCAACCCCACCCACGGGAACAAACGGAACGGCTATCCCTTCAATCTTATGCGGCATGATTTTCCTCCCATCAGCCCTTTAAGATTTCGTACACCTCACTTAACGGAACCTCTATGTCCCCTAACATCAGTACCGCCCCATTGGAACTGTAACGAACCCCGGTAATGATCCCCCGGGTAAACAACGTCACGTCCACCGCCGCATCGTTGTCATTGCCGGCAGACACCCGAAACGTATATCGGCCTTTTTCCAGGCGATTGCCATCATCGTCCGATCCATCCCACTCGATCTGGTGCTCGCCCTGTTCTAAATCTTCCAAACGCATTGTTCTGACCACAGCCCCGTCTTCGTTCAGTATTTCAATGGTGACCTCGCCGGCCGCGGCACTCAGTTTGAAATTCACCGTCGCGGCCCCCTCATCGGGCAAATAAATCTGATTACCATAGGCTTTTATTTCCCTGCCGATAACCGTGGCCGCCAGCGTATTATTGATCGAAGTCGCCAGCAGATAATTCCCATCCATCGTCGCCTGCAGCAGCTCTTTAATATTGGCCAGCTGTTCCACGGTACTAAACTGAGCCAGTTGGGCACTGAATTCCGTGCCTTCCATGGGATTGAGCGGATCCTGATACCGCAATTGAGTAATCAGCATTTTCAGAAAATCTTCCTTCCCCATCACCGTTTCCGATGTGGGTCCTCGAGAGGGCACGAACGGTCCCACACTCCCGGTGGCATTGATCTCCATGGTGTTCTCACCTCCTTTCATGCAATGAGATCGATGGTGTTATACCCCAACCAGAGGGGCTGTTTTCCCCCGGTCTCCTTCCCCGGGGTGACTTCCAGATTATCCGAAGCAGTACCACCATGGCCTTTCCGGAGGGAAACTTTTCCCCACGGGTGTTCCAAAGGCGTTTCTTCGTTCAGATCGCCATTGAAGTTCAATTCAAAATGCTGAACTTCAATCTGTCCTTCTTTTAACCGCTCCAGGAACAGGGCATAGTTTTGTTGCAACACCCGTAGAGCCTCTGGATGGCTGGCCTCCACCTTTCCGGAAAGGCGATCGCCTTCCATGCGCAACTGGACGCGAATCACCCCTAAAGAGGCGGGTTTTAATCGAATCCAGACTTCCTGCCGATCCTGACGGGCTGCATAGCGGATCGTTTCCATCCAATCTTTAAAAAGGGAGGGGAAGGATTCCGTTAAATCCTGCAAGGACCAGGAAAGATTCCAATGCCTCGGCGCAGATTCCATTCCTTGCCGGGATATTGCAGCAACAGGGTGAATCTGGGACTTCTCACCAAAAAACAATGCTTGGGTAATCCTTCCCCCGTCAGAGGTAGTGGTTTGATTGGATCCCGCTTTTAAGGTGCCCCCAGCATCCTCCTGGGTTAACGCTGCGGGTGATACATTCGGCTTGTGGGTCCCCGATTTTTCTTCCATCCGATGCTCCCATTCCTGCTTGTCCGCCGGCGAAAGAGAAACCGGCTTTGGGGACCTCCCCGGGGCATATCCCCAAAGCGACACTTCGGGCAACGCCTGCTCCGGAAATTGTTCTTCTTTTCCATACCGAAAAGCTCCCCTCAGAATTCTCCGCCATTCTGCAGGATAATCGGGTTGAAAACGGTTGTCTCTTTGTGGCGCTTCCGGAATATCCCTCCCTTCCTTCGCAAGTCCCCGAGGCTGGAATAACGCATCGGTGTCTCCCGACATTCGAGCTCTGCCATCCATCTCCCCGGAGGAATCCCCAGCGGCCGGGCGAGCGGCCTCCGGGGTCGTTGTCATTCCCCGCACGCTCTGCATCCCCTTTGCCCTATTAGCCTGGAACAGGAAAACGTCTATGGCACCCGAGGTTCCGCCTTCCATCGGATTGCCGATTTCCCGACTCCATGAGCGGGGCATTCCATTTTTGGAAGCATACTCTTTAGAAACGATCCGGTTAACCGGAACCCGGCCACCCTGCACCGGGAACAGATTTTCAGCCGCCTGGCCCTCCAGTACAAGGCGGTCTCCATCCGGCCAAACCACATCCCCCCGCACTGGGAATACTGGACCCTGAGATGCCTTTTGGCCCTCCCATCGGCTTACCTGCATTCGCACTTCGGCAGCGTTCATCATCAAGGACCGGAGAAATCCATCCGGTTGATGAAAAGTGATGTTCCGGGGGATTGAAAACGTCTTTTGTGACGCCGGCATTTCGGGGGTCTTGCCCTGCAACAGCGTTCTGGACAATACTCCCCCGTCAGAGGAAAAGGCCCTGGCAAAGGCGGCGTCTAGTGTCAACGCCTGCATCAACAACTGCTGCAAATCCGGTGCGCCTTGCCCCCCCGCGTTCATTCCAACCCATGAACCGGTATTGGCGTCCGCGGGATCCATCGCTGGAATACTCTGAGGATAATACCTGAGACGAAAAACCTGTGTCGGCCAAACGGTTCCGCCATCCCCGACCGGGACGTACAGACTGACGGGCTTGAGAAATCGGACCTCCAGCCCGGAACTCCCCGCGTCCACCTCGGCCGGGACGGCTTCCGCTTCCCGCGCTACAATCCCCCGATCTTCTGTGTCAGTGGAACCGGGCATGGATTCAACTGACCGTCGAGAACCGGCCGGTTTCACATCAGGAGAGAGCATGACCGTTTCCGTTCGCGGGGCGAAAAGGATCGGCGGTTCCGGGAGGAGCGTAGACGGTTTGTTTTCCGGGATGAAAGCATTTCCCGCAAGGCGAACGGGCGTTTGCTCCGGTAAGGATCGCAAAACATTGGAAAACGAAACATGGTTTTCCGGTCGACTTTGGTCTACCCACGGAACATGAGGATTCGGCGGGAGCAATGGTAAAAACGGCGGTGTTTTCCAGATTGTGAACATCCCGTTCACCCTTCTTGGTTCATCCTGAACTTAATCAATCATGAGATATTATCGTTTACCTCGGCGGGATCTTTAACGCAAACTGGCCATGAATTGGCTGATCTCCACGGCCTTTTGCGGATCCAGGGCGGCCATAATCTGGGCGGCTTTTCGTTTTTTCATTTTAGAGATCACCTCGACGGCGATTTCCAGATCCAGACGCGAAAGAATAGCCGCCGCCTGTTGGGGATCCATGTTCTCATAAATCTTGGCCATCTGTTTGGCGGTTTGCGTCAGGTTTTGACGGGCCTGTTCTTTTTCCCGGCGTTTCTCTTTTAACCTGGCCAGTTCCCGATTTTTTTGTTGTAACAGTTGCAGCTGCTGCCTGAGGCTATCCAAGGCCTTCTGCTGTTGTTGTAAGAGTGCCTGTTCCTTCACCCGGCGCAGGGAATCCTGACGCGCCTTTATGGCGCTGCTATCGATGCGGGGTTGCAAAGAGTCCGAGGGAATGGACGTATAAGGTTGGGGCGGAGGCGCCTTCATCACCGCCACAACAAAGGTCATGATCACCAGGATCACTGCAAAGGTAAATCCAAAAAACAGAAAAAGTCTGCCTTTGTCCATTGTCCCCTACCCGAGGTTAGTCCGGTTGTGCTCCCAACATGGTGATTTCGTCCAGAAAAGCCTGTTCATTCTTTTTCATCTGTTTCAAATATTCCTGATAATTCTGTTCCCTCAGGGTCTCTAAGATCTTTTGCTCTTTTTGCACATTCAGCAACTTCTTCCGTTGACGATCGGCCTGTTTCTCCAGATCAATAATGCGGTTTTGCAGGTGAAACATCTCTTGCAACAGGGTTTGCAAATATTCATAGTAGGTTTTTAATGTGGCGGCATCTCCGGATTGCACCTTCTCCATCTTCTGGATATAGCCTTCTATCATCCAACGCTTTTCATCCAGCAAATGATGGGTCTCTTGCTGTTTCCGGAGCAAATCGGCCAGGGCGGTTTGTTCCCTTTGCAATTGCCGTTCTTTCATCTCCAATACTTTTTCCAGGCGGAACTCAAACTTCTTCATGCCTTACCCCCGTTATGGAATTCCGTGATGGTCAATCTTTAATCACATCCATCAACCTCTGAATGCTGGTTTCCAGACCGGACTTCTCCTCTATCGGCTGGCGTAAAAATTGGTTTAACTGATGGATCTTTTTAATCGCATAATCCACTTTGGGATTGCTGCCCTTGACATAGGCGCCGATATTGATCAGGTCTTCGGCCTCCTTATAGGTGGCCAGGGTATCCAGAAATGTATTGATGGCTTCTCGATGTTCCGGGCGGGTAATGTCATTCAGAACCCGGCTCACACTGTGGAGGACATCGATGGCCGGATAATGTCCCATGGAGGCCAATCGTCGGGAAAGCACAATATGACCATCCAGAATGGCCCGGGAAGCATCGGCCACCGGTTCATTCATATCGTCGCCTTCCACCAGAACGGTGTACAGACCGGTAATACTGCCGCGGGAGGAGGTTCCTGCTCGTTCCAACAGGCGGGGCAGAAAGGCAAACACCGAGGGCGTATAGCCGCGGGTAGTGGGAGGTTCTCCAATCGTCAGGCCGATTTCCCGCAAGGCCATGGCCACTCGCGTCAGGGAATCCATCATTAACATCACATCGTGTCCCTGGTCTCTGAAATATTCCGCAATGGTGGTCGCCACAAGAGCCGATTTAACCCGCACCAGGGCCGGCTGATCCGATGTGGCCACCACCACAATGGAACGTTCCAGCCCCATGTCCCCCAGCTCCTTTTCCAGAAATTCCCGAACTTCTCGACCCCGCTCCCCTACCAGGGCGATAACGTTGACATTGGCCGAAGAATGCCGGGCCACCATACCCATCAGGGTGCTCTTCCCCACCCCGCTGCCGGCGAAAATTCCCACCCGTTGTCCCTTGCCCAGGGTCAATAACGCATCGATGGCCCGAATGCCTGTGGCAATGGGTTGAGTAATGCGTTGGCGTTCCAGGGGATGCGGCGGCTCCTGATAAACGGGATAAGGCACGGCCCGACGGAAAAGACCTTTTCCATCCATCGGTTGACCCAAACCATCAACGACACGACCCAGCATCTCCGGGCTAACGAGAACCTGAAACGGCTCACCCGTGGCCACGATATCGCTGCCCGGGGCGATTCCCTTCATGTCCCCCAAAGGCATGGAGAGTACCAGATCGTTCCGAAAGCCCACCACCTCCGTGATAAAATGATCCTGTCCGTTTCGGGTATAAACCCGGCAAACATCCCCCACCGCCGCCGGCGGTCCCAACGATTCGATCAACAACCCCACCACCTGGGTGACCTTTCCGTATACCCGCACCACATCCGTCTGATCGGTCACCTCGCACAGGTATGTCAACTTTTGGGGAAAGTTCATAACTTCTCGTAAGTTTTTTTCAAGCGAGTCACCAGCTCGGAAAACTGGGTTTCAATTCGGGCATCCAATTTGCCCAGGTCGGTTTCCACCACACATCCGCCGGGGCTGACAGCGGGATCTGGAACCACCCCCAATTCTTTCACATCCGGAAGCCCCCGACGGAGATCGGGCTCCAGTTCTTGCAGCACTTTTACATCTTCGGGATGGACCCGAATTTTTATTTTGCCGGAAATCTGAGAAAATTGAAGGATTTTGCGAAGGGTCTCCCGAATGAGCTCTCGATGATTCCGGCTGATGGTTCCAACGATGCGTTCGCTGATGCGAAATATCAGTTCCAGGAGGTACTGTTCGGTGCTGTTAAACAATTCATCCTGCCGGGCCTGGATTTCTTCGATCATGCGGGATAGTGTTTGCATGGTGGGGGAAATTTCGGCCTCTGCGTGGCGATACCCCATCAGTTTGCCCTCTTCTAATCCCTTCTGATAGGCAAAATCCAGCTCCTGCTGAAATTCCGTTTGAGTCATCTGGATGACATCTTCCCAACGCTCCCGGCTTTCTTTTTCGTCACCGCCCTTGTCGGATGCCTCCGCGCCGTCCCATGGGGTTGCTTCCGGTTCCACCGGCACCACCACAACGCGTCGGATAGGGCGTCGGGTCTTAATGATGCGATCAGACGATGATGGCATCTTCGTCTCCTCGACCGGCAATAATGATTTCGCCTTCTTCTTCCAGCTGTTTGATAATTTCGATGATACGACGCTGGGCATCTTCGACCTCGCGCAGGCGTACCGGACCGAGTACTTCCAGGTCCTCTTTCAGCAGGGTGGCGGCGCGTTCGGACATGTTCTTGAAAATCTTCTCCTTAATCTCCTCATCGGCCGCCTTAAGGGCCAGCGTCAGGTCCTTTTTGTCCACATTTTTCAGCACCCGCTGAATGCTGCGATCATCCAGCAATACAATGTCTTCGAAAACAAACATCTGGCTCTTGACCTCCTGAGCCAGTTCGGGATTGATCTCTTCCAGCCGCGACAGGATGGAACGTTCGGTCATTTTGTTGGCCTTATTGAGAATCTCCGCCAGAGCCTGAGCTCCCCCCGTTTTGCTCATATCTTCCGAGATAACACTTTCCGCCAAAGATTCGACGACCTCTTCGATATCTTTTAAAAGATTGGGGGATATTTTTCCCAGGGTGGCGATTCGATAGGCCACATCGGCCCGCAATTCTTCGGGAAATTCCGCCAGCACTTCGGCGGTCTGCTCGGGCGACAGATACGATAAAATCAACGCTATAGTCTGAGGATGTTCCTTGATTAAAAAGTTGACCAGCTGACTGGAATCGGCCTTCTTGAGTGTCGAGAAACCATGGGACTTCATGGAATTGCGAATTTTTTCCACCAACTCCTTTGCCACCGAGGGCCCGAAGGCTTTCTCCAGGACGGTTTCGGCGAAATCCACGCCCCCCCGGGCCACATATTCCTGGGCTTTGATCAAATTTAAAAACTCCTGATTCACTTCATCGATCACCGACGACTTCACCATTTCCAGTCGGGCAATCTCAATACTAATCTTCTCGATATCCGTTTTGCTCATGTTTTTAAACAACTCCGCCGCCGTTTCCACATCCAGCGAGATCATCAAGATGGCGGCTTTCTGGCGCCCACTCAACTGCGATGCATCTTCAATCATCAACCCCTGACTCAGTGATTCCGGCATGGGACTCATGCTCACTCTTCCTCCACCATCCAGAGCTTCAGGAGATTCAGGGCCAGGTCTGGATGTTCTTTTATATACTTACGAATACGAACGTTTAACTCCTTGGGCTGACCAAACTCTTCGAAAAATTGGTCCGCCCGGATAAACTCATCGTCTTTGGCGGGAACATCTTCGGAGCCACCGCTGGAAAGTTGCCCCGCCGGTGGGTAGGGTTCCCCCGCGGGAAGCTGGGGCAGTTCGATTTCCCCGGTCAGTACCTTCAGCTGATTCTGAAGCTCTTCATTTCGCTGCTTGACCTGGTTGAACAGGGAACGCATGATCACCATCGAAGCCACAATGGCCAGCACGATAAAGATTTTTTCGATGAGCTGGTAATAGTCCCCCCAGGGTGCTCCCTCATCGACCGGCAACAGCTCTTCTTCCAGGGGGGAGACTCCAAAATTCACACTGGTAATGGATATTTGATCGTTGCGTTCTTCCTGAAAACCGACGGCTCTTTTTACCAGGTCAGCAAGCGTGTTCAGCTCCTGTGGATCCCGAGGCTTGAACTCCATTGTTTCCTCACCCTCGGGAGTCACCACTTTTTCCCGCTTATTGTTGATCAAAACCGCCACCGAGAGGCGGGTGATGTTGCCGACATCCTCGACCACCCGCTGGATGGTCTTGTTAATTTCGTAATTGGTAATGGTGTTGGTGGAACGAGAGGCGGGCAGATTGGCTGTGGTTTGGGCATTATTGTTGTTATCAAGAAGGGGATTGATCTGCTCTTCGATCTCCTCACTACGGACCACGGTATTGTCTGGGTCGTACTCCTCGATGGTCTTTTCCACCTGGGTGAAATTCAGCTCCGCCGATACCCGCACAATGGCATTCCCCGGCCCCAGCACCTGATCGAGCATACTCTGGGCCTTCTGGGCAAGGTAAGTTTCCACTTTCTTGGCAAATTCCAGCTGGGTGGCACTCAAGGTCATCAGATCGTCGGGGGACTGGTTATTGGACAACACCCGCCCCCGGGTATCCAGAATGGCAACATTTTCCGGCTCCAGTCCCTCCACACTGCTGGCCAATAGATAGGCTATTCCTTGCAAATTCGCTGGATTCAACTGCCGGCCTTTTTTCAATTTCACGATGACCGAAGCCGTGGGCACCTTTTGGTCCTCTTTAAACAGGGTACGCTCAGGAATCACTATGTGTACCCGTGCCTTTTCGATCACATCGAGCTGTTCGATGGTTCGGGTGAGTTCTCCTTCCAGGGCTCGACGATAATTCAATTTCTGCACAAAGTCGGTCATGCCCAGGTTGGTCTTATCGAAGATTTCGTATCCCACCACGCTGCTTTCCGGAAGGCCGTCCCGGGCAAATTCCAGACGCAATTCGTACACCTTATCCGAAGGCACCAGAATGGTACTCCCGCCGTCCCGCAACTTGTAATCAATATTTCGTTCACGGAGCTTTTCTAAGATCGCACCGGCATCTTTCTGAGAAAGTTGCGCGTACAGGACCTCGTACTGGGCTCCTCCCGTCCAAACCAGTACCAACAGTAAGATGGTGAGCAGAACGGCCACACCGGCGAACAGGATCACTTTTTGTTGGGTGGTCAGTTGAGCAAGAAAGGCTTGTATTGGCTGGCGGAATTGACTAAATATGTCTCCCATAAAGCGACATCCTTGTTATCGATTTCCCTTTCAGAACCCATCCCATTACATTTGCATGCGCAGGATTTCGCGGTAGGCCTCTACCACTTTATTTCGAATTTCTAACATTAGCTCCAGCCCCACGCGGGCCTTCTGGACGGCGACCATCACCTGATGCAGATCGGTGATTTCCCCCCGTAAAAATCGTTCGGCGGTTTCCCCGGCATTCTGTTGCAATTCGTTGATTTCCTGTATAGCCTCCTTCAAGGTGTCTTTAAACGATACATCTTCTGGAGACGAACGATTGGGGTGCATCCGTTCCTGCAACAGGGATTGAAACGGCATTCCCTTGATTTTATCCACCATGGTTTACCCCTTCATATCAATCAATTGTCCTTTTTCTACCGACGCTTTATTCTGCTGGTTTAAATAGGCCTGGATTTGTTTGCGATGTTGGGGAAAGATCTGTTCAAAAAAGGCTTGTTCTTTGCGGGACAGCCCCACCCGAGGTTGAAAGTTTTCGGGAACATGCACTTTCCGGGACGCCCCGGGCGCCCCGCGGGGATCCGAGGCCTTAGGTGCCTGCGGCCGAGCAGCTTCGGGCACGCGCCCGCCCGGCTGCTGATATACACGATTCAAAGAGTCCTGAATTTTCATCGCCTGCTTCTCCCGGGTTAAATGCGTAAAGCTTCCGTGGCCATTTTCTTTGCCGCTTCCAGGCTACTGAGATTAGCCTCGTAAGAACGCGTGGCACTGATCATCTCCACCATTTCGGAAACCACATTGATATCGGGGTAATAGACGTATCCCTCCTCATCGGCGTTGGGATGAGAAGGATCATAGATCCGCATGAAGGCCGTGGGATCCTCCCGAATTTCGGCCCGCACCCCTTTCCATTCCGTAGAAAACACCCGCACCGTTTTTTTAAACGGGAAGTGTTTGCGGTCGGTCATTTCCAGTTTCAGTTTGCTTTTGCGTAACACCCGTTCAAAAGCGGGGATATTCTCGCTTTCCATAACGGCTATTCGACGCCGATAAAGTTTTCCGTCTTCGTCTGGTGTGGTGCCGGCATTGGCGATATTACTGGAAATGGCCTCCAAACGGCGACGCTGTGCCGACAGGCCGCTGGCGCTGATATTCAGCGCGGTAAAAAAAGTTTCTATCTTGCTCATAACTCCCCCATCCTTGATGGCTATTGATCAAAACGTCCCTTGATACTGGCTCGCAGCGCCCGAAAATTGCCCTGCAACAACCGCACTCCATAAAGAAAGCGAATTTCATTTTTGACCTGCTCTACAATTTCCCGATCAATATCCACATTATTGACCCCGCTCCGCAACTCTTCCGACGGATCCTCCTGAATTTGCGGCTCCACTTCCCGAAAACGTAATCGTCCCAAGGCAAGATGGCGTTCATGGGTGATACGACCCGACAGGGTGCGTCGCATGGCCGACTGCAACTTTTCCTCGAAAACGATTTTCCGTCCCCGATAACCGGGGGTGCTGACGTTAGCAATATTGCCGGCAATGACCTTCTGACGAAGGGCATAAACATCGAGGCCTTTGCTGAGCAGAGGAATCTTGGTTTGCTTGAAAATAAAATTCTTGATCATTCGAGCCACCACCATTTTGTTGCACCTGGTCTTATGCAATGGATGTGCCAGGAATTCCGCCCCCCTATCCCTCCGAGGTTAATCTTTGGTTTTTAAGCATATAGAGATTTTCCGCCTCTTTTTGGAGGAAGGGGCACAGGAGTGAAATGTCGGGTTTTTCATCTACCACTGTTCGAATTTTCAGCATTGATGCCCCACCCGTGGGTAAGATTATTCTAATCATTTCAAATCATTTTTCTACCGCTTAAATTCTATCGGCATCCATTAGGGTTAAATAAGCGGCATAGCTCGGGAGGCCAATATGATGGTAACGGCTCAGGTGAGTCTGTATCCGCTCCGTCAACCCGATTTGACTCCGGCCATCGACCGCACCATTCGATTCTTCCAGCAACAGGGTTTACATACGGAGCCGGGACCCATGAGCACCCTGATCAGTGGACCGCTGGAACAGGTATTTCATGCCCTACAGGAAGCTTTTGACAGGGTTGCCGCAGAAGGTCAGGTGGTCATGGTGGTCACCTTTTCCAACGCCTGCCCGGTAGACATTAAAGATCGTTAACCCGCTGAAAACGCTTCAGAAACATGGGTCCGGACCGGGCGGGATCGGGGTGTCATCCCGGACCTTTAGGAGATCAAGGCCTATTGGTGCGGCGGACCGTACGCGCACGTGGGTTCCCTTGCGCAACCTTTTCTTTAAAAGGTAATGGCCCACACGATGAAAAAAGGGAGCGCATACATGAAAAAAGATCGCAACCCTTTCGTTGGACCGGCAGCGACCCTTTACGACGCCTGGTTTTCCGCTCCTTCCGGTAAATACGTGGAAGCCGTGGAAAATCAACAACTTTTTTCCATGATCGGAAATGTAACCCGGCAAACCATTCTGGATGTGGGTTGCGGAACGGGCAATCATTTAATAGCCCTGCATCAGAAAGGCGCTCGATTTTGTGTCGGGATCGACAGCTCAAAAGACATGTTACGGGTTTGCCGTTCAAAAATCCGTACACGCTCCATCACACTGGTGCGGGCGGACGCGGGTCACCTGCCATTTCGGGATAAGGCATTCCACATCAGTTTATGCGTAACGGTGTTAGAATTTTTACCCTCTCCTGCACAAGCCATTGCCGAGATGCAGCGGGTCAGTGGAGGAAAAATCGTGTTAGCCACGTTGAATCGCCTGGCATTCTCTTCCCTGTTACGCAAACTGGAAAGCCGGTTGAAACCTTCCCTCTTCCGGGACGCCCGATTCATCAGCCCCTTTACCCTTAAACGAATGGTTCGCCGTATGATCCCCCGGGCCCGCATACAGTGGCGGACCACACTGGCGTTTTTTCCGCTGTTTCTTCCTCACATTGAACCTCTGCTTTATAAAATCGACCAATTGTTGTGCCGGTCTCGCTTTCCTTTTGGTACCTTTGTGGTGATGACGGTCCATTGGAATCGGGAACAACCCCGGGCGGGGAAACGATTTGCTCCGATCTCGGACAAGGGAAACCGGTACCCCATGGAATAGACAATAAGCACCAGGGGCAAAATTGGAGGGGAGATTCCTGCACTTCCTCATGCACAAGAGCGGAAACCGATACTTTTCGGTCCCGTTCGGCAGAATGATGCCTGTTTTCCGTCCCAATAGGAGGCCTCGATTTCCCGGGTGGAAGCGGATCGGAGGGTCACGGTGGGATTGCCGTAACCCCGGTGGACGGTGCAAATCGATTTAAAATCTTGTAAAAAGAAGGGACATCCAATATCTTACGGCGTTTGAATTGAGCCCCGGGGGGAAACGAAAGCGATTGTATGTGAAGACCGACCCGTTTGCGAATCCAGGATAACGGGACAGTGGCTTCACCCGGAAAACACCCGTGCAGATAAAAACGGTTTCAGGGTTTGCCCGAAATAATGGCGCAAAAATTAACCAAAATCATTGGGATCACCTTCCTGGTCCAGATAGGGGTATTCGGGCTGGGTTTGTTAAACAATGTGCTTCTTTCCCGGTGGTTAGGTCCGGCAAATCTGGGGATCATTGCCCTGTTTTTTCTGTTCACCGAAGCCGTCCATAAAATAACGAACCTGGGGATTGAAACGGCCAACCTGTATTATATCAGTAACCGAAAATTCGCTCAAAAAAAATTGATCGGAACCAACTTCATCAACGGTCTGCTGACACTATTGCTGGGAACCGGTCTCATCATACTTTTTATCCGAACGGAAGGACTGAAGTTATTTTTTGAACCCCAGGAAGCCGCCTTATTAACCCAGGGGGCATACTGGAGCATCTTGTTGCTGTTTGCCTATATGACATTCGATTACGGCACCAAAATGCTGTTGGGTCATCAGCAATTTTACCGGTATAATAAAATCATGTTCATTCGTCCCGTGCTGTTTTTTGTCCTGCTGTTGGTGGCCTACCTTCAAAACCGCTTGGATGTTGACCATGTATTGGCCATTTACAGTCTATCCTGGTTATTACCCGGTATTTACATGTGGTGGCAGCAAATTCCCTTTCCCCTCACCTGGGATTGGACGATTACCGGCGCCTCCATCCGATACGGCGCAAAAATCATGTTATCCAACCTACTCACTTTTCTTAATTACCGGGTCGATATTTTCCTGGTCGGGTATTTTCTCTCCAAAGAGATGGTTGGTTGGTATTATGTCGCCCTGATCGTTTCCGAAAAACTACTTTACCTCACTCAGTCCACCAGTACCATATTCTTTCCCGCGGCTTCACAATCGATCCAACAACAAAGCAAAACGCCGATTATTTCTCGAACCAATCTATTTTTTGTGGGTCTGGGATCGTTGATCGTGGCCTTGCTGGCCCCCTGGGGATTACCCCTGGTTTTTTCCGATCAATATCTGAACTCCGTGTCCCCTCTGCTCTGGTTGTTGCCTGGTGTGGTGGCACTGACCGTGCCCAAGGTGTTATCGGCCGACTTTTACGCCCGGGGAAGACCCGAGCTGAGTTTATACACCGGATTGGTAAATTTCATTCTGAATGTTATATTGAACCTGTTGCTGATTCCTCGATGGGGGATTACCGGAGCGGCTATCAGTTCGACCATCGGTTATCTGGTTGCCGCCCTCCTGATGGCCTTGTATTACCGGCGAATAACCGGAATTCCCTTCCGGGAATTCATTTTCCTCAAACCGGGAGACTGGCGGCGCTTAAAGGAGATATAACCAGACCAATCGGAAAAACGATCCTGATACAACGCCATGGAAAAAAACCGAATCAGACGATTCCTTGTTTCCCTCCAACCGGTTTTGGGAACAGGATGGTGCGCACCGATGTTGATACTATGGTTGATGGGGTTGACCTTTTCTCATATCTTTCTGCAAACAGCGGCTATCTTCCTATGGGTTCTTTTCTTCCACCCCAAATTTTTCCGCCGGCGATTTCAGGGTGAAGAATGGATATTAATGGGACTTTTTCTGGTAAGCGTGATGGGCGTGTTACGGGCCGGTTCTTACCCCATTGTGCAGGCCCTGCCAGGCACCATGCCTTTTCTAATTCTGGTGGCGGCCGTTTTCATGCGGCGCCTTTGCCAACACACCCTCCAGGAAAAAGCCGTCTTCTGGATATGGACGTTTATCCTTTTCTCCTCTATTCCGGCCTTGACCGGCATCGTCCAACATGGACTGGGAGCCCCAAGGAGTGCCGGCGTCTATGGGGGGATTTACAATCTTTCCATACTTATGGCCGTTACCCTACCCGTTGGTACAGGTCTATTTTTAAAAACCCGGCGGCTGCGGGGGAAAGGCCTATTGGTTTTCATCTTAACCAGCCATTTTCTGGCCCTGTGGTACACCGCCACCCGGGCGGCGTTCCTGGCCGTATTGTTTGGAATGGGACTGTGGTGTGCAAATTATTTGTTCCGTTTCCTACGATTCCCCAAAGACAAACATCTACTTCAGAACGGTTTAACCATATCCATCATTCCCCTGACCTTAATCTTGATGATTCTCAGCTCCGATGATTACCGCATCAACCCCTTTTTTAATCCCCCCAGCGAATATTACACCAGCGGCAAAGGCGACTTAACCACCTATCGGCTGGGTATCATTAAGGACGCATGGCACATCCTGCAAACCGATATTCAGGACAATCAATACGCAAAGGTGCTATGGGGTCACGGCATTTATAGCCGGAAACGATTGGTACCCAGCGTTCATATCAGCTGGCAATCCGACTATCTCCAGGTATTAATGGACATGGGTCTGATCGGGCTGATTTTGCTTATCTGGCTGTATAAGGATTTTCTCCGGACGGCCACCCGAAAATGGGGCCATCCCGAGGTATTATATCAAGCCTTTGCCTGGAGCGCATTGGGCTATTTTTTGATGAGCTTTCTTACCCTCCAGGTAACGGGTTTATACGGAGCCGGCGTTTTCAGCTTCCTGTATGCATTCCTCAAACAGGATTAATCCTGCCTTGCGGCCGGCCAATTTCTTTCCCCAATTCAACTACCCTGTTCCGCTTGGTTTTCTTCTTGGGATTCCGCCGTCGTCTCCCCTTCCGTCGCCGCTTTCTCCCCAGCCCCCTCAGGAGGCGATTCCGAAACCGATTCTGCTTCCCCCTCTTCTTCCTCCTCTTTCAATTCATCGTCTTCCCGTTCCAGAAGATTTTCATCCTCATGAATTTTATACAAAACAACATAAAGAATCGTCATACCGGTATTGCCCACCGCCTCGCCAAACGCCAGTACACTGCCGCCCAATATCAATAAAAAGAAGGTGAATATCCCGGCGGCGATTTGTAAAGACCAGGTATCCGCCATCGGAACGTGGGGGTGGCTGAGGTAAATCCAGTTGGAAAAGGAGCCCAGTAAATATTGCAACCACTCGTTCATAACCGGGAGCAAGCGGTCCAACCAGGCCAGAGCGGTTTCTTTGATTTTAATATATTTTTCGCCCATGCCGATGGTGAACAACCCGGAGAAAATCATATATCCCACTTTTAATACCAGCGCGAACAGGAGCATCCCCACAATTTCCAGAACGCCCACGATACCCCCATAAACGGCTAACCGCCAGGGCTGATTAAAGGTCATACTAAACGATTGAAAGACACCTCCCAGGGCGTCTTCATCGGAAACGGCAATAATCGCCGGTACCAGAATAATCCCCACAAAAGTGACCACTACAATAAAGCCCAGCAGAACGGCGGCAAAAATATAGGGGAGGGTCAATAAGGCGTTGAACCATTCACCAAACACCGGGATTCGTCCTACCAAACCCATGAAAAGGGCCCCGATAACAAAAAAAGCAATCATAAAGGCGAAGGTGAAAAAGGCCCCGATAACCGACACCCATTTTCGCAGGGCAAAGCGAAAAGCCTGGGACCAGGTATAAAAGAACTCGTCCCGTAGAACCATGTACGAGGCTCGGGCGAGGGCGGTGTTGGTCAATAAAATGATAGCGGCCAATAGGGCAACGCCAACGGCGGCGATGGTTCGCCCAAACCAGGGCTGGGGGAAGGAAAAGGCACACGCCAGCAAGGCCTGTTTTTGCCATACCTGCCCAAAAGTGTATCCACTGATCAACAAGCTAATGTACGTAAATATTAAATACACCCAATACCCAATAAACAACCCCAATCCATTAATCCATAAGCGTTGAAAACCCAGAGCAATGCGGGGCGCCCGAAACAAATCTTTAAAATTGAAATGTAATTTCATAACCGCCTCCTGGTTTTTTCCTCCACTCCTTCGTATGTCTGATTATACTAAATCCTGCGGAATTATTCAACAAACAGTCAAATTACTCCGGAATTTTCTGTCTTCGTTTTTCCAATCATCTAAAGCGGGATTCACCGTTCCCTCTTTCCGAAGCTGCAAAACGGTGCGGAAACCAAGCGGACGGCCGAAAGCCTTTAGCGACTGTCGACATCCCCGCAACAGAAGCAATGCATCCCGGGGCCATTCACGATGATGATCTTAACGCCGATTCGTGTCGTTCACGGGTAAATCAGGAATCATTCTGCAAAATAATGGTTTTATTTCGGCGAGACGATCATTATATTTCGCGGGATTGGCAACAATCACCGCTCACCACAAAACGGGGAGGTTTTATGACAAGAGACGAAATCTTGAAAACCTGCGACAAAGAGAACATTCAATTTATGCGGTTGCAATTCACGGACATTATGGGGGCCAATAAAAACGTGGAGATCCCTCGTTCACAATTCGGGAAGGCACTGGACGGGGAGATCATGTTCGACGGATCGTCCATCGACGGTTTTGCCCGCATCGAGGAATCGGATATGCTTTTAAAACCCGATTATTCCACTTTTCGGATACTTCCGTGGAGTTCGGCCCAGGGGAAAGTGGCTCGTATCATTTGTGAGGTATTCAATCCCGACGGCACTCCCTTTGAAGGCGATCCCCGACAGGTGCTCAAGCGGGTGGTAAAGCGGGCGCAAGAGCAGGGGTTTACGTTTTATGCAGGCCCGGAGGTGGAGTTCTTTTTATTTCTGATTGACGAGCACGGCGAAGCCACCAATCGGACCCATGATGCCGCCGGGTATTTTGATTTGGCCCCTATCGATCGGGGGGAAAAAGCCCGGCAGGAGATGGTCAATGTATTGATTTCCATGGGATTTGAGGTGGAAGCGGCCCATCACGAAGTGGCTGCGGGGCAGCACGAAATCGACTTTAAATACGCCGATGCCGTGACCACGGCCGACAATGTGACGACGTTTAAATACATTATTCGCACCGTTGCCCAGAACTATCGCCTGCATGCCACTTTTATGCCTAAACCGGTTTACGGCATCAACGGCTCCGGCATGCATACCCACATGTCCCTCTTCCGGAACGGCAAGAATGCTTTTTACGATCCTGATGGAGATCAACAATTGAGCGACACGGCGCGATATTTTATCGGTGGCATACTGACCCATGTGCGGGCATTTCTGGCCGTTACCAATCCCCTGGTCAATTCTTACAAACGCCTGGTGCCCGGCTACGAAGCGCCGGTGAACATCGCCTGGTCGGAGCGCAATCGGAGTCCCCTGGTGCGGGTACCCGCCAAACGGGGGGAGTCCACACGCATTGAATTGCGAGTTCCCGACCCCTCCTGCAATCCTTATCTGGCTCTGGCTGTTATGCTTGCCGCCGGACTCGACGGCATCGAACGAAAAATCACTCCTCCACCCCCGGTGAATAAAAACATTTTTACCATGAGCGAGCGGGAGAAAAAACGTCTGCGCATTCATCCCCTGCCCTCCAATCTGCTGCAGGCCATCGAGCATATGCAAAAAAGCAAACTGATGCGGGAAACCCTGGGCGATCATATCTTTTTCCATTTTATCGAGGCGAAAAAGAAGGAATGGCATGAGTACATCTCTCAGGTGCACGCCTGGGAAATCAATCGATATTTAAAAATTTATTGAAGCAATACCATCGTCCCGTTCCGAACGGCAGGCCCAAAATCAGTACCATGCCATCTCCCGGCAGGTGGTAGGTTTGCCTTTACGGGGCCGTCGTATCGTTATCAGAATCATCACGCTTTAACAGGCCATGTTTGCGCAACTTCTTATATAAATTGGAACGATCAATGCCCAGGATGCGGGCAGCTTCGCCTTTCTTCCAGCCCACCTTATCCAGTACCAACTTCAGGTAATTCTTCTCGAAAATCTGACGAGCCGTCTGGATATTGACCAAATCGAACCCCTTCAAAGTGTATAAGGGATGAACCTCCGTTGCGGACCTCAATTGTGCCCACACCATCTCCGGCGGCACGACTTCGCCCTCACTGAAAACCACCAATCTTTCAATCACATTGCGCAACTCACGGACATTACCGGGCCAATCGTAATTCAGGAGCACATCTTCGCTCAGGGGATGCAAACGCATAACCTTACGGTTATAGGTTTGGCTGAACTTTTCCAGAAAAAAATAGACCAGAGGGAGAACATCCTCTTTTCTTTCTCTCAAAGGAGGAATATGAATTCGTAAGACATCCAGGCGATGATACAAATCCAGACGGAACTTTTGCTCTTCCACCATCCGTTCCAGGTCTTTATTGGTTGCAGCAATGATGCGAACGTCCACTTTCCGGGGAAGGGATTCGCCCAGGATTTCCACTTCATTTTCTTCCAGCACCCGCAACAGTTTTCCCTGAAGCCGCAGATCCATATCCCCAATCTCATCCAGAAAAAGCGTGCCCCCATGGGCGGCTATAAACTTTCCTTTCCGGTCCTCAACGGCCCCGGTGAAAGCCCCTTTCCGATGTCCAAACAGTTCGGCTTCTAACAATTCC
Source organism: bacterium (assembly GCA_015485355.1). Taxonomy (GTDB): domain Bacteria; phylum Calditrichota; class Calditrichia; order RBG-13-44-9; family J042; genus JAADJD01. The sequence goes on along the minus strand of WFTQ01000109.1, from coordinate 55,076 downwards.
GCGGGGATAGCCGCACAATTGACTTTGACATAAGGTTTCGCCTTGCGTTGACTTCGATGATGGACCGCCCATGCCACCAGCTCCTTTCCCACTCCGCTTTCGCCCGTGATGAGAACTTTGGCATCCACTTCCGCTGCTTTTTCAATGTCCAGAATCACTTTCTTCAAAGCCTTACTGGTCCCAACCATCCGGTAATTTTCCTGAAGCTCGCGGAAAATAACTTCTTTTTCCTCCATCAACACGCGTTTCTCTATGGCATTCTGTATGGAGACCAGCAGACGATCCGGGTTTATCGGCTTTTCGATAAAATCATAGGCTCCCATTTTCAAGGCCTCAACCGCCGTTCCGATGGTACTGCGGCCGGAAATCATGATGACGGGAATCTTTCCGTAGTCCCGCTTCAATCGTTTGAGTAACTCCATTCCGCTCACAGCAGGCATTCGAACGTCCAATAACAAACAACTATAAGCCTTTTTACTTAACAGCGGGAGCACCAACTGAGGATTACTAACGGTATCCACGATATATTGCTGAGTCTCTAACAACCGTTTAAGGTTTCGGAGCAAGATTTCGTCATCATCTATGACCAGAATCCGATTGTTCATTCCCATCAATCCCGTTTTTGCATCAGAACCATTTCGCTTCTCGTTTACTTCCTCATGGGCAAGGTAATCCGAAAAGTGGTCCCCAAATTTTCTTTACTGTAAAAAGTAATACTTCCATTATGGTCTTCGATAATTTTTCGGGCAATTGTCAGTCCCATTCCGGTACCTTCTTTTTTTGTGGTAAAGAAAGGTTCAAAAACATTTTCTTGCTCATCCGGAGGGATTCCCGGGCCGCTGTCGGTGATTTCTATTTCACACAATCGGGGAGCATTTTCGATCACGTTTTCCACTTGCGTAGTAACAACGGACAGGGTACCGCGGCCTTCCATGGCATCAATGGCATTTTCCAAAAGGATATTAAACACAATCTCCATTTGCTGGGGATCAAAATAAAATAGCTCCATATCCGGATCCAGATCGATATTCAACTGAATGTTGCCGCGTTCAAAAAATTCGCTAAAGCGCTCCAGACTCCGTTGAAGACTGTGATGGATTTCCGCAATCTGAAAATTCGGTTTTTCCAAGTTCGTAAACTTCAAGAAGCTTTTGGTGATTTCATGAATTCTTTCGATTTCATACCGCATGGTTTGCAGATCCTCTTGCAATTCATCCTTATTCTTCAAGGGGGAATTGACCACATAATGCTCTACAGTCTTCAGTCCCACAGCGATCGAAGAGAGGGGGGTTTTAATATCGTGGGCGAGTTTCTGGACCGTTTTCGCCCATAACCGGGCCCGATCCCCCAGTTCGGAGGATGGCCTATCCCGTACTTCGATCATATAACCATAGGGAATACCTGACAAAACCGTCAGGGGTTTTATAGACACCCAAACGTCAACAATCTGATCGCCGTTTTTAAATGAGACGTATTCTTGAATATCACAATGATGCCTGATAGCCCTCTGGATCAAAGCGACCAGGGATTTGCGTTCTCTTAAAATATGCAAAAAACAATCTTTTTTCTTAAAGGTTTCGGATAGGCGGAGCAAGGAGAGAAAGGGATTGTTGTAGGAAACGATTCGCCCTGCATAATTGATTATTAAAATCCCATTAGCCGTATTTTTTAAATAGGAGGTTAAAAAACCAAAATATAGGGAAAGCATCATGATCAGTCTGTAGATTAATGCAGATGCGGAATATAATGTCGCCACAGCAATGAAAAAGATGGAGTAGCGCCATGGATAAAGGGGATTTTTAACCAAACGATACAAATGGGTCCCATTCTGCGCAGAAAAACAAAAACTGGGCAAAGTCCCGGGTCCCTTCATCCTCACCGAAAAATAATGAAACGCCCCCAGATTCAACTCCCCGATGGGAAATTGAGTCAACAAATCAAAATCCCGATTAAAGATCAAAAATTGGCGCCCTCCATAAAGAATCAGTTCGGGCTGCTTATCCCAATCAATATCCACATAATCAAATCGATTCAGCCGTTCTTCGTGATAATATTGATGAGAAATAGTAAAAAAGGGACGCACCTGGATAGTTTGCCGTGAAATCTGATCGGCCAATACGGTAAACTCTCCTTCTTCATCTGTAAACAGACCATAGCTGGCAAAAAAACGCGAGGGCAGCAGCTGTTCTCGGATGATCTCCCCCCTGTGATTAATAAACATGACCTTTACCGGGAATTCCGATACTCCACCATAGCTGGAAAATGCCCAGATAACCGGGCGATTGTTATATTTGATCGCAAAAGCCTGCAATGAGGAGGTGAATCCGTAAAACTTTTTAGGGGGAAAAAGCAGATTCAGTTGATGATCAAAAACGAAAAGCCAGCTATAATAGTCCGAAAAGGCCGAATCGGGAGGGTAATTTCCCCCCGCATAAGTCGAGGCAATAATCTCTTGATAACCATCCTCATTGATATCACCAAAATGCAATTTAATAATCGAGGCATTGGTCCGAAAGGAATGGGTTATTCGTTTCTCTTTGATATCAAAAATAAACACTCCGCGGGGTTGCAATGAAAATCCGGAAACAATAGCAAAGATCAGTTCTTTGGTCCCGTCATTATCAATGTCCAATAACTGGAAATCACTATAATATATATCCCATTTTTGAAATTTATTGAAATGCTCACGTCTGAGTAAAAAAGATTTATCGATATAGTATTGTTCGTTTTTCACATCAATGATCGTTAAAAATAAAGAATCCCGATCCTGATGAAAGATGCACAATTCATCAAAGTTGTCGTCATTGATATCTGCAAAAGAAAAGCTGTTTTTTCTATTTTCGATATTGGAAACGTAACCGGGAACGTTAAACTGCTGGATGACATTTCCTATGAAATTTCGGACCATAAAATTGGTGACATCGTTTTGTTGATCAACGATCAAAACAATGGACTCACTGAAACCATCTTTCTCGAAATCATGGTAGATCAAGTAGCTATGGTCAACGGCTCTATCCGGGTACTCCTTTTCCAATTTATAAAAATGGATTCTGGGAAGAAACCTATGCGCAATTATAATGCCAAGAAAGACAGCGATGATGAATAAGTAAACATACACTTTTTTCGCCGGGTGCCATTTATGAAAACACATCATAATCAAACAAATCCCCTTGCCACCTTTCTTGAGAAAGCACAGGCAGACTGTTTTTAAAGATCAAGACGTCAATTGTGGTTTTAGTTGCCACAGATTTTCTGTGAAATGTTGGTAAAATTTGCCACTCTTATCAAAAAAAATCAAGACATTAAATAAAATTTTGTGGCACAAAACTTATCCCTTTTTTGGGTGACCAAAACACAGACAGAGGATATGATCCGAACGGACGAACTTTCTAAAGAGTTTTCTGATGAATTTCCCTTTATGGCCTCTCGCCTTGTCGGCACCCTATCGCTTCCGTTTCATCGAGCAGGGAACCCGTCTATCGTCTCCCGTTTAATCCGATGTCAGCCAGAGGGAAATGCAACCCTCGAAAAAAGTGGATTTCATTTCATCGATCATTCTCCCCATCCAATCGATACCTGCCGTTACCGGGGAGAAATCCCCGCCACCGATAGTTCCGACCATAAAATTGCTTATTATGTGACGGCAATCGATTACGCCCGAAACGTCAGCCGGAGCGACACTATGGAATTCAACACCTTAATCACTGCCATCAGGGCAGAGGATAATCTCATTCCCAAGCGATTCGAAATCATGCGGCTCTGGCCCAATCCAACCAACGGCGACTTCATCGTCCGAGTGGCGATGCCCCGAACTTCCGAAATCAATATTACCGTTTATAACATACTGGGCCAGCAAGTGTGGCAAAAACAAGAGATGTTTCCCCCCGGATATCACGACATTCACGTTCCCGCGAGCTTCTCCAGTGGTCACTACTTCATACGGATACACTCGAAACTGGGACAGGATGTGATCCGGGGTACGGTGGTAAGGTAACTCTGTTCTCCCCGGCCACACGGCATCCCTCGGGATGAACATTCTCCCGGTGGACGCTCACACGGCAACAGGGGATGCCGGATCGTCAGTTTGTAATGCCTCGGGCCTGTTCCTTAGGCCTCCTACGCCATGGAGCAATCCTTTTCACCGGATTGCTCCATGGTAAAAACGCTTTTCATTACGGTTGTCTGATCTGCCAATTCCGCAACGGTCAACCCGCGCAACAGCTCAGTTTACGAACATCTTTCCGAAAGGCCAGGGCCGCCAGTTTGATCCCTTCCGAAAGGGTCAAATACGGGAACAACATGTCAGACAATTGACTTGCTTGCCATTCGCTCTTGATGGCGACAGAAAGCGTCATGATCAATTCGGCTCCTTCCGGAGCAACGACCCGCGCACCCAACAGCCGATCGGTTTTACCGTCCCGAATCAATTGGATGAACCCCCGGGTATCTCGGGCGGCAATTGCCCTCGGTACCTCGCTTAACGGTAACGTGACGGTCTCCGGGTCCCATCCATTCTCTTTGGCCTGGACTGCGTTCCACCCCACGCCGGCCACCTGAGGATCGGTAAAAATCACCCAGGGAAGAGGAAAGTAATTTCGTTTTACCCTTTCTTTCCCAATGGCATTGATCGCGGCCAGCTTGCCCTCGTAGGCCGCCGTATACACGAACATGGGTTCGCCGATAACATCGCCCGCCGCAAAAATTCCCGATACATGGGTCTGTAAATAATCATCGACCTGAATAAAGCCTTTCTTATTCACGGTCACCCCTACCTTCTCCAGTCCCAGATTTTCCGTGTTCGGAGTGCGACCCGCGGCCACAAACAGTTTTTCCGCCACGAAAGTCCGCATACCGCCTTCCATCTCCACTTCCAACACCACCGCATTATCCCTTACCACCACCCGCTGCGTCCGGGCGCGGGTAAAAATCTTGATGCCTTCCTTCTCGAGATGGTCCAGCAATGCCAAAGACACCTCCGGTTGTTCTCCGGGTAAAATACGGGGCAATAATTCCAGCACCGTCACTCGACTCCCCAACCGGGCAAACAACTGGGCGTTTTCCAGGCCGATGGAATTGGCTCCCAGGATGATCAACGATTCCGGCAATTCGCTTAATTGATATGCCGTTTCGTTGGTTAAAAAGGGAACCTGCCGGAGACCAGGTATTTCGGGGATGGCGGGTCGGGCCCCGGTGGCCAGAAGAATCCAATCGCCTTGAAGGATTTTTCCATCGACTTCCACCGTATGAGAATCACCAAGCCGGGCACGCCCGTTTATAAGGTGAAAATCGGGGGAATCCTTCAAAATATCCACATATTTCACCTGCCGCAAATGGGCGATCAATTCCTCTTTTTGACGAATGATTTCCGAAAAATTCTGTAAACGCGCCTCTGCTTGAATTCCGGGGAAAGGCACCTTGCGCGCCCGATGATAGGCTTCCGCGGCGCGGATCAAATTTTTCGAAGGTACACACCCAACATTGACACAGGTGCCCCCCACAGGCAGTCCCTCATTGATCACGGTTACCCGGACACCCAGCTCCACGGCCTGAATCGCGGCACTAAACGCCGCCGACCCACCGCCCACAATGATAAAATGAGGTTTGGTTGAACAACAATGCATCTCAGTTCTCCTTCTGCTTGGATGGTTCGATCAGCACCCGGGAAGGGTACCCAATATCGGTCGTCGCTCGAAGAAGCGCCGTAACGGTGGTTTTGCCTGGATCGAAAACAACGGTGGCCCGGGGCGGTTCCAGAGTGGCCTCCACCCGGTAAACCCCCTCCTGATTCAATAAACCTTTTTCCACCGCTACCACGCAGGATACACAGGTCATGTTCTGCAATTCCAGAACAACCGTCTGACCCGTCGTCCCCGGCATTGTCGTCGAGGAATGAAACCCCGCAATGATATACGGAGAAACCAACAATGCCAGTATGATCAGGGCTACCGTCCAGAGCACAATCTTATTGCGCCGCTCCGTTTGGGGATGAGCACAGGCACGACCCGGTTCACAATCCCGGGCGGGATTTTTGCGATAGACCCGATAGAACGCGTATCCCATAAAAAGCAGGGTGATCCCTACAAAAATGGGGCGGTAGGGTTCCAGTGAAGTCAGCTGAGCGGCCCAGGCCCCCCCAACACCCAGAACCAGTAGAACCAACGGCCCCAAACAACAGAGGGAGGCAATCAACGCCGACCCTATCGCCCCAATCAGTCCCCAGCGAGGGGTTCCAGACGAAACGGAATGAAACATGCTTTACCCTCCTTACTTTAACCGTTATAACCATCCTGTATGAATGAAATGCTCTGTACCATACTACAGGGTTTCAAAAAATTTTTCTATTCTCCATCCTTACCCCCAATGCCCACCGGAACAGGCGGCAATTCGGCTGCGAAACGGGTTTGAGCAAGGAAACCGATCCCCGCTCGTCAGTAAGGCAAAGGTACCGGGCAGCCACTGGAAAAATTATTTTCCTATTGCGGACGGAGAAAAATGTCGATATATTCATTTGAGCATTTGCTCAAATGTTGGAGCGTCAAATGGGTGTCGAAACAAAAGACTATTGCAGCATAACGATTGTCAATCTGGAAAAGGTCAAAACCGTGCAACAACAATTACCCGACGGAGAAAAAATCCAGGCACTGGCCGACACTTTCAAGGCACTGTCCGATCCTACCCGCATTCAGATATTAATGGCACTGGCCATCGAAGAAATGTGTGTGTGTGATCTGGCCGCATTGATTAACTTATCCGTCTCGGCGGTATCGCACCAGTTGCGCCTGTTGCGAAATCTGAAATTGGTGAAATACCGTCGCGAAGGGAAAATGGCCTATTATTCCCTGGACGATGACCATATTGAGGTTCTGATCCATCAGGCCCAAGAACATGTAAACGAACGGGCATGAATCGAGCCATGAAACGGAACGGAAAAAACATCGGGCGGATCTTAGGAACATTTCTTCTGGGTTGGATTTTCACCCTGTACACGTTATCGGCCCAGGTCTCTCTTCCCGACTTAGTGATTTGTATGGGAACCGATGGCCATCTGGCTCTGGAGTCTCAGGAATCCTGGTTCCACTGCGAATTGATCCAGGAAATTTCCCACAAAACCATTTTACATGGACCAGAAAAACATACCACCCTGGCTGCCGATTGCCTGGATATTCCTCTCTACCGGGGGAATACCTCTCAGTTCCTTGTCTCTCAAACTAAGCACGTTTGGAAAGTGGATAAAGGTTCTTTCGGTGGCTTAAATGTTCAGCTTCAGAGGTACCCCGTAAACATTTGTTGCCGGAAAAGTGATCATCATATATCCGACCCGATTATCCAGACGGTTGAGACCACCGTTTTGCTGATTTGACTTTCATACGGCATTCTCACCATCCCATTCACGGAATAATTGAGTAACGAACCGGATGTTGATCCGGTGGCCCTATATTTCGCTGTACGCCGGCGAAGGGAAAAAATAGATATGGAGGAATCAGATGCGGAATTTGAACATTTTGCTGCTGTTTGCGGTCAGTACGGTTTTGCTCGGCTGTGCCCGATATCAGACGGTGGTGCGCCCGGTGGAACCCAGCCCTTTGATACAGGAGTATGCACCGGATATTCAAGAGGCGCTACCAAAGCCGATGGAGGAGCGTATTTTACTGGAAGAGCCCCGGGGAGTTTTAACTTTATCCCGGGCGCTTTCCCTGGCGCTGTTGTATAACCCCGAATTGCAGGCTTTTTCGTACGAAATTCGCAGTCGCGAGGCGCTGGCGTTACAAGCTTCCTTGCTGCCCAATCCGGAACTGGATATGGAGGTGGAGAACTTCGCAGGCGGCAAGGAAGTCCAAGGGTTTGAAGCCAGCGAGATCACTGTACAGATCCGGCAACTCTTTTTAACCGCCGGGAAGCGGGCCAAACGGACTCGGGCGGCGTTACTGGAAGCCGATCTGGCGGCCCAGGAATATGAAGTGATCCGTACGTTGATTTTTCGGGATGTGGTGCAGGCTTATGTGGCGGTTTTAGCGGCCCAGGAAAAAGTGGCCTTGAATGAGGAGCTGGTTCGGATCGCCCGGACGTTTGTCGAATCGATTGACCGTCGGGTACGGGCGGGCAAAATTTCTCCCGCGGAGGCCGCCCGGGCCCGGGTGGCGCTGTCCAATACGGAGTTAGACCTGAATCAGGCCCGCATCGAACTGGATGCGGCAAAAAAGCAACTGGCATCCACCTGGGGAAGTTCCACCGCGGTATTCGAACGCGTGGTCGGGAAACTGGATACCATTACCCAGACGATCCCTCCCCAGGAAACCTTGGAAAAACTCATTCTCCAAAATCCTTTGTTGGTGCGTCAGGCCCTGGCCATCCAACAACGGCAGGCGGTTCTGGAACTGGAACGAGCCAACCGAATCCCCGACGGCATCGTGAGTGCCGGCGTCCGCCAGTTAAACGACCTGAATACCCGTGCATTCGTCATGGGACTGTCGGTTCCTCTCACCATTTTCAACCGCAATCAGGGGATGATCCAGGCGGCCCGCTACCAGGTGTTACAGGCCCGGCAGCAAAAACAGGCTGTGGAAATTCAATTAAAAACCCAATTATCCGATAGTTATGCGCGTTTGAAAATCGCCCACAGCAATGTTCTCATCCTTAAAAACAACATCTTGCCCCAGGCACAACGGGCTTTCGATACCATTCAGGAGGGTTACCTGATGGGGAAATTTGATTTTCTGGATGTGTTAGACGCCCAACGCACGCTGTTCGAGGTACGGGCGCGTTATCTGAATGCCCTGCAACAATATCACGCCTCGGTGGCGGAAGTCGAAACGCTGATTAATCAACCGTTATCGGATGTTATCAGGGAGTGAAAAAAAATTAAAACGAGGGAATAGAACAATGGTACGCAATCGTGTAAAACTTCTGGCTATCCTACTGGGAATCAGCCTGGTGTCTATGATCCTGTCAGGCTGCGGCGAACAAAAGGCCGAACTGGCCACACAGGCCAAGGCCGAAGAAGCCCATGTGGAAGAAGCCGCCGAAGAGCATGTGGAGGCGGTATCCCTGTCTCCGGAAGTGTTGCAAGAATTTGGTATTGAGCTGGGAAAAGCCGGTCCGGGTAAGATCGAAATCCATCTGGATCTGACCGGAGAAATCAAGATCGATCCCGATCGGTTAGCCCACATCATCCCGCGCTTTCCGGGAATCGTTAAAGAAGTCCGCAAAAAAATCGGCGATGAGGTGCAAAAAGGCGAGGTGCTGGCAGTCATCGAGAGTAACGAGAGTCTGTCTCCCTACGAAGTAAAATCCCTGATCGACGGCGTGGTCATCGAGATGCATTTGACCCGAGGCGAAGTGGTGACCGACAACACCCACGCCTTTGTGGTGGCCGATCTCAGTTACGTATGGGCCGATTTAACCATTTATCAAAAAGATCTGCCTCGCATTAGGGTGGGCCAAAAGGCCATCATATCGGCCAGTCCGGCCCCGGTCACCGCGGTGGGCACCATTTCGTACATCAGTCCGGTTGTGGAGGAGGCGACTCGGACCGCCATCGCCCGGGTGGTTCTGCCCAATCCCGATTACCAATGGCTCCCGGGCATGTTTATTACCGCAAAAGTCATTACCGACCGGCTCAATGCCTCGGTGGTGGTACCCAAAACGGCCATCGAAACCTTTGAAAATCAGACCGTGGTATTCGTCAAAACCCCGGAGGGCTTTGTACCCCGTCCCGTCATCTTAGGACGGGAAAACGATTCCAATGTGGAAATTGTGGCGGGACTGGAGCCCGGAGAAGAATATGTGAAGAAAGGGGGTTTTACCCTGAAGGCAGAGCTCATGAAAGAGGCCTTCGGCGGTGGACACGGGCATTAATCATGGGATGGAGGAATTCCCGACATTGTACCGACCTTTTGCCTTTGAAGGGGAGATGGCGTTTATGGTTCTGTGGCTGCGTATGAAAGCAGGGGAGGAACGTCCGAAAACCGCCAATCCCAGGCGGCGGAGGACCTGGAAGGATGCGCCGGCCCTATGGCCGCTAGGGGGAGCAGGCGACCGTGTGATCGGACAATTCCAGACATCGGGCCACATTCCCGTAACCGGCCATCCGTGCGGCTCGATCCCGCACCGGGCTTCCCAATTCCGGAAATGGAGGGCTGCGGGACAAAGCGACAGCACCAACGGGCCAGGCGCGGACGGCTGCGGCACCCGACGATTCCCCGAAACGATAATTCCTCCATCTCCAGAGGCAAAAGATGGAACAAACTTCACCCGGCAGTTGGATCAAAAAACGAGGATAGACAATGAAAGGCATTATAAACTTTGTACTTAAAAACCGTCTGTTAATGATCGTGCTCGGCGTATTGATCCTGGCGGGCGGCTTTTACAGCTATAAACAACTCCCCATCGATGCGTTTCCCGATGTATCCCCATCGCTGGTTCAGGTGTTTACCGTCACCGAGGGACTGGCCCCGGAGGAAATTGAAAAATATGTGACCTTTCCGGTGGAAGTCGCCATGAACGGGTTGCCGAACCTGGAGCGGATTCGCTCGGTGTCTAACTTTGGTCTCTCTGTGGTCAATGTCTATTTCAAGGATGGTACAGACATCTACTTCGCGCGTCAGCTGGTCAACGAACGCTTGCAGGAGGCCCGGGAACAAATCCCCGAAGGTTTTGGTGATCCCCAAATGGGGCCCATTTCCACCGGTATGGGTCTGGTTCTGTTTTATTACCTGGAAGACACCACCGGCCAATATTCCCTGACCGAACTCCGGACCATCCAGGATTGGCTGATCAAATATCAGCTCCAAACGGTACCCGGCGTCACCGAAGTCCTGGGCATCGGCGGATGGGAAAAACAGTATCACGTGATCCTGGATCAAAACGCTCTGCTCCGCTACGATGTAACGGTCAATGAAGTCATTGAAAAAATCAAGGCCAATAATCTGAATGTGGGGGCCCAGTTTATCGAAAAAAACTCGGAGGAATTTATTGTTCGTTCTGTGGGATTGGCCTTCAACATCGAGGATCTGGAAAACATTGTCATCAAATCCGACGACGGGACTCCCATCTATTTGAAACAACTGGCCGATATTAAGATTGGCGGCGCCATTCGTCGGGGTGTGCAAACCCGAAACGGAGTGGAAGAAGTGGTAGCCGGGATGGTCATCAAGCTCTACGGTACCAATTCCTCCACGGTAATCGGGCGGGTGGAAGAGAAGTTGAGAGAAATCAACAAGATTCTGCCTCCCGGCGTGCGTATCGTCCCGTATTACCAACAAAAGACCCTGGTGGAAGCCGCCGTTAATACGGTAACCAGCGCCCTGTTGCAGGGCATTTTACTGGTGGTTTTCATCCTGATGATTTTCATGGGATCGTTCCGCCCCAGTCTGGTTGTGGCCATCTCCATTCCTTTTTCCATTCTCTTTGCCATCGTGGGGATGAGATATTTTGGCATCTCCATTAATCTGATGTCGTTCGGGGGGCTGGCCATCGCCATCGGAATGATGGTAGACGGGACCATTGTGATGGTGGAAAATGTGGATCGCATGTTGCGGCAGTCCAGCCGGGAAGAACCCCTCATCCATGTGGTATCGCGGGCCTGTCGGGAAGTTGCGCGTCCCATTCTGTTCGCCATTTCCATCATTATCGTGGTATTTTTGCCGCTGTTTACCCTGCATGGGGTGGAGGGCAAAACGTTTCGTCCTCTGGCCTATACCGTGGCCTTGGCCATGCTGGGCTCGTTGATCTTCGCCATGTTCCTGGCACCCGTGCTATCCAGCTTGTTCATGCGTCGCCCTCGGGAAAACAGCGTTCAAAATACCCCCCGGGAAATCTGGCTGGTGCGCAAACTGCAATCCCGGTACCGGCCCATCATCACTTTTTTCATCAAACGGCGCATGCTGGCGGTGGCACTGGCCGTGGTTTTAATGCTCATCGGGCTTATCATCTTTCCCCGGCTGGGATCCGAATTCACCCCCACTCTGCAAGAGGGTACCATCGTGCTTCGCTTAACCATGGCTCCTTCCATTTCTTTGAAAGAAAGCACCCGCATCACCCAGATTGTCGAGCGGCGGGTAATGAAAATACCGGAGGTGACCGGGGTAGTCACGCGAATCGGGCGGGGCGAGGTCGGCGCTCACACCGATCCCATTAACAGCGCGGAAATGTATATCCTGCTGAGGCCCCGGGAAGAGTGGCGTACCGCCAGGACCCAGCAGGAGCTGGAAAACGTAATCCGGAAAGAAGTGGGCGCCATTCCCGGAGTGCTGGCCAACTTCACCCAACCCATTCAGATGACCGTGGATGAACTGCTGGAAGGCGTCCGGGCAGAGCTGGCCATCAAGCTGTTCGGCGACGACCTGGAGATACTCAAAGAAAAGGCCGATGAGATCGTGAAAGTGATTCAGCAGGTTCCCGGAGCGGCGGACGTGCAGGCCGATCAAATCACCGGCACCCCTCAGCTGCTCATCAAGGTCGACCGGCACGCCATCGCCCGCTATGGCATCAACGTGGAAGACGTACAGCAGGTGATTCGGGCGGCCGTGGGGGGCGAAACGGCCGGTCAAATATTCGAAGGCGTGCGCCGTTTCGATATCCTGGTCCGTTTCGCCCCGGAATTTCGCAGCACCCCCAAAGCCATCGGCGAAATCCTCATCGAGGCACCCAATGGTATTCATGTCCCCCTCTCTCAACTGGCCACTATCGAAGAAATCATCGGACCCCGCCAGATCACCCGGGAAAACAGCCAGCGCTTCATCACCATCCAGTGCAATGTGGTGGGTCGCGATATCGGATCGTTTGTAGAAGAAGGGCAACGAGCCATTGCCGAAAAAGTGAAGCTCCCGCCGGGATATCTGGTTACCTGGGGCGGGCAATTCCGACTGCAGCAGGAAGCAAACAAGCGCCTGATGGTCGTCATTCCCATTACCCTGCTTATCGTGTTTCTGTTGCTCTTTTCCAGTTTCAACTCGCTGAAAAACTCCTTTCTGATCCTGTTGAACATCCCTCTGGCGCTTGTGGGAGGCGTAGTGGCCCTGTGGATCTCCGGTCAAAACCTCTCCGTCCCGTCTTCGGTGGGATTCATCGCCCTATTCGGAATCGCGCTGGAAAACGGCATGGTATTGGTCACTTATCTCAACCAACTCTTAAAAGACGGTATTCCCATGGACGAAGCCTCCGTACAGGGCGCCATGCTGCGTCTGCGTCCGGTGCTGATGACGGCCATAACCACGGCACTGGGCCTCATTCCCCTGCTGTTGTCCACCGGCGTGGGCAGCGAAGTGCAGCGACCCCTTGCCACCGTGGTGATCGGGGGATTAATCACTTCCACCCTTTTAACGCTGCTGGTCATTCCGGCCATTTATAAATGGTTCGCCATCAACATCGAAAGCGAACGTCAACTGGATTAAGAAGTGCCCGGCGTTTGGCAAGAAACGAAAAGGAGACCATCATGAAACATATTATCGCTTATATCAAGCCCCATAAACTCAGCACCGTGACCCTGGCGTTGCAGAAAATCGAAGACCTGCCGGGAATGACGGTCTTAGAAGTCAAAGGTTTTGGTCGGTGCGCGGTGGAAAAACCCTCCCTGGAGGATCAGTTATACGATTTTGTTCCCCACATCAAAATCGAGATTTTCTGTCGGGACGAGATGGTGGACGAGCTGGTCGCCACCATCGAGCGAGAGGCGCATACCGGTTTAAAGGGCGACGGTAAAATTTACGTCTGCGATGCCGAACAAGCGGTTCGCATCAGTACCGGCGAACGGGGCGAAACCGCGGTATGATCTGAAACTCCTGGGGCGTCTTTCCGGTTGCAGCGGGAAAGACGCCGCTCCCTTCCGCCGGATGATCCGGGGAAGCGATCGAAAAAAAGATTTTGAAACCCGGCCACTGTTTTAGAAATTGGACCGGTGACTGCAACGGATTGATAGGCGGTTGACTCTGCGCTCGGGTAGGGCGGTTACGGGCCAAAAGGCAACCAATGGCAATCAATGAAACCATACAAAATCAAAGCAAAGGAGAACCCCAACCATGTTGCAGACCCGGACAATCCTCATTATACTGGGGGTGATATTTTTCATTTTTGCCGGATACCTTTTCGTGCAAAAATTGGGTCCTCCTCAACATCCCCACGAGCATGAAGACGAGGAAACAGTCGAAGAAACGGCGTCTCCTCAGGTGGAGCTGGAGCAACGCATACAGGACCTGCGCACCCGTTTAAAAATGGATCCTCAGGATTTCAACCTGCTCATGGCACTGGGTCATGCCTATCTGGAGGCGCGCCGGTTTGACAACGCCGCCGAGATTTTTGAACTGGCCATCATCGTTAATCCGGAATCGGCCGAAGCTCTGGTCGATCTGGGGATCGCCTTGCGCGAAGGCAACAACGCCCTTCAGGGGAAGGCTAAGTTCGAAGAAGCGGTGCAGAAATTTCCCACCTATGCCGACGGCTGGTTGCAATTGGGCGTTACTTACCGATATTTTTTAAAGAACAACCCGGAGGCATTACGCTGCTTCAAAGAATATCTGAAACTGCAAAGCACCGGAAACATCGCCGCTCAGATACGCGAAGAAGTGGCCCGGATTCAAAAAGAATTGAATCCCTGATTGTCGGTGGACCGAGGAGGCCCCGATAAATCATAGGGAAGGGGCTGGCGATCATCCTTTCTGAGGATCTTCATAACCTGGATACAATCATGGAAAAGAAATTGCAAATAGAATTACCGGTTTTGCTTCCCCATGTAAAAGATGAACGCGACCAGTGCGTACAGCGCCTGATCGAACGTCTGGAAATCAAACGCGGGGTGGAACAGGTTCATATCGATCGCAAAGATGGGGAAGCCGTGCTTTGTTTGCATTACGATCCCAATCTCACCACCATCGAACAGCTTCGCCGACTGGCGCGGCAGACCGGTGTGGAAATCAGCCGCCAATTTATTCACGAGACCCTGCGGATCACCGGAATGGACTGTGCCGACTGCGCCCTCAGCATCGAACACATCCTGCAGCGACGGCCGGGCGTTTTGGCGGTAACGGTGAACTACGCGGCCGAAAAGATGCGCATCGAATACGACAGCCGGAAAATCACCCAGCGGCAGATTCGATCCCTGGTGCGGGAACTGGGCTACGGCATCGAAGAAGCGCGCAAAGAAACCTGGCTACGGCGCAACTTCGAACTGGTCCTCTCCCTGCTGGCGGGAACATTTCTGGCCGTAGGGGTTGCAGGAGAAAAAGCCGGTTTCCTGCCTCCCCGGGCATCTCTCATTCTATACATGCTGGCTTATTTGACGGGTGGATACGAAGCCACCCGGCACGGCCTAAAGGCCGCCCTTAAACTTCGATTCGACATCGATTTCCTGATGGTGGTTGCCGCCGTAGGGGCGGCCATACTTGGAGCATGGTCGGAAGGGGCGTTGTTGTTATTCCTGTTTAGTCTGGGGCATTCCCTGGAACACTTCGCCATGGATCGGGCACGCAATGCCATCCGGGCGTTGGCGGGAATCGCCCCGCGAACGGCCCGCATTCAGCGCGATGGGCAGGAAAGCGAAATCCCGGTCGAGGAACTCCAGCGGGGCGACATCGTCATCGTCCGCCCCGGTGAGCGGATTCCCATCGACGGGAAAATCGTCGAGGGTCAATCCAGTATCGACGAAAGCCCCATCACCGGGGAAAGCGTTCCCGTCGATAAAACAACAGGGGGCGAGGTTTTTGCCGGTACCATCAACGGAGAAGGGGCGCTCAAGGTCGAAGTGACCCGACTGGCCAAAGATACCACCCTGGCCCGGGTGATCCAGATGGTGGAAGAGGCCCAGACGCAAAAATCGCCCACTCAACTGTTTACCGAAAAGTTTGAACGGGTCTTTGTCCCGGTAGTCCTGGGTGGGGTGGTATTGCTCATCTTTCTGCCGCCTCTCGTAGGTTGGCTGGACTGGAGTACTGCTTTTCTGAGGGGTCTCACCATCCTGGTGGCTGCTTCCCCCTGTGCCCTGGCCATTGCCACGCCCTCGGCCATCCTATCCGGGATCGCCCGTGCCGCCCATACCGGTATACTGATCAAGGGTGGGGTGCATCTGGAAAATCTGGGGGCCCTGCACGCCATCGCTTTCGACAAAACGGGCACCATCACCATGGGTCGACCGGAAGTGGTGAAGGTGATTCCCTTGAACGGAACCGAACCTCAGGAATTGATGCGGGTGGCCGCCGCCGTGGAAAGCCGGTCGCAGCATCCCCTGGCAAAGGCCATTCTCCGCAAAGTCCAGAGCATGCATCTCGTCTTTCCGGAAGCCGAGGCCGTTCAGACCCTCTCGGGGAAAGGCCTGGTGGGCACCATCGACGGCGAAACCATCGAAATCGGCAACGTACGCCTCTTTACAGAGCGGTTAAATCAACCCCTTCCGGAATCGGTCGCCCGGCGGAACGCAGCGCTGCAATCCAACGGCTATACCACCATGCTGGTGCGCCGAAACGGCAAGTTTCTCGGGATCATTGCTCTGGCCGATCAACCCCGCCCCGATGCCGCCTCCACGATGAACACCCTGCGGAAGCTGGGCATCAAACAGCTGATCATGCTGACCGGCGATAATCTCCAGGTCGCCATGGCCATCGCCCGGCGCGTAGGCATCACCGAATTTCAGGCCGGCTTATTGCCCCAGGATAAGGTCACCACCATTCGGAACCTGATCCGGAAATACCATAAAGTCGCCATGGTGGGGGACGGGGTGAACGACGCCCCCGCACTGGCCAATGCCACGGTGGGTATCGCCATGGGCGCCAGCGGTTCCGATGTGGCCCTGGAAACCGCCGACATCGCCCTCATGGCAGACGATCTGAGTAAACTCCCCTTCGCAGTGGCCCTCAGCCGAAAAACCCGACGCATCATTCAGCAAAACATCGCCGTCTCTCTGGGAGTGATCTTCTTCCTGATCATCGCCACTCTGGTCGGCTACGCCACCATCGGCATCGCCATCTTATTTCACGAAGGATCGACCCTGGTTGTGGTAGCCAATGCACTGCGACTGTTGAACTTTAACATGAACCCAAGCGCGTTCCGAAAGTAAAGTCCCTGCCCCCGGGGGGCATCCGATACCGCCTTCCCATCGTTTCTTTCGAGATGTCTTTTCCGACCCAACCCCTGCCATCCGGAAAGGTCACCCTTTCCGGATGGGGAACAGAAACGGTCTGCATCCGAAGTTTATCGGGGCCGGGAATGGGAAACTGTCCGATTCGGTTGGCTTCCCGACCGGACATTTCCAGGCAACCGGCGCAACAAGACCCAGCCGCCCGTTGGATGAGCATCGAGCGGTGTTTCTTTACCCTCCCGGACGACCCCGATCAAGCCTCGGTGCAAAAATTGCGGGCCCAACAGCGGGGACTTCATGAATCGTCCGGAAGAGATCAATCTTGTCTCGGCGAACGTCATTGCCGGAAACCGACCATTCACCGGTACCATCCGATCATTCGAACCCACACGCTCCCGTCCGCTCATCGCCTCTACACGTCCCATCGATAACGACCTCGGCGGGGTCACTCGTTCCAGACAATCCGAACCGAGATGTGGATTATTCTACATCCGGTGAAACAAATTTCGGAAATATCCACACCCAAAAGACTCAGGCCAATCGGGCAGGGCAAACAGGGAAAGACTGGTAAGGGAGGGAACACAGCCACACTTTTGGCATGATTATTGAAACCCTGTTTTCGGGAATTTAAGCAACGGATATTTGAAGGATGCTTGGCGAACCAGAAGCGCTTTTCCCGGGACAGATGAACGGGCCGGGCAGCAAACACCTCAGCCGTCCTCAATCCCAGGCCTCCCTCAGGGATCGAAACCGGGGAGTACTTGCATAGCCCAATATTCATCCGTAGTTTCAATAAATTTGATGACTTTCCAAAAGGAGGAAACATTTATGAATCGACGCGATTTTCTTAAAACCACCACCGTGTTGTCGGCCGCTGTGCTCATGCCTCATTATCTGTTAACCTCGGAGGCCCGGGCGGCCAACAACAGCCGTTTTCCGGTTGCCTTGGAGCCCAAAATGGATGGAGACGTAAAAGAGTTTCATCTTTTCATCGACATCTACCAACACGAAGTGGTTCCCGGATTCCAATTTCACACTCTGGCGTTCAACAATCGGGTTCCCGGACCCGAGTTTCGGGTGAAACAGGGAGATAAAGTCCGGGTCATCCTGAAAAACAAAACCGAACTCAATCACACCATTCACTGGCACGGTCTTCATGTTCCCTGGCGTATGGATGGGGTTCCCTATGTCACTCAAATGCCCGTCATGCCGGGTCAGGAGTTCGTCTATGAATTTACGGCCGAACCTTATGGAACGCATTTCTACCATTGCCACTGGGGGACTTTGCTGCACATGCAGTCGGGCATGTTCGGCAGTTTCATTATCGAGAATGATGACGACCCTATCCTCAAAAAATTTCCCTACGAACGGGAGTATACCCTGATCTACTCCGCCCACGACAGTAACTTCGTGCGAAACGAATTGAACGCCATGCTGGAGCGAATGAAAGAGCGCATGTATTTGATGAAGACCGGTCGCTTCGACAAAAAGCGCTTCGCCGTTTTCAATACCAAAGAAGAGTTCGTCCAGGCAGTGGAAGCGGGATACTTGCCCCCCTATGTCATTAGTCGCAGGTCCCAAGCAGATTTGCCTCAACCCAACTGGTTCACCGTGAACGGCAAGTCTTACCCCATGACGCCCAATCTGTACATCCGTTCCGGGGAAACCATCCGCGTGCGGTTAATCAATGCCGGTCAAACGGAGCACTACCTGCACCTCCACGGCCACGATTTCTGGCTGGTGGCTGACGACGGGCTTCCCATTCCCCAACCCTGGCAAATGAACACCATGCGGCTCAGCCCCGGCAAAACGGCCGACATTATTATTGAAGGCAAAAATCGCGGGATCTGGACTTTTCACGACCACGACACTTCCCGGGTAACGAACAACGGACTTTACCCCGGGGGGAATCTTCTGGCCCTGGTTTACGAAGATTTACCCGCAGAAGAAACGGAATTAAGCATGATGGCCCAAAAAATGGGGCTGCCCAATCTGCCCCATGTGGCATTGGATGAATAAACGCTAACCCGATTTATTTAGGAGAGCCAATATGAGGTCCTTTAAAAAGCATGCCTTGTCGATCATAGGGACATTGGGCCTGTGGATGACGGCCGGGGCCCAGGTAAACCCGGAAATTCAGCTGGGGGCCCGAGGGGTGGTCTCATTTAACACCGATATTCTGGTTCATCAGACGACCACGGCGGTAAACGATTTTTCCGACACCGGACTGCTCACAGGATTTCGGCAAAAACTCTACAACACCTTCCGGGGTCAGCTGGTCATCGGTTTTCAATTCCCGGATGCCGAGTCCGACCTGGGGCAGTTGTTTTTTCACCAAACCTTCATCCAGCTCGAGGATCAATCCAACATTATTAAACTGGGTCGTTCCCGGGTTCGCAGCGCCATGATTGAATTTCCCACCCTCCGGGATGACGACGCCCTGGAATTTACCGATGTCTTGAACCCCTTCTCGTCCGGAGAAAATACCGAAGATCACCAATACGGCAATGTGCTGGAATACGCCCGCATTTTTAACCAGAGAGTGTGGATACGGCTCCACGGGGAACATTTTACCCGAACCCCCATCCCCCCGGAAACGGCAGAAAAAGACTTTAGTTTGAATGCCATAGGGTTTTCCATTCAATATCGGGTGCCTCAAACACAGCTCTGGAACCGCCCCATTCTTCAACAAATTGGAATCGGTTTCAATAATTTCCTTACCGATCGGCCCGGTTATACCCGTCGCTGGGATCGGGCGTTAAAAAATGTCACCGCTTCGATGGTCCTCAATTTAAAACCGGATCCCATTCACTTTATCGACCTCCGGGCGCAGGCAATCTACAACGAGGGATTCAGCGAAATAAAACAGGTGATCGACTTTTTCACCATGACCCGGGCCCGAGCCCTGGCAGCCTTCGGCTCCCTGCGTTATCTGATGCGCAAACTGGAGCGCCCCGCCCTGCAAGTGGCTCTCTCCGCCGGCTATAAAATCTTTCCGGACCTGGTGCAAAAAAGCGATCAGTTCCAGATCGTCGGCAATGTCTTCTATCGATTGGGAGAGAATTTCGATGCCGTGGCCCAGCTCCAGTTCCGACAATTCAACGGAGACTTGAGAACCCTTTACGGCGAAAGCGAAACCCGAATTCAATTCGGTTTTGTCTACTCCATCGACCAGAGCTGGAACAATCAGTTCGACGACCGCGAATCGTTACTCAATCTGGAACACGGCTACATTCCCTAAAACGGTTTTCGCACAGGCACGGACCGGGAGGGGCGACTTTCCCTCCCGGCCTGCTTCTTCCACCCGCATCTGCCCAACACCCCGCTTCCATCATCCATGGGAGGGGGTATCCGGGCAACCGTTCAAAGGGAAATATATCCCGGGCAAGCCGGTTTTCCCGGACACCCGCACGGGGGTGAGCCATGGGCGTATCCGGACACGGTCAAGGGCCCGGCTTACTTCGAAGACAGGACTTTTTTCACTTAGCATTTCAAAATTTACGGAAAAGCCTGTAAATTTCAATTTATTCAAGTGCAACATAACAAGAGGGTGGATCATGATGAAACGAATCCCGCTACTCGCTCTGGCAATGCTGGCGATGCTGGGATGCCAATCATCCCAGGACATTCGTAAGGATGCCCAGGCCTTCATCGATCAATACACAGCCAAGTTTCAGCAATTGTATTACGCCGCGTCAAAGGCGGAGTGGCAATCGAACACCATGATCATCGAGGGCGATTCCACTAACGCCATCGCCACCCGGAAAGCCAACGAGGCCCTGGCGGCTTTTACGGGCAGCAAAGAAAACATTAAAACCATTCAAGCATTCTTAAAATCGAAGAATCGGCTCACTCCTTTACAGGTTCGCCAGCTGGAAGCCATGCTTTACATCGCCGCCAACAATCCTCAAACCGTTCCTCAATTGGTAAAGGATCGCATTAAAGCAGAAACCGAACAGACGGAAAAACTCTTTGGGTTCGATTTTAAGATTGACGGGCGATCGGTGACGCCCAACGAAATCGATCAAATTCTTCAGACAGAGACTTCTCTGGAGAAACGCTTAAAAACCTGGACGGCCAGCAAGGAAGTGGGAAAAGCGCTCAAAGAGGGATTGGTAAAACTCCGCGATCTGCGGAATAAAACGGTGCAGGCACTAAATTATCCTGACTATTTCACCTATCAGGTTTCGGAATACGGAATGACCACCCACGAAATGTTGGCCCTAACCCAACAGCTGATTCGGGAAATCTGGTCCCTGTACCGGGAATTGCACACCTATGCCCGGTACGAACTGGCTAAACGTTACGGCGTCAAACAGGTTCCAGACTATTTACCTGCTCATTGGTTGCCCAACCGCTGGGGGCAGGATTGGAATGCCATCATTTCCGCCGAAGGGCTGGACCTGGATGGCGTGCTGGGGAATAAAACCGCCGAATGGATCGTCAAACAAGGGGAGCGTTTTTACATCAGCCTGGGATTCCCGCCCCTGCCCAGAACCTTCTGGGAACATTCCAGCCTCTATCCCCTTCCCAAAGACGCACCATATAAGAAAAACACCCATGCTTCGGCCTGGCATCTGGACCTGGATAAAGATGTTCGCAGCTTGATGAGCGTCATTCCCAATGCCTCCTGGTACGAAACCGTGCATCACGAACTGGGACATGTGTACTACTTTATCGCCTACAGTCGTCCTCAAGTACCCATCCTTTTACGCAGCGGTGCCAATCGTGCCTTTCATGAGGCCATAGGAAGCCTGATGGGCTTAGCGGCGATGCAAAAATCTTTTCTGGCCTATCTGAATCTGTTACCCGAAGACGATCAAACCGACGAAATAAAAGCCCTGCTGAAGGAGGCCCTCAATTATGTGGTTTTCATTCCCTGGGCCGCCGGGGTGATGACGGAATTCGAAAAGCGCCTGTACGCGGACAATTTGTCCCCCGAACGCTTTAACCGGACCTGGTGGGAACTGAAAAAGAAATACCAGGGAATCATCCCCCCGGAACCGCGGGACGAAACCTATTGCGACGCCGCTTCGAAAACGCATATCAACAACGATGCGGCCCAATATTACGATTACGCTCTCTCCTTTGTGCTGCTCTTTCAGTTCCACGATTACATTGCCCGAAATATTTTGAAACAAGACCCCCATGCCACCAATTACTACGGCAGCAAGGCCGTGGGAAAATTTCTGGAACACATTATGGCGCCGGGGGCTACCCGGGACTGGCGCGAGCTGTTGCGCGAGGTGCTGGGTGAGGATATGAGCGCCAGGGCCATGGTGAATTATTTCGCCCCGCTTCAGGAATACTTAAAAGAGGTCAACCGAGGGCGTCAATATACCCTACCGGAAACGATATAATCGCTTCGGTTGCGGGAAAAATTGCGGTTTTTCCCGCAACCCCGTTTGAAACTCCTCCACCCGCCTGCTTGGGGCCACCCTTGGGTTTTAAATCGTTTCCTCAGAATCCCTTCAACCGCTGGGGAGCCCAGACCCACCTGTTGTGGAACCCCTCCGCCTCCGAAGCGTCTGCTCCACTTCCTGCAAGCGGGCATCCTGTTCTACCAGCAACACCATCAGGTGGTATATCAAATCGGCAGCCTCTTCCACCACCCGATCTTTACCCTCCAACAGAGCCGCCAGCAACACCTCGGTGGCTTCTTCCACCACTTTCCGCCCGATCCCGGCACTCCCCTGGGACAGCAATCGTCGGGTATACGATGCGTCATCGCCGCTGGTTTTTCGGCGATGGATGACGGTTTCCAGGGTAGCCCAAAAATTCCATTCGGGATCATTCTCCGAACCAAAACAGGTATCCTCTCCCGTATGGCAGACGGGGCCGCTTGGAATGGCCTGAATCAACAGCGCATCTCCATCACAATCCGGTAGAACCGATCGGAACTGGAGGGTGTTTCCCGAGGTTTCTCCCTTGGTCCACAGGCGCCGGCGGGAGCGACTGAAAAAGGTCACCCGTCCCGTCCGCAGCGTTTCCTGAAAAGCTTCCCGATTCATGTAGCCCAGCATTAAGACCCGTCCATTTCGGGCATCTTGAACGATGGCGGGCACCACGCCGCCTGCTTTCTCAAAGTCGATGGTCATAGTCGAACCTCGATCCCGTTTTCTTTAAGGTAATGTTTGAGTTGGTCGATCCTCATGTGTCCGAAATGAAAGACGCTGGCCGCCAGGGCGGCATCGGCCCGACCTTGGCGGAAAAGCTGGAGGAAATGTTCCTTTTTCCCCGCACCTCCGGAGGCGATCACGGGAATGGGTAGCGCTTCGGCCAACCGGCGAACGATCTCCACCGCAAAGCCTTCCCGGGAGCCATCGTGATTCATAGAGGTCAGCAAGATTTCCCCGGCGCCGCGTTGGGTAACTTCCATGGCCCAGTCCAGAGCGCGCCAGGCGGTGCGCCGCCGTCCCCCATGAGTGTACACCCACCAATCACCATTCTCCTTTCGGGCATCAATCGCCACAACGATGCACTGGCTGCCAAACTCCCGGCTCAATCGACTCACCAGCTCCGGCTCCCTCACCGCCGCCGAGTTCACACTCACCTTGTCGGCACCGGCCCGTAACATCCGTTCCACATCGTCAACGGCACGGACACCCCCACCCACCATAAAGGGGATGTTTAGCTGCCGGGCCACCCGCCGGATCAGCGCCTCCCAGGCCCTCCGACTCTCCACCGTGGCGCTGATATCCAGATAGGCCAACTCATCGGCCCCCTGCTGGGCATAGAGCTGCCCCAATTGCACCGGATCGCCCACCGGTTGCAAATCCATAAACTGAACGCCTTTGACCGTTTGACCCCGGTGGACGTCCAGGCAGGGTATTATTCGTCGGGTCAACATAGGAAGGGCTCCAGATCGGATAGGGTGAGGGTTCCCTCGTACAGGGCCCGGCCGATGATCACCCCGGTTACGCCCAGCGCCTGCAACGATTCGAGGTCCTGAAGGGTGCGGACGCCCCCGCTGGCTATCAGCTGCAGCCGGGGCAGGGAGTTGCGCACATATCGATACGTATCCAACGCAGGACCTCCCAGCATCCCATCCCTGGAAACATCCGTTACCACGGCGGTCCTCAACCCAATGGACAGGTAACTTTCCAGAAAAGAAATCAGGGATATCTCGGTTTCTTCCTGCCAACCCGAGATGACAATCCGACTCCGGTGGACGTCCGCACTCAGGACAATCCGTTGGGCCCCATAATCCTGGAGCCATTTGTAAACTTTCAGCGGAAAAACAACCGCCACCGATCCCAAACATACCTGCCGGGCCCCCAGATCAAAGGCCCGCCGGAGGTCTTCGTCCGTTTTTAGGCCCCCACTAAAATCCACTTTCAATTGCGTTTGTCCGGCGATTTGTTCCAATACCGACCAGTGGATCACTCGTCCGGCCCGGGCACCCTCCAGGTCCACCAGGTGCACATACCGCACGCCGGCATCCTCCAGCCGCCGGGCTACCTCCAACGGATCGGCCGAATACACCTTTCGGCGACGGAAATCCCCCTGCTGCAAACGCACACATTTGCCCTCGAAAACATCGACAGCCGGAATAATACGCATCATAGCTCCAAAAAATTCTTTAAAATGTGTTCACCCACCTCACCACTTTTTTCCGGGTGAAATTGCACCCCAAAGAAATTTCCCTGTTCCATGGCGGCGCTAAAGGGCACCTGATAAATCGTCTGAGCAGTGGCCAGGGCATGCCATTCCGGATAAAAGCTATGCACAAAATACACATACGATGCCTCTGGAACGCCCCGAAAGAGCCGCCCCTTCAGCCGCTGAATGGTGTTCCACCCCATGTGAGGGACTTTCCCATGGGGAGGAAAGCGCCGTACCGAAACCGGGAAAATCCCCAGGCCGGGGGTATCATTTTCTTCCGAATATTCGCATAGCAGCTGCAATCCCAAACAAATTCCCAGCACCGGTTTAGTGGTACGGCGTAGCCATTGGTCCAATCCCCGCTGTTTCAAGTAGGCCATTGCCGAACGCGCCTCGCCCACACCCGGGAAGATCACCCGATCCACCTTATCCAGCCGCTGAACCTCATCGGTTAAGACCGGCACATAACCCAGACGCTGCAAGGCCGTCTGCACGGAAAATATATTACCGGCATTGTACTTCAGGATCGCCACCTTCATAACACCCCCTTGGTACTGGGAATACCGCCTCCGGCGTTTTCGCGTTGAAGGGCCTGTCGAAACGCCCGTCCCACGGCCTTAAAGACGGCCTCAATCTTATGGTGCTCGTTGCTACCCTTCGCCTGCACATGCAAATTCAGACCGGCGGCGTCGCAGAAGGATTTAAAAAAGTGATAAAACATCTCCGTGGGGACGTCGCCAATTTTTTCCCGGCGGAATTCGGCCTGCCAGATCAGCCAGCTTCTACCCGAAAAATCCAACGCCACCGTGGCCAGGGCATCGTCCATGGGTAACACAAATCCGTAACGCTTCAGGCCCTTTTTCCGACCCAGTGCTTCGCGGAAGGCCTCTCCCAACGCCAAGGCGGTATCTTCTATGGTATGATGTTCATCCACTTCAAGATCGCCTTCCACCGACAGGGTTAAATCGCAGCCCGAATGCTTGACCAGTTGGGCCAGCATATGGTCCAAAAATCCCAAGCCCGTATGAATCCGATAGCCCCCCTGACCATCCAGCTGCAACCGGATGTGTACACGGGTTTCCTGGGTTTCCCGAATCCACTGAACGGCGCGATCTTTTCCTTTCAGATAGCGGTGGATTTCCAACCAATCCGTGGTGGTCAGATCGGCATCCGGATGAGGCTGTTCCGAAAGGAAAATGGCCCGGGCACCCAGATTGCGTGCCAGCTGAAGATCGCTGACTCGATCACCGATCACAAACGAATGGGCCAGATCGTATTCCCCGATCATATAGTGCCGCAGCATGGCGACACCGGGTTTGCGTGTGGGCCGGTTTTCTTCGGGAAAGGACCGGTCGATCAAAACCTCCCGGAAGCGAACGCCTTCGCCGGCCAGGGTATCCAGTATGAAATTGTGAATCGGCCAGAACCGCTCTTCGGGAAAAGACGCCGTACCCAACCCATCCTGATTGGTTACCATCACCAGCTCAAACTCCAGCTCGCCGGCGATTCGGGACAACGCCGTAATGACACCGGGAAAAAAGCGCAATTTTTCCCAGGCATCCACCTGTTCATCCGGAGGCTCCTGAATAATCGTCCCGTCGCGATCGATAAACAGCACCCGTTTCATTCGCCGACCTCCATTGCCCGTAATGTTTTCATCAGCAATTGATTTTCTTTTTCGGTTCCCACGGTAATCCGCAAGCAGCCCTCACACCCCGGCAGATGAGAGCGGTTTCGGACAACAATCCCCCGCCGAATCAGATACCGAAAAACTGTTTCCGCCTGGCGAAACCGCACCAGCAGGAAATTGGCCCGGGAAGGGAACACCCGAATCACGTGGGGAAGCGTTCGGAGTTCGGCCTCCAGCCAGGCACGTTGTTGTTTGATGCGTTCGATAACGGCCCGGGTTTCCGCCCGGCGCTGCAGAGCCAGTTCCGCCGCCCTGAGCGTTAGAACGTTTACGTTATAGGGATATTTAATCGTGTTCAGTATTGCAATGATTTCCGCCTGAGCAAAGGCCATTCCCAGACGGGCTCCGGCCATTGCCGGTGCTTTGGAAAAACTTTGCAATATCACCAGATTCGGGTAACGGTTCAGCTGCCCTAACCACCCAGGGTGGTCTGCAAAATCGATATAGGCTTCGTCGATCACCACCAAACCCGCAAAAGTCTCCAAAAGCGTTTCAACGGCTTTCGGCTCGAGAACATTGCCTGTGGGATTATTGGGAGAACAGAGGAAAATGAGGCGCGTGGTCAACGACAACGAGCGAACGATGCGCAACACATCCGGCTGAAAGCGGTGGTCCAGACCCACCTGTTGCACCCCGACGCCCTGAATTTCCGCCAGCACCCGGTACATGCCGTAGGTGGGAGGGGTTATCAGTATCTCATCCCGAAAGGGACGGCATGTGGCGCGGATCAGCAGATCGATAGCCTCATCGCTTCCATTGCCCAAAAAAATCTGCTCCGGGGACACCCCTTTCCAGCGGGCGATTTGTTGTTTGAGCCGCCGTTGAAGCGGATCGGGATAGCGATGCAGGCCCTGACCACTGAGATCGTACCCGTTTTCGTTGGCATCCAGCCATACAGCCGCCTCTTGAGCATAGGCTTCTCTTGCCGACCGGTAGGGTACGATGCGACGGATTTCCGGACGAATGAACTGTTCGGGCTTCATATCTGGGTATCTCCTTCCACCATTTTCCGACGTAAGGATACGGCCCGGGCATGGGCATGCAGCCGTTCTGCGGTGGCCAGCAATTCCACGGTGGGGCCAAGCAAACGCAGGCCTTTCCGGTCGGCCTGCTGAAAAGTAATCCAATGAATAAAGCTCTCCACGCTGATTCCGGAATAGGCCCGGGCCGTTCCGCCTGTGGGCAACACATGATTGGTGCCCGAGGCATAATCTCCCAGTACTTCCGGCGTAAGGTATCCCAGAAACACAGAGCCGGCGTGTTTCACCCGTTCTGCCAACCCTTCCCAATCCTGTACCATCAGGATGAGATGCTCGGGAGCGTAACGATTGGCGATATCCAGCGCCTCGTTCAGGTTGCGTGTGATCAGGCAGACGCCCTGTTGGAGGGCCCGTCGGGCCAATTCCTGACGGGGCAACCGAGCCAACTGGCGTTCCAATTCCTGCAGGGTTGCCCGGGCCAGTCGCTGCGAAGGGGTGGCCAGCACCACCTGGCTGTCGGCACCATGCTCCGCCTGGGAAAGGAGATCGGCGGCGACCCATGCGGCATCGGCAGCCTCGTCGGCGATAATGAACACCTCCGAAGGACCTGCGGGCAAATCCACGGCCACCCCCTGCGCGGCCACCTGCGCCTTGGCCTCCGTTACGTAAACATTACCCGGCCCAAATATTTTATCCACTGCGGGCACCGTTTCGGTCCCCCAGGCCATAGCCGCTATAGCCTGGGCTCCCCCTACCCGGAACACCCGGTGAACGCCCGCCAATCGTGCGGCAAACAAGATGGTGGGATCGACCGTGCCGTCGCTGCGGGGAGGGGTGAACAGAAACACTTCCGGACAACCCGCAATCTGGGCCGGAATTCCCAGCATCAACACCGTGGAAAACAGGGGGGCCGTCCCCCCCGGAATATAAATGCCCACCCGCTGTATGGGCACCGGTCGACGCCAACAAAAAACCCCGGGCGAGGTTTCCACCTTCAATTCTTCCGGCGACCATTGGGATTGATGGAAATAGTAAATATTGATTGCCGCACGGGACATGGCCTGTTGCAATTCCCCGGAAACGGTCTCCGACCGAGGAAACCATTCCTCTCGAGGCAACTCAAAATGTTCCAATTCGACCCCATCGAGCCGGCGGGTCAGTTCCCGAAGAGCGGTATCCCCGGTCAGCTGTACGCTTTCCAGAATCTGTTTCACCCGTGGGCGAACCTCTTGCCGCCGAGCGGCGGGACGCGTTAGAAGTTGCCAATAATCCCCCCCGTCCTGCGTTCGAATTTGCTGCATCCCTTTACTCCTCATACAATCATTTTCTCGATGGGAACCACCAGAATCCCCTGGGCCCCGGCTGCTTTTAGATTTTCAATGATCTCCCAGAAATCTTCTTCCTGAATTACCGAATGTACCGAAGACCAGCCGGGCATGGCCAGCGGCATGATAGTGGGACTCTTCATGCCGGGCAAAATCCGGGAAATTTCCTCCAAAGCCTCGTTCGGTGCATTCAACAAAATGTAGCGGTAACGCCGGGCCTTCATCACGGCCCGAAAACGAAACAACAGGGATTCCAGAACGGCCGCTTTGTCCCCGTTTAAATCCGGGGTGGCCACCAGCACGGCTTCGGAATGCATGACCGTCTCTACTTCCACCAACCCGTTACTCATCAGGGTACTGCCGGTGCTGACGATGTCAAAAATTGCATCGGCCATTCCAATACCCGGAGCCACTTCCACCGAACCGCTGATTTCATGGATGGTTGCCTGCAAATGCTGATTATCAAGGAACTTCCGTAAGATCCGGGGATAGGCGGTGGCGATGCTCAACCCGTTTAACGAGGCCAAACCGGTATAGTGAAACTGGCGGGGCACCGCAATGGACAAACGGCATCGGGCAAATCCCAACTTTTCGACGACCCGAACCGATCGCTCCTTTTCCTCCACCACATTCAAGCCCACGATGCCCACATCGGCCACGCCATCGGCCACGCATTCCGGGATGTCGTCATCCCGCAAGTAAAGTATCTGTAGAGGAAAGTTGCCGGCCGTGGCTTTCAACCGATTGGAAGAGCCGTTCTCTAAATGAATTCCCGACTCGGTTAACAAAGCCAAACTCCTGTCGCTCAACCGTCCTGACTTCTGCAAAGCAAGTGTAAGCATCATACCCTCTTTCGAGTGCCAATGATTTGTTTCCACACGTTCATTCCTTCAATCCGAATGAGGAATGTCCACCTTCCGCCTTGCTTTTCCCCGGGCCCGGGCAGGTCGAGCCCCCGCGGCACCGTTTGAGGATGGTACTCGCCGGATAACCGCTCTTCCTTAATCCCGGCCCATTCTTCCCGCAGGTAGGGCATCAGCTCATCCACCGTCATCCCGTCAATGCCGGCCACGCCTTGCCGCCCTTCACCCGCGGAGAGGCGCGAAGCATATTTCCCCGCTCGACCATCGTTTCGATCCATTCAACCTCCTCTTGCCGAAAGCTTTGACACCCCCCACCGGGCGCACCAAAAAAAAAGCCCGGCTCCTGACGGAACCGGGCTGAACACTCTCAAAACAGACGTCTCGCTTAAGTTACACAGGGCTCTCCGGTTCCATCACACGGACGCACACGATGATGACAATGATGCAGCAAAGGATTGTGATGAAACCGGTACATTTCTTTTATGCTCCTTAAATTCGGCATACAATATAACAGCTGACTTTCTTGAAAAAAACAAAAAATTTTTTTCCCGGCCATCCCATGCCTCCCGGCGGTTCCCGGGAGCGCTTGACAAATTCCTTATGGCGCGTTTCGCCAGGAGGGGTCAACCCCATCCAATCGAAATAGAACCCCGGCAACATCCCCGCCTACCATAGATCAAGGCGACGTTGAAGCGATATACTTCATCGCGCTGCGGGGTGGTTAAAACCCCCTCTTGAGAAAATGAATGCGGTCTCTTTGCCCGTCAAAAGACGGCGCGGCCGGCATCAATGGTTTGATCGCGTGCTCCCGTCCTTCCTGGAACCGTTGATTGGGCACTATGTTGCGGATCCAAGGAAAAGGAGAGTCCACAGGCCTTTCCGGCGAATTTCATTTTTCGGGAACCTTTCCGCTGGATTTATCCTTATATTTTAAGGTTTGCTATGGAACAGGTTACTGTCACGACCATGCTGAAACTGGCATCGACGATTTACGGCCAGGATGAATACACCGACCTTCACCGGGCTCTGCTCTCCCGTCACAGCATAACGGTGCGGGGAATTTATGGCTCCTTTCTGGCCTTTGTGATCAAGTACGTTCAGGATACCCTGGAATCGCCTCTTCTGGTCATCGTTCCCGACAGCGACGCCGCCGAAAAATTGGTGGACGATCTGCGCATGCTCTCCCGTCCGGCGTTGACGGCCTACCTGCCCTCGGACGAAGTGGTACCATTCGACAGGGGGCTATTCACCCCCGCCCTCTACAGCATGCGGCTGAACGCTCTTTCCGATCTGGTGGAAAAACGAGCGCGTGTTCTGGTTACCACCCCCCCGGCCCTGCTAAGAAGAGTCCCCGATCCGGAATCTTTACGGCAAAACATCTTGCATTTGAAAGTGGGTGAGGATCTGGAACGGGAATTGCTGTTGGACTGGCTGGTGGAGGGCGGTTACGAACGTGTGGGGACCATCGAAGAAATCGGCCAGTTCAGTGCCCGCGGTGGAATTGTGGACGTCTTTTCCTTTGAATCGGATGGACCCATCCGCATCGAATATTTCGGGGACACGATCGAATCGATCCGGGAGTTTGACGTTCTCTCTCAATTGTCCACCCGGGAAATCCAGTCCGTTCGTTTGGTGGGACAGGGCCCTCAAACCCGCTCCGGGGCCTGTTTACTGGATTACTTCCCGGAGAATACCCTCCTATTCTGGGAAAACAGCGAGCAGGATCGGAAAATCCTGAACGAATGGTGGGAGCAGGCCGTCCAACGATTTGAAGAACATCAAGAGGAACTGGAACTCACCTCCATCGAAGATCACTATGTGCCTTTATCGGAACTGCTCCACCGGCTGAAAGGGTACCGTCGAATCGAACATACCCACCTGGGCCGAATGGAAATCGGGGATGTGCATTTCAATGCCCATCCCCCGGCGGCTTTCCGGGGGAATATGAAACTTTTTCTGGAGCACATTCAGAAATTTTTCGATCGGCAACGCGATGGGACAGCCGGTCAACTCTATGTCTTGTACGAAGGAGCCGCAGCCCGGGAACGGTTGGAAGAGATTCTGGAAGCCGAGTTGGGTTTCCTTCCCCCCATACATTTCATCGAGGGGGAACTGCACCAGGGGTTTTACCTGCCTACTCCCCACATCGAGGTCTTAACGGAGCACGAGATCTTCAACCGCCTGAAGGCCAGAAGACGCAAACGGCGCCTCCGCGTTTCCGGAAGTCTTATTCGCAGTTTGAACAGTTTGAACTACGGGGATTACGTTGTGCACGTGGACTATGGAATCGGCCGCTACCTGGGATTGGAGCGCATTACCGTGGCGGGACGCGAACGGGACGTTATCAAGATCCAGTACGAGGACAACGATATTTTATATGTTACCCTGGACAACCTGAACCGGATTCAAAAATATGTCAGCGAGGAGGGTTACCGGCCACGATTAACCCGATTGGGAAGTCCAGAATGGGAACGCGTGAAAAAACGAACCCGCAAGGCGGTGGAGAACATTGCCCGGGAACTGGTGCAGCTGTACGCCCGGCGCATGTCTCAGCAGGGCCATGCGTTTTCCCCGGACACGTTGTGGCAGAAAGAGCTGGAAGCTTCCTTCCCGTACGAAGATACCCCCGATCAAATTCGGGCCACCCGGGAGGTAAAGCGGGATATGGAGGCCGCCAAACCGATGGATCGGTTGATTTGCGGCGATGTGGGATATGGCAAAACCGAGATCGCCATTCGCGCCGCTTTCAAAGCCGTGATGGACGGTAAGCAGGTGGCCGTGTTGGTGCCCACCACCATTCTGGCGCAGCAGCATTTTCACACCTTCCGGGAACGCATGGTCAATTTTCCGATCACCATCGAGGTGCTGTCCCGCTTTCGCACCCCTAAGGACCAGAAAGATATCCTTCAGCGTCTGGCCAATGGGGAAATCGATATCGTCATCGGCACCCATCGCCTGTTGTCCGAGGATGTCCGGTTCAAGGACCTGGGTCTGTTGATTGTGGACGAAGAACAGCGCTTTGGCGTTACCCACAAAGAAAAGTTGAAACAAATAAAAATAACGGTGGATACCCTGACGATGACGGCCACCCCCATCCCGCGCACCTTGCATATGGCATTGATGGGGGCGCGGGATCTCTCCAACGTGGATACCCCTCCCAGCAACCGTCACCCGGTCATCACCGAAATCACCACCTGGGATCGGCACTTGATTTACCGGGCCATTACCTACGAAATCGAACGCGGGGGGCAGGTGTTTTTTGTTCACAATCGGGTACAAACCATCGATGGGGTGGCGGCCATGTTGAACACTATCGTTCCCCGGGCCAGGATCGCCGTGGCCCACGGCCAGATGCGGGAACGCCAACTGGAAAAGATAATGAACGACTTTTACCATCGCCGCTACGATGTGCTGGTGGCCACCATGATCATCGAGAACGGGCTGGATATTCCCAATTGCAATACCATTATTATTAATCGGGCCGATCAGTTCGGGCTGGCCCAGCTGTATCAATTGCGGGGCCGGGTGGGCCGGTCGGATCGTCAGGCTTATGCATATTTCATCATCCCGCCTCAGGAACGGCTCAACGAGACCGCCCTGAAACGTCTCTACGCCATCGAAGAGTTCGCAGACCTGGGCTCGGGCTTGAAAATCGCCATGCGAGACCTGGAAATTCGGGGCGCAGGAAACTTACTGGGACATCAGCAAAGCGGCTTTATCAATGCCGTGGGATACGATCTGTATCAGAAAATTCTGCAGGAAGCGGTAGAAACCATTCAACAAGAAACCCTTCCCGAAACATTTTGGGAGACCCGCATGCCCACGGTGGATGCCAAGGTGGAAGTCGATGCCGAAATGTATCTGCCGGACGACTATGTCAATTCCCCCCACGAAAAAGTGATGATTTACCATCGCCTGCTCAACCTGGACAACTTGCACCACATCGACAACCTGGTCAAGGAATTGCGAGACCGTTTCGGCCCCTTACCCGAACCGACCCGAAAACTCATCGAAATGGTCAAAATCAAAAAACTGGCTTCACGGCATTACATCAAGCAGGTGAAGATTCACAAATCCAAGATGTTTCTGTACTTCGACGAGCGGGCCACCGAAAAAGAGCCGTTCATCGAGCAAGTACTGTCCAAATTCGTCCGGCAAACCATGACCGAAATATTCTTTTCCCAGGGAAACGAACTGAAAGTGACAGTCGATGTAAAAGGGCGCACGGAGCTGGATCGCATGAGCTTTGCTAAAAACTTCTTGCTAAATTTATAGATTGGAAATAATTTGAAGTTTAAGCTCCGATGAATGTTAACTTTCGGAAGTAAGCGGAAGGAGGCCGATATGAAAGGGCGATTTTTGGGGACGGCAAGCCTGCTGGCGTTGCTGATGTTGACTCTCCACTGCGGAAAGAAAAACGATGTGATCGCCAAAGTCGAGCGCATGAACATTACTCTGGAAGAGTTCCGGCAGGCAATCCACGAACGCTATAAAACAACCGATATGAAAAACGTCTCTCTGGACCTGCGTAAACAATTGCTTAACGAACTGATCGACAATCGCCTTTTGGCCATAAAAGCCCAAGCATTGGGTCTGGACCAGAATGCTAAATTCCGATTAAATGTGGACCGCCACGAGCAACGCCTTCTGGCCCGAAAATTGTACGAGCGCGAAGTAATGGACAAGGTCATACCCGATGATCTTTTTCAGGATTACCTCAAATGGAACCGCTATGAGGTGACCGCACGGCTGATTCTGATCGGCTTCAAAGGCGCTTCCGGGTATCGGGGGAATCGCAAAAAAGCGGATGCCGAAAAACTGGCCCGGGAAATTCGACAACGCCTGGACCGGGGGGAAAGCTTTTCCGATCTGGTGAAACAATACAGCGAAGATATGCGCACCAAGCAATTAGACGGTTTCCTTAAACCCTACCGTATCGGTCAGATGGGGGTGACGGCCGACCGATTGGTCTTTACCGCATCCGTGGGCGCAACGATTGGCCCGGTGCAAACCCGCCGTGGATTCGCCATTTTTAAAATTGTGGATAAACGGTTCCCCGCTGCCAATCAGGGAACGGAATCCGACACCGACATGATAAAACGGCGCCTGATCAGCTCCTACTTTATGGAAAATGCCGGCAAACGATTCCAGGAGTTTTCCAATCGGCTGCAGAAAAAATATCAGGCCCGGTTGTTTGAAGATAATATGAAATATTTTCAGGAATTGATTCAGGACTGGGACAACCAACAACCCAAAAAGGACAGCGATTTCACCGAAAAGCAACGGTCTATTGTGCTGGCCCAATACGATGATCGCCGCATCACCATTGGCACCATCATCGATCAATACGACGGTAAATTCTATGAAAACTATCACCGTTTCCGCAGCTTTGATTTTATCAAGAAACTGGTCGAAAACCGTATGAATTTTGAAATCTGGGTAAAAGAAGCGCGCCGCCGGGGTTACCATAAGCGGGAAGACATCCGTCGAAATATGGAACAGTACCGGGTACGTCAGCTGGTGGCCTTGTTGAATCGGGAATATATCAAAAAACAAGCGAAAGTCACAGAGGAAGAAATCCAGCAATATTACGAGAAAAACAAGGGGAAGTATATCGATCCTACCCGGATCGAAATCTGGGTGACCTCGTTCAAGGATGAAGCGACGGCTATTCAGGTGGCGCGTCGGGCCAGGACGGGCGAAGACTTTACCAAACTGGCCGAGACTTATAACGTCCGCGACGACCTCAAGCGCCGCAAAGGGTACCTGGGGATGCAAACCACCAATTCGGTTTTCAGAAACATTGTGGATCGTGCCTTTAAGGCGGGTCCAGACCAAATCGAAGGCCCTTTCCAATCGGGTCAATATTTTTACGTCATCAAGACCGGTCGTCTGGAATCGCAAAAGGTGAAACCACTGGACCGGGTGCGTTTGTTTGTTAAATCCGACCTGGAACGGCAAAAAGAAAGGCAGATAAAAGAGAATCTGTTAGAAGAGTTGCGCCGGGAACACTGGTTCCGAATAAACGAATCGCTATTAAGACGAGTGGCTTGAGTAACATGAGAAAGAGAAGGTCCATCCCTTATCAATGGCTGGCCGTCATCGCCGGGGTGAGTCTGGTTCTGACCGGCTGTCCCCGGGAAACCCCCGAGCCGTCCGAAATCGTGGCCCGGGTGGGAGAGGTGTATTTAACCCGCGACGTTGTGAAGGAACTCATACCCGAAAACCTCCCTCAGGAAAAGAAAAACAGTTATCTACAAAAGCTGGTGAACCAATGGATCGAAGCCCAGGTATTGGTACAGGCGGCCCAAAAAGAGGGGATACAATTAAGTCCGGGGGAACAATTCCAGGCCCGATGGGTGGAACTGGACATGCTGGGCAACAAATACGCGGAACAAAAAATCGGTAAATTCATTCCCGTTACCGAAACGGAGATCGAGGAGTACTATCTAACCAATCAGGAAGAGTTCAAACGCGACTTTGCCGAAGTGCATCTGGTACATTTATTTCTGGAAAAGCGGGATCGAGCCATCGAAAAGGACATTCGCGAATCCGAATCGTTGCTGGAGGTCATCGAGAAAAATTATCTGGATCAACGGGCCACGCCGCTTCTGGAACCCAATGGTGACCTGGGTTATGTGGTATACGATCATCTGCGCCCTGAATTCCAGCGGGCACTGCGGAACCGCAAGACCGGCGAAATCATCGGGCCCATCCGCACCAACGACGGCTACCATTATTTACAACTGCTGGATCGTCAGCCTAAAGGCAGCATACGAAGCCTGGAGATGGTTCGCCAAGAAATTGTGGCCCGCATTAAAACCCGCAAGCGGAACCAACAACTGAAAAAACTCATCGAAAGTCTGAAAGAAAAGACCCCAATAGAAACGCATTTTAATCACGTTAACCTAAATTAAAACGAAAAATGAGGCGAATGAGAAAAATTTTCCGGCTTATCGGCGTGTTTCTACTGTTGGTAAACTCCGTTGGCTACGGCCAACAGTTGATCGACGGTGTTGTTGCCGTGGTGGGCGACCGTGCCGTATTGTTTTCGGAACTGAATACGGTGCTAATGCAATACAGCATTCAAAACCAGGTGAACCTTTTTGAAAATCCGGAGCAACTCAAAAAGCTCAGTCAGCGTTTTTTGCAAAGCCTGATCGACGAAAAATTGCTTCTCATCAAAGCCGAAGAAGACACCATTGAGGCCGATGAAGAACAGATTGAACAGACGCTCAACCAGCAAATCGAGGCGATGATTCGTCAGGCAGGTTCGCAACAGGCCCTGGAACAGTTCTACAATGCCCCCCTGGCGATGATCAAGAAGGAATTTCGCAAACAGATCGAAAATCAATACAAAATATCCCAGCTGCGGCAGAAGCGCTTCGGGAACATAAAAATTTCCCGCCGGGAGGTAGAAGCATTTTATCAACATTACAAGGATAGCATCCCGGCCATGGAACCCACGGTGGATATTTCCCATATTCTGATGCAGATCAAGCCCAGCGAAGAGAGCTATCAGAAAGCCTATGAGAAAATCCAAGCCATTCGGGAGAGGTTGAACCAGGGGGCGAATTTTGCGGAACTGGCCCGGGAATATTCCGAAGATCCGGGCAGTGCCTCCCGCGGGGGCGACCTGGGATTCGTCAGCCGGGGAGACCTGGTAAAGGAATTCGAGGAAGTAGCCTTCGCCCTGAAGGAGGGAGAAATTTCGGACATTGTTCAAACCCAGTTTGGATTTCACATCATTCAGCTTTTGGAGCGCCGCGGGGAAAAGATTCACATCCGCCATATTTTGATTCAAATGCGTCCCACCGAAGCCGATGAACACCGCGTGGTCCAAAAACTGCTGGAAATCCGGGAAAAAATCTTGAAAGGCGAGGCCAGTTTCGAAGCCATGGCCCTGCAATATTCCGATGACCCCAACGTGGAAAAGGACAAAGGACACCTGGGAGAATTCCGAACCAATGCATTCCAGATTCCGGCCTTTAAAGCCGTCACCGACACCCTGAAGCCGGGGCAAATATCCCGACCCTTCAAAACCGAATTCGGCTATCATATCGTACGGCTCAATCAACGCACCGAAAAACGTCGGATCTCTCTGGAAAAGGACTGGGACCAGATCCGCCAGTGGGCCCTGGAAGAAAAACGGGAACGCCTGTTCCGGGAATGGCTGGAAAAATTGCGTCAAGAAATTCCCGTGGAAATACGGCTCCAATTATAACCAACGCTTCTCAACCCGAGCCTTCGAGAAAGGCGTTCGGAAAGGGCCCAGAAAACCATTGCCGTCTTTACCAGCAGGAAACAACGATCAGCAATTGGGAATCCCATGTGGCAAAAAAAACAACAATCCCTCGGCCTGGAAGACTGGTTGCAAATTTACCCCAGGCGAAAGTGCGCCTATCAGCAGGACGATCGGGGTCTGGTAACCCTCAAGGTACCCCGGGCGCGCAATCCTCTGATGCGGAAAATCATTGCACTACTGAACCCCAATCCCTACATAACGATTAAACTGGACGAAAAAGGAAGCTTTATCTGGAATTACTGCACCGGTGAACATACTATTCGGCAAATTTGCCAGGAATTGGAAAAGACCTTTGGCGACAGTGTGCAGCCTTCCCAGGAACGCACGGTCCAATTCATCAAGCAACTTTACCGGTACCGGCTGGTCGCCCTCTTTACCCATACCTCTCGGCAGGAATCCTTAACCTCGTCCTGATCCGGGGAACATTTTTCGGGTGGTTTATGATTCAAGCACTAAAATACTTGTACCCCTATATTCGGCGTTATCAAAAAAAATATATTTGGGGCGGATTGTTCGTCCTGTTGACCAACGGGTTTCGCATTCTTAATCCCCGGGTTGTTCAACAGGCCATCGATTACCTCAAATACCATTTTTCTTTAAAAGAGCTGGCCGGGTATGCCGCTTTGATCGTCGGTATTACCTTAATGGAAGGACTGTTTTTGTTTCTGATGCGTCGGAGCCTGATCGTGGCCTCCCGGGAAATCGAGTTTGACCTGCGAAACGACATCTTCCGCAAACTGGAATCGTTGCCCCCATCGTTCTATATCCAGATGCCCACCGGGGACATCATGTCCCGAGCCACGAATGATCTGAACGCGGTGCGTTCTCTGCTGGGACCCGGCATTGCGTATTCCTTCAACACCCTGATGGCCTTTCTGTTCATCATCCCCATGATGTTTCTGATCAGCCCCCGGTTGGCCCTTTTCGCCCTGATCCCCTTTCCCTTGACGGCCTTTCTGGTATTCCGGGTAGGCAGGGCCATATACCGCCGCTTTGAGCGAATCCAGGCCCAATTGTCCGTGCTCAATACCCGCGCCCAGGAAAATCTCTCCGGTATGATCATCGTGAAGTGGTTCGTCCAGGAACCCCACCAGATTCAATTGTTCCGAAAAGAAAGCCAGGAGTATTTGAGGCGAAACATGGCCTATGCCCGGGTGTACGCCGCTTTCCATCCCTCACTGGTGGTCATCATCGGACTGGCCACATTGCTGATTTTGTATATCGGGGGTAATCTGGTCATCCAGAAGATCATCACCATCGGGGAGCTGACGGCTTTTCTGTTGTACCTGGGCATCCTTATCTGGCCTTCCATCGCCCTGGGGTGGGTCATCGGCCTGTTTCAACAGGGAACGGCTTCCTTAAAACGCATCCAAAAAATATTGGATACGGAACCGGAAATCCGGGAACTGCCCGGCCAGGTGAAACCCCGGCCGTTCAGAGGCAGGATTGTATTCCGAAACCTAAATTTCGCTTATTTTCCCGATCGCCCGGTGCTGCGGGACATTCAACTGGATATTCCGGCGGGAAGCACGGTAGGCATCATCGGCCCCACGGGCAGTGGAAAATCCACCCTGGTCAAATTGGTACCTCACTTCTATCCTTTACCCCGGGGCTGTCTGATGATCGACGATACCGACATCAACGACCTGTCTCTTTCCTACCTCCGCCAACACATCGGATATGTTTCTCAGGAAACCTTTCTCTTTTCGGATACCATTCACAACAATATCGCCTACGGGGTACCCCAGGCCCCTCGCGAAGCCGTCGAACGGGCCGCCCAAATGGCTCACATTCACCAGGAAATCCTCAACTTTCCCCGGGGATACGATGCCCTCCTGGGAGAAAAGGGCATCAACCTCAGTGGTGGACAAAAACAACGCGTCGCCATCGCCCGCGCCATACTCAGAAATCCCCGCATCCTGATTCTGGACGACGCCTTTTCGGCCCTGGATGCCGAAACCGAAGCCCACATCCTGAAAAACCTGAACCATTTTTTTCGGGATCGAACCGTTATTTTGATCTCCCATCGCATTTCCACCCTTCAACACAGCGACGTCATCGTGGTGCTGGAAGAAGGCCGTATTACCGAAAAAGGAAGCCATCGGGAACTGTTGGCACGCAAAGGATTATATGCCTGGATTTATGAGAAACAATTGTTGGAAAAAGAACTGGAGCAGGTGGAATAACCATCCCCTGAACAAACCCCAACGCCGGCCTTCGGCTGCACACTTCGGGTAACTTTGCAGCCCCAACACACCCGCTGACTCTTAAAAATCCATGTATCGGCGCAGACAGAATAGGCATACTCGGTTATGCCCGGAATTTTAACCGGGCGATTCCCCGGAACCCGCTCTCCCGGTAGGGGGACCGTGCTCAAAGTGGAGCGGATAAACGAGGATGGCGCTTAGACGACAGGACGCCTTTTTACATCCCCATATCCTTCAGCGCTCACCCGACCGGTGTTGGCCATACCGATTGCATCGAAGAAAACATGACCAGGAACGGTCTGGGCGCCTATCATTCACCAGCCGGCGGAGGGAGAGCAACGACAATCACTTCCACCATTTCCGGACGACACAAAGAGCCGGGTTTCCGCCCGGGGAATCCCCGTCAATCCCTCGCCAGCACCGTACTTACGGCTAAACCAGGCGTTCCTCCCGCTCTACCGGGGTGGCCACCGCAATGCCCACAACCCTGGTCACCCCTGCCTGTTTCAAAATGCGGGCGCACTCATTGATTGTAGCCCCTGTGGTTACCAGATCGTCCACCAATAGCACCGTGGACCGATGTCCCGGCACCTTGCGAGCCAGAGCAAAAGCGCGATAAACATTGTCGTGGCGTTCCTGCCGATTCAAATGGGTCTGAGATTGGGTGTACCGGGTGCGTACCAGGCAGTCCGAGAGGACCTCCAGGTGGAGTTCCTCACCCAGCCCCCGGGCAATTTGACCGCTCTGGTTATATCCCCTCTCCCGCATGCGCCCTGGATGGAGGGGAACCGGTATCAAGGACACCGGGGCACCGGAGGGTAAACGATCGGAAAGATGGGTCCCCGTCCACCGGCCCATTGCGATGCCCAGCCTGGGCATCTGGCGATATTTTAAATGATGAACCAACCTCCGAAGCGCTTCATTAAATCCGAATGGAACCCACAAATCATCCAGATAACTCTCTTCCAGCCGATCCAAAACATGGATACGGGCAAAATCGGACGGCAAAAGGGGAATGGACTGCACACAGAGGGGGCAGAGTTTTAAAGGAAGCGGAAACTCCAGCATCTTCCCACAAGAAAGACAGGAGGAAGGAAACAGCAGTTCCCACATCCAATTCCAGAACCGAAAATCAGTATCCGGTCGCCGCCTTTTGTTCATAGCCAGGGGAGTGGTTTCCTAACTCAGGGGGTAACCGTATAACGGCCATCGATAACGATGGCCGTTGTGCCACGTAAACCGGATGTTAAAACGAATAGCTAAACGTAATCCGCGGCTCAATGCGCTCAATGGGTTTATACTGTTTTACCCCAAACTCATCAACAACTTCCACCCAGTACCATCGGTAAATGGTGGTGAGCAACATGAAGCGATTGAGCCGGTAGGACACTTCCACAGTGGCAATGGAATTAATATCCAGGGTTCGAGCGTCCCGAAAACTTTCGATGTTACTCTTATCATAATAGGCTCGCAATTCGATCTGAGGGATCAAGTCCGGCGCCGAGGCTTCGAGATGCAAAATCCCACTGTATTTTTTCCCATTCAGCCGCTGGTAGTTTCCAATCAATCGAATTTTTTGTGCAATATGGCCGGTTAACTGTCCAAAGTAGCCCTCTGATTTCGGGGCATTTTCCAGAAGCTCGAAGGCATTGACCGTCGGTACCGGGGTGCGACTCAGGTCATACATGGGGCCAAAAAAATTGGGGATAAATTGTTCATCGAGGAAGCGCTTTTCGAACTTGGCGGCGACCCCTAAAATTCCCCCCAGATCCGGGACAATGCCGGTGATTCCCACGGCCTGTCCGGAACCATAATCCTTAAACTTGCCGAAGTCCGCGTAAATAAAGCTTTTGATAAAGGGGTAATCCAGCCAGTGCAGGTCCGCTCCAAACCCGAAAGCCTGGATATTTCGGGTAGAACCCTGAAGAGTCGGAACCCCCCGATCCATGACAAAGGTGCTATAGACTCGAATATCCTTTAATAACAAAGCCTCGGGCATAAAAAAGCGAAACGGACGGACGAACACGTTGGCTCCCACCAGCTCCAGAGTATTCAAGTTGCTGGCTACGGTCTCAAATCCGAAGGTTCCCAAATCAGCATCCAGAGCCAAACCGATTTTCCGCTTATCATAATTGGACCCGTTATTATAATTCCACATCAAGAATCCATTTCCAAGGGAGGCCATTTCCAGCATACCCACGCGCACATAAAAGGGATCGTATTTCCTGCCGTAGCGAATATAGCGGATGGCCCGTAAAATTCCCGCTCCACCCTGATACTCATCTTTTCGCAACGTAAATTGATTCTGATTGTCTAATAACAATTGGAGATAGATACCAATCCCAAATTTCCCCAAGGAGATGTCCGGCGCGATAGTAAATGTCGTGTAAGGTCTTCCATCAATCCAGGTCATTCCCAATCCTCCGGCCAGGGTACTCTGTTCCGGTTCCCGAAAAGGATCCGGGAATGCCTGGGAAAAACCCGACGAAAAGGAAACCAAAACCGTCAACAAAGCAACACCAACCACCTTTCTCATGGGAAATCTCCTTCTTGTTTGATTTCACAGAACCCAGAAAACACGGCCTTGCATCCAAAA
The DNA here is from genome assembly GCA_015485355.1 of bacterium. Taxonomy (GTDB): domain Bacteria; phylum Calditrichota; class Calditrichia; order RBG-13-44-9; family J042; genus JAADJD01. Next base: position 12,443 of record WFTQ01000109.1, on the reverse strand, counting down.
GAATATAATAATTTTTCCCCCAATGTGGATTATTTTTTTACCTTTAACCCAATTTTACCGGGGCCGATAATATTGAATGGACAAACAAGGAAGTTGGAGAATGAAAAAGGATTTTATCTCCTTCCTGGAGAATCCCCACACGCTGGTAGGCGCCTTGAAAAAGCCCTATCGCACCCAATCGCCCATTTTAAAAAGGGAATTTGTGGAAAATCATCGGGAAAGAATCACGGCTTACGTGCCCGGAGAAATCAGGGAATCTTCTCCGGAAATTATGGTCACCGAGGAAGACGGCGAAATTAAACGGATCGAATTTCGCTGCCGTTGCGGATGCCGGGCTCTGGTGGAGTTAGTACCCGAGGCGGACGCACCGGAACCCCAGGCTTAAACCCCAAGGCATCGCGAATCGAGGGACCTTTCGAAAAAACGGCTTTGGATTGCAAAAGGCTCTTTAAAAATCCTGTCTTGTTTTAACGGCCATTTTTGTTAAATTAATCCTTGTTGGCTTAGGCGGAGAAAGGTATGAAATTAATCGACGTTCTGAAACCCGAATATATTAAATATCCACTGGAAAACCAGACCAAAGTCGAAGTCATTCAGGAACTGATCGACCTATTGGGTAGGCAGGGGGTGATTCCCGAAAAGCAGGCGATCCTGGATGCCGTCCTCGAACGGGAAAAGATTATGACCACCGGCGTGGGCAACGGTGTAGCCATACCCCATTGCAAACATCCCGACTGCGCCGACTTTGCCATTGCCCTGGGGATTCACCCGGAAGGGGTAGACTTTCAATCGATCGACAATCAGCCCGCACAAATCATTTTCCTGTTGGTGGGACCGGAAGATCAACCCGGCCTGCACATTCGTCTACTCAGCCGTATTTCGCGCATCATCTCTAAGGAGGAAACCCGCAACCGTCTCCTTCAACTCACCAACCCGGAAAGCATATACCGGTTTTTTAAAGAAGAAGAAGCGAAATTTTTTGAGATTAATGCATGAAGCTACTATTCTTTGTGCTGAATAAGGAAGAGCTTCTGGAAGAGCTTCTGGAAGCATTTTTGGAATTAAATATTTCTGGTGCAACCATTCTGGACAGTATAGGCATGGGCGCCATCATCACCCACGATATCCCGATCTTTGCGGGATTCAAGAACCTGATGCAGGGCAGCCGTCCCGCCAATAAAACCATTATTACGGTGATCGAAGACCATATGGTGGAAAAAGTGGTGCGGGAGATCGAACGCATTGTAGGCTCTCTGAATGAACCCGGCAATGGTATTCTTGTAGTAATACCCGTCGAAAAAGTATTCGGTTTCCGAAAACCCTTTCAACCGGAAAATTGAACGGTCCACCCCGATGGCAGAGAACATGGCTTTAAAGAAAATCGGTCCTTTGCCGGGAATCAATTACGCCGAAATGATTTCCGAAGTTCTGAAGAAAGAGGGCATTCCTCATTTGATCAAAAACGCCGGCATCACCGCAGCCCTAAATATATCAGGCGAATCCCTGGCGGGGAACATGATCTACATCCTGGTCCCCGAAACTCACTTCCCCCAAGCCCGCCGGATTATCGAAACCATGATCGATCACATTTAAAGCTTGCCTCATTTATCAAGATTACAGATTTTAAGAATTGAAGTTCTATTTTCATGGAATTTGATATTAACTTTTCCATCGGCCGCGGGCCATGATAAAGCCATAACAAAGGAAGTGCACCGCTTCCTTTCGCATACGACCAGAGCACCGATTTAGTGGTTGAGTAACGATGACCGTTGACCAGTGGTGATGAAACCAATCGCGAATTTCAGGCACAAACCATGACCAAAAGCAGCAAACTCATTACCCGAAAGCGCAGTCCCCTTTTCCATCCGGCCCATTACCGCATCTTGCTTTTAAAGCTGATCCAGAAAATCAATTTACCCGAAGATTTTTATATGTTGTTTCTGGCGGGCATTATCGGGACACTGGCGGGATTGGGGGCCTATCTGCTCCACCTATTGGTTAACCTGGTTCACCATTTGCTTTTCGTTCGATTCGAGGGAATGGTGATCGGTACCGACCTGGGCTCCTGGGTCAGGGCGTTGTTTCCTGCTGTGGGCGGCTTGGCGGTCGGTCTGGTTATTTACTATTTTGCCAGAGAGGTCAAAGGGCACGGTGTTCCTTCGGTAATCGAAGCCGTCGCCAATCGGGGGGGCTATATCCGCCCCCGGGTAAGCATCATCACCGCCATAACGGCGGGAACCACCATCGGCTCCGGTGGGTCTGCAGGCAAAGAGGGGCCGATCGTCCAAATTGGTGCGGCCATCGGTTCCACTATCGGCCAGCTCTTCAGTGTGTCTTCGGAACGGCTGAAAGTTTTGGTGGCCACCGGTGCCGGCGCCGGACTGGCGGCCGTCTTCAACGCACCCGTCACCGGCGTTTTGTTTGCCCTGGAGGTGATTCTGGCCGACTTTAGCCTGAATGCTTTCAGTCCCATTATTTTTGCTACCGTTATTTCCACCACCATATCCCATCATTTGATCGGTAGTTCACCCGTGCTAAACATCCCCATTTATTATCTGGAAAGCGCCTATGAGTATCCCATCTATTTTCTCATGGGCATTGTAGGGGCTGTGGTGTCGGTATCTTTCACCAACTTCCTGTATTCCGTTGAAGAGTTTTTCGCTCATGTCCGCCGGTTGCCGGAATTTCTCAAGCCGGCCACGGGGGGATTGCTGGTGGGGTTGCTGGCCTTGTATTTTCCAGAAATTTATGGGTTCGATGACGGTGCCATCCACCGTGCCCTCCTGGCCCATACCGGCATCGGGGCCCTTTTCCTTCTTATGGTGGTCAAAATTGTGGCCACCGCCTTTTCCCTGGGTTCGGGCGGTACAGGCGGTTTGTTCACTCCCTCCCTCTTTATCGGTGCCGCTTTCGGCGCCTTTTTCGGCAGTGTGGCCAACACCCTCTTCCCCACCATTACGGCGCCCCCCGGGGCCTACGCCCTGGTGGGAATGGGTATTCTTATCGCCGGAACCACCCATGCCACCCTTTCTGCACTGCTGCTCATCTTCGAAATCACTTCCAATTATCAGATCATTCTGCCCCTCATGCTGGGAACCATTGTCGCCACCATCACCTCGCGCCTGCTGATGAAGGAAAATATTTACACCAAGGCCATTTCTCTTAGCGGCGACTATATTTTTAAAGGGCGAAACTTAACCCTGTTACAGAGCATTCCCATCCGCCAACATATCCAAAGGGAATTCGAAACCATTCCAGAAAACATGAGGTTTAAGGATATTTTAAAACTAATGAAAAACAGCACCCGCTCGACGTTCCCGGTTGTCAATACAAGGAATCTCCTGGTGGGGATCATTTCCTTGCGGGATATCCGCCCCTACCTGTTTGATGAACACCTCTATCCCCTGTTGATTGCCAAAGACGTTGCCCGGGAGGACTATTTCAGTCTTACCCCCGATCAATCGTTGGCCGATGTATTACGGATGTTCGATCTGACCGATGCGGAGATGCTACCGGTGACCAGCCGCCGCAACCCCCGAAAATTGCTGGGGGTGATATTCCGGGACGACCTGATGCGCTGGTACCGGAAGGCGCCTTTGCTTCAAAAACGAAAGGGCTACAAATGACGGAAAGCTGGCGGAAATATCTACCGCTGACCAAAAAGAAAGGGCGCAGCGAGGCGCGTAAATTTATTGTGGAAGGGCTGCGTCTTTGCCGCGAAGCCCTCCTCTCCGACTGGAAGATCGAAGCCGCCTACGTGACCGAAGAATTTCAACGGGGAGATCACTGGAACGAATTTGAGGAATATTTTCGGCAACGGGGTCTATCTTACCGAACCATAGGGAAACAAAATTTGCGGAAATTGGCCGATACCACCACCCCGCAGGGCATTTTGCTCATTATGGAAGAAAAATATCCCGATCTGGAACGGGTGAATCTGGGCAACAAAAAGTTCATTCTGGTATTGCAGAGTGTTCGCGATCCCGGCAATCTGGGAACCCTTGTGCGCACCGCGGATTGGTTCGGCGTCGACTTGATCCTGCTCTCGGACGATTGTGTGGAACCGTTTAATCCCAAAGTTATCCGCGCAACCATGGGGAGCATTTTTCACTTCCCGGTTCTGGAAATTAACCATCTGCAAGAACGCCTGAAAATTTTAAAAAAGAATCGCTTCTTTACCCTGGGAGCATCGTTGCACGCCCGCAAGACTTTGAACCAGATTCGATTGCAAAAGCCGGTGGCCCTGGTGCTGGGAGGAGAGGCCCAAGGCTTGTCCATAGAAATTGAAAAGCAATTGGATTTGTTGGTAAGAATATGGAAGTTTGGACAGGCCGAATCCCTGAACGTCGCCGTGGCGGGAGGGATATTCATGAACCACATTGCCAATCAAATTTTTAATCGAAAAAGGGATTAACCCATGGTCGACGATACGAAAACACCCACGCCGTTATTTTCCGGATTGTTAATTTTTCTGGGATTTATCTTCAGCATCGCCGTTACGGGCCTGGTAGGAGCCATCCTGATGAATTCGACGGGAAAAGGTAGCGGATTTCAGGCGGGCCTAATTTCCAAACTGTCTCTGGTTTTTGGAGAGCTGGGGCTCTGGTTGTTCGTTATCCTGTTTCTCAAATTCCGGGGCTACTTTATTAAAGAACTGTTCCGCCTCCACAAGGTACCGCTTCCTATCGTTTTGGTCAGCATTCCGCTCGGATTCGCTTTGAGCATTGTGGGGGATCAGCTGGATCGTTTAATTCAATTGATTTTACCGATGCCGGGCATGGTGGAAAGGTTGGTGGAGTTTTTTAAATACCAGAGTCATTTCGAACTGTTCACCATGGTCCTGGGAGCAGTCGTATTGGCCGCCCTGGTGGAAGAATCCCTCTTTCGGGGTTTATTGCAACTGTCGTTAGAAAAATACATCCCTGTCACCCGTGCCGTTATCTATTCCAGCCTGGCCTGGGCCTTGATTCACGGCATTCTTTATTGGGCCATTCAAATATTTTTAATCGGAATTATTTTAGGATATCTGGCCTGGCGGACAAACAGTGTTATCCCCTCCATTATCGGTCACGGTATCAACAACAGCCTGGCGCTCACCTTTTATAATCTGAATGTACCGGAAACTTTCCCTGCATATGAATGGAAGGGGCAGGTATCGCCACTCATATTAATCCCGGCTGTTCTTATCCTCTTCTGGGGCATTCGGTACCTGGATCAATACTATCATAGGGGAATGCCTTCTTCTTCGTCTCCAACCAGCTGAGCATTGTAGGGGAAAATGTGGCCATTCAGCCAGCGAAAGTACCGAAACAGGTTTTCCTCCGCCTGTTTCACTTCCACCGCCCGGCAATTTTTCAGAATATCTCCAATGGCCTGCGGCGTTACTTTTTCCTCGGCGGCGACCTCCCGATAAGTGCCTAAATCCTTATATTTCCAGTATAAATTATAGTGACGATCGTTCCATTTAGAACGAATGGCTTGAATGAGATGGAAAATGGTGTTAACCAATAAATCCATCTGAGGATCATGGGACTTTAAAGACATCCAGTTTCGCTTTCGCTTGGCGATGTGAAGGGCTTCGTTGGCGCGATGAAAAGCCGGTCCATCCATTTCAATCGGTAAACGCCCCCCCATTTTTAACACCTCCCCTACTCCAATGCCAAATCGTAAGTGAACCGGAAAAGTAATCCGTTCCAGTGCCAAAATGGTCTGAAATGCCACCTCCAGATTGGGCAATAATCCCTGAAACTCGTCCCCTTTGGTGATGGTAAAGGGCGCCTCGATCAGCGAATGGTATTCCTCGTTCACCTGAATGATAGAGGATTTAATAAACAACTGCGTTTGATACCGATGATTGCCCGTTAACCGTTTGGAACCCTGAATATCCCCGATAACCACAACATATAACTGCTTATGAGAACCCATATCCCTCACTCCCTTTTACTTCTTCGCTTTCCGGAACCGGTCATGCCTTTTAGAGCGGTGCTTCATTTTCCCCGCCATCCCGGGTTGAATGCGCTGGATAAATTTAAACTCCCTCGGTTGAACCGAGGTCTTCTGCCGGTTGGGGATTCCCTTCATTGTTCCCGCCAGCTGATTTTATATCGACACTTTTCACCATTTTCGGCATCGCATTCCAATTCTTTTAACCAAACCTCGGTGGCTCCACACAAGCGAATACTCTCCCGGAAAAACTCCTGTAAGAACCAACAATAAGGTTTGTGAATATCCTCTTCGTATTCAAAGGTCAGGGTCACATGGTTGCGATCCTGAAAATTGTACTCAAAAGCACCTACTCCCCACAAATGGTGGTAAAGGTTCTTAAATTGAACGAGAAATTTATCGGGTTGATGGGCCACCCTGTAATTATAGAAGTAACGGTCCACAATCACGGCGGCGAAATTTTTACCGATTTGACGGAAAAGCTTCTCCAGAGGTAACGAGACCATCTGCGGTATAATCTGATCGATTTCTTTCAATACCGAAAAAGGATAACGATTTACGGGGAAAATCTGTTCGGTGACCATTTCCCTGGTCCGGGGAGAAAGCATCTCAGACAGTTGCTTCAAGGCGTTTCCGTCCAGCTCGCTTTCCAAGAAATCATAGCGCGATAATAATATCAGGCCACGCACATCACGCATTTTTTAATTCCTCCTTAAATCGTTGCTCTGCCGACTTCAAGAACTCATTGAACGGAGCGGCGGCCTTTCCGGCACCCTGAAAAAATCATTCCCTCCTCCCTTCCCTTCGATGAGGGCCGGCGCTTCCTTTAAAACATCCCTCCCATTCAACCGGACTCCCCACCCCCGGACAACCCGAACGGGTGGCCTTGCCAGCGGTCCCCCATCTTCAGGCCGCCCAACGCCACCGGGAGAAAAGAGAACGGCGGATAAGCCTACCTCGATCCACCCCTTTTCTGTACAAACACCAATAAGACGGGCATCAAATGTTTTCTGGCAGGCATCGTTGCAATATAATTTTTCCGTAAATTTCATACCGTCCCTGATGTTATGCATCGGTTTTGAGGGAACTTGAGAATACCACAGCCCCGATCCCGGGTTTCCCTACCGAAATTCATTTATTGAATCCAATTTAAATCCAAATCCTCCCAAAATCAAGGATATACGCTTGAAAAGCGAAATTAAAGGTAAAACCTTTTACCTTTTTCATCGATCGACACCCACCCCGGAAGTTACGGACAGCCCGGGAGGGTGGGCCACGGATCAGCGGTTTTCGGAATCCAGAACGGGGGGTTGAACCTGAAGCACCTTTTTTATCTTCCGCGCCAGTTCTTTGATATGATAAGGCTTGGGCAAGAATCCGTCGATCCGGACATTCTGATTCATAATCTGCTCTCGCTCCGCATACCCCGAGGATAAGAGAATGCGAATCGATGCATTCATTTCCCGAATCCGACGAATCGTTTCGATTCCATTCATTCCCGGCATGGCGTAATCCACAATGGCAACATGAATTTTGCCATTCTTCTGCACAATTTCCAGGGCCTCCTTCCCATCAGCCGCCGTGTATATATGATAACCCAGCGACTCCAGAATATCTTTCAACGATTCTCGGATCATTTCTTCGTCATCGACGATCAATATCGTTTCATCTCCGTACAAAAAATCGTCCTCTTCTTTGCGCGGCGGTTCTTTGGGAATTTCTTTTAAAGGTTCAAAATAGATAAAAAATGTCGTCCCTTGACCCGGCTCACTTTCCACATCAATAAACCCATTGTGGCTCTTAATGATTCCATACACCACCGAAAGCCCTAACCCCGTGCCTTTTCCCACACTCTTTGTGGTAAAAAAGGGATCAAAGATTTTGCTCAAGTTTTCGGGGGCGATCCCTTCTCCGGTGTCGGTGACACTGATACACACGTACTTTCGTTTCTTCATGGTGGAATCGGGGCTGAAAGGCACCAGGGCGGTCTTCAAGATCAGTTTCCCGCCCTCCGGCATGGCGTCCCGAGAATTGACGGCCAGATTGATCAAGACCTGGGTCAAACGGGTTTCGTCTGCCTTGATGAAGGGAATGGCCGGATCCAAGTCGGTAATAATCTCAATATGTTTCCCCAGGGTGCGACGAAACATCCCCGCCAATCGCACAATCAACTGATTCGGCGAAATGGGTTTGAGCTGGACATCCTGATCCCGGGAAAACATGAGCAACTGACGGGTCAAATCGGCGGCGCGTTCCACAGTATCCTGAATAATCATGATTCGCTTCATAATGTCCCGGTCGTTCCGGGCATGCATGCGAATGAGATCTATATTGGGAATGATAATACCCAGAATATTGTTAAAATCGTGGGCGATTCCACCAACCAGAGTGCCTAAACTCTCCATTTTTTGTAACTGAATGACCTGCTGCTGAGACTTCTGCAAGTCGGCATATGCCTTTTCCAAGTGACGGGCCTTCTCCTTTAAGGCCTGTAACAAATAGATTTTATCCAGGGTGATCGAGGCTTGGTGCACCAGGGTGGTAATGTAATGCAGATCCTCCAGGTAAAAAACTCGGTTTCTCTTTTGAATATAAATGGCCACCCCGAATTTATAATCTTTTTCGCTGATGGGAACGGCGATTAAAGACACGCTTTCATCGCGCGGCAAACCCAGCTGTCGAAAATCCATCTCCTCCAGAGAATCTTCGTTCAAGAAATAGGAATCGTTTTCCTGAAAGGTTTTCCAGATGACCCCCTCGCTTTTTTGAACCGGCCGAATCTTCTTTAACCAATGGCGAGGATAGGTTCGGGTGGGCACCAGTTTCTTTTCTTTGGGGTCCCAGAAATAAATGATGCTGAATTGCGCCTGCAATAAGTTGCGAGTATTGTTTACCAGAATATCAATAACATCCCCGATATTGCTACAACGGATGATATCCTGGCTGATTTGAATCAGATGATTCAACTTTCGGGCATTGCGCTTGTTTTTCTCGTTGGCGATTTCCAGTTCCTTGGTCTTTTGCTCCAATTCCCGGTTCGTACGATGCAACTTCGCCTGGTTTTCCAGGATTTCCCGCTGGGTCTGGATGTTTTCGGTAATGTCTACAATGGCAATAATAAAGCTTTTCGACATCCCAAACTGGTCATGCAAAATGGAGATGTTAATCTCGACCACCTTTTTGGTACCATCGGGTACAGTGATGGCGGTAATAAATCCATTGATATCCACATCCGTTTGCTTCACCCGATTCAGTATGGCATGGAAATCATCCTGAGAAAGGAGTTTTTCCAGGTTCAACCCCAGAATCTCGTTCATCGATTTCCCAAAAAATTTACAGGCGCTCTCGCTGGCAACCTCCACCTTTCCCTGGGGATCGGTAATGATCATCGGGATGGGGCTCAGGCGGAAGAAAGCTTCGATGTATTTATTGGATTGTTCCAGCTCTTTTAAATTACGATCCAACCGTTCCACCAAGCGATTGAAAGCATGCCCCAGCCGCGAAATTTCGTCACTACCTTCCTCGGGCAGGCGGATGCTTAACCGTTTATGCTGATCCGGTATGCGGCTGATCTTTTGAATGGCCGTTTTCAATGGGGTGACGATCATGTGAGAAATAAAAATGGTCAACAGCATGAGAATAACGCCCAGAAGGGAAACGATCAGCACAATCTTATGGCGCTGCTCAGCAATTTTTCGATTCACCCAATCCAGATTAAACCCCGTGATCAGATATCCCTGAAATTCATCATGGAAAAACACGCTTTGCCGGGTTATCAGATATTCCCGGGTGAATGTCTGCAAGGCATCGGTAGTCAAAAACTCCGCAATCACGTTTCGGTATCGACGATCCCGATATCCATAAATCCGTTCTCCGGAGTTGTTCACCAGATAAATGAATTCCACATCCGGATCGGCCTCCACCCCCCGCAAGACCCGATGCACATAATCCCGGTCATTCAAATAGAGGCCCGCCCCCAGATTGGTGGAAGCCACCTGCACCAGACCGCCGGCCTTTTTCAACAAGCTTTCCTGAAACTGCAGACGGCTCAAGTGAATAAAGTAAAAGTAAAACAAAATGACCACAAACAGAATGGTGCTGATGCTCAATGTCCACAGCTTTTGAGAAATGGATATTTTACGAAACAAATTCTGCATGGGGTCAAAATCCCTTGAAAATATAGATCAACGGTTCAAATCGGCGTCTACCACCGGAAAAGGCATCATGAATCGGCTTTTTCCACCTGATGCGACAGAATATGCTCCAGCGCTTTGGAAACATTCCGGATACTATAGGGCTTCCGCAGGAAACCGACCACCCCTACACCTTTTAAAGATTCGCTGAGCTGAGAATCAAACCCTGTGGTTATGATGACCTTGACATCCGGTTTAATTTTATGCAGCCCTTCAAGGGTTACCCGCCCATCCATCTTGGGCATACGCATATCCAGAATGACATAATCGATGCTTTCTTTGTGTTGATGAAAAATTTCCAGAGCCATTTTACCGCTATCGGCCTTGCGAACCTTATGCCCTAAAAATTTCAAAATATCCGCCAGTATATTTCGGACGTACTCCTCATCGTCCACCACGAGAATCTCCAAATTCTTAGGAGCGGCCGTATCGCCGGGGGTTTCTTCCACAGGCGGTACCGAGGTCTTGTCGGCGGGTAGGAAAATATCGAAGCGGGTACCCTTTTTTTCTTCGGTGTGAACAAAGATCTCCCCATTATGCCCTTTAACGATCCCATAGATCATGGATAAACCCAATCCCGTCCCCTTTCCGACCTCCTTTGTGGTAAAAAAAGGATCGAAGATTTTCGGAAGAATTTCTACGGGTATGCCCACACCGGTGTCTTCCACGCTTAATTTGATATAGTGTCCGGGTTCCAGGCCGCCGAACGGATAATCGTCTTTCAATTCCACATTGCAGGTTTGGATGCGAATTTCTCCACCCTTGGGCATGGCATCCCGGGAATTAATAATAAGATTCAACAGCACTTGCTGCATTTGAGTGGGATCGGCCAAAATACCATAAAGCCGGGGTTCCAATTGAGTTTGGATAAAAATGAAATCCGGTATACTGGACTCCACCAATTCCAGACTTTCTTGAACGACATCATTGAGATTGATCAATCGTTTTTGTTGATCCTGATCCCGGGTAAACGTTAAGATTTTATGGGCGATCTCGGAAGCGCGCGCCGCCGATTTTTCAATAATTTCGGCCCGATGATAATTCTCCGAATTCCTGGGCACGGACATTTTGATCAATTCGGCATTGGGTATGATGGCGGCCAAAATATTGTTGAAGTCGTGGGCAATCCCTGAGGCCAGCAGTCCCACACTTTCCAACTTCTGGCTTTGCAACAGTTGTTGCTGGATTTTCTTGATTTCCGTAATGTCTTTAAACAAGAACAGGGAACCGATGTTTTGCTGGCGATAATCGCTGATAAAATTGGAAGTTAGTATTACATCCCGTAAACGATCCTTCAAACTATACAGCTGGATTTCAATATTTCTAAGCAGGCCCTGCTGGTTAAGACTACGTTTTATGCGTTCAATATTTTTCTCGTCCCGAATAAATGAAGTAAAGAAATTCAATTTCGCGAGGTCAAAATCGTCGGGAATTTCCAGGATGTCGTAGCCGGCTTTATTCATAAAAATCAGGTCACCGGCCAGATTGGTGATACAGATGCCGTCCTGTAAAATTTCGATCAGATCCGCCAGTTGAAAGGATTGCTTTGCCGTTTTCGGTTTAAAAAAATCAAAAATGCTCATGATCTCCGCTCAACGTTTTCTGGATTTCTGAAAAGCCCGAAACTGGTTCTGCCAATCCCGCTTGATGCTTAAAAAACTAATTAACAATGCCCCAAATACTGTCAAAATGATGAATACAACATTTAACATCAAAAAGAAACTCTCAGTGCTTCTATTGGTAAAGTAGTATAAAAATACCCCTCCTAATAAAACCATCAAAAAAAGAAATAACAAGTTTAGAGGTAGGATGGAGAATAAATACTGAAGAAAACTTTCTTTGGGTTTTTTGACAAGGCCATTAAGATATAAAAAATTTTCTAAATACCGCTCATTTTCCTTTGCTAAATTGGATTTTAAATACTTCAATCGTACATACCAGACCGCCACAAATAGAATGTTTATGAATAAAGTGAAGTACTGACCATAACGAAATATACTGAATTGAAAGCGTATGCCTATATAGTAAAGCGCATCTAAGATATTGGAAAGCATAAAGAAAAAAATGATTAAATTTAAGTATTCACTCAAAACAAAATATTTTCTGTAATAAAAAATCCAAAAAACAAGCAGAGAAAATATGCTCAATGTTTTAAAATAATAAACTTTTTTACTGTAAATTGGCCAAATTTCTTGAAGATTTAATCGATCAGGAAATGTTATGATAGAGTAAAAATTAACAATTGCAAAAGCAGTACTTAATAAAAAAGAAATAATCAAGGATTTTTCATATCCCAAATACTGAGTT
>WFTQ01000108.1 GCA_015485355.1 bacterium | reverse complement strand
GTATTTCGATATTTCGAGAAATATTGAAATACTCTTGACCTGCCCGTCGCATCCTTTTATATTTCCAAAAATTTAGAAATATTGAAACGATGCTGGATTTTGAGAAACAGGCGATTAAAATTTTCAAAGCACTGGGAGACGAAACCCGCTACAGGATCGTCCGCATGTTGCTGGAACGCGGGGAGCTGAGCTGCGCCGATTTCGATCAGGAATTTCATCTTAGCAAGTCGGCCATGTCGCATCACTACCGGGTGCTGGAAAACTCCGGACTCATTACCACACGAAAAGCCGGCCAGCACATTTTTATAACCGTTAATCGAACAGTGTTGAGACAGTTTCTCCCGGACTTTGAAAAAATACATTCGAGGTCCGGTGATTAATTTGCTCTTCATCTAAAAATAGGAGGAGGTCCTCATGCAATACATTCCTCTGGTAGGTCGGATTTTGTATGCATCCCTTTTTGTGCTGTCGGGGATAAATCATTTCACCCAGCTTCAATCCCTGAGCCGGTACGCGGCTTCCATGGGCGTTCCGGCCTCCACATGGGCCGTCATTGTCACCGGTCTAATGATTCTGCTGGGCGGTTTGAGCATTCTGCTGGGATATCGGGTGAAAATCGGGGCTGTTCTGCTGTCGGTTTTTCTGGTGATGACCGCGTTCATGATGCATCCTTTTTGGGCCATGGAGGAGCCTCTACAGGCCCAGGCGCAGATGGCCCATTTCATGAAAAATCTCTCTCTGGCAGGGGCTGCCCTGATAGTTTTTTACTTTGGTTCCGGGCCGCTCAGCTTGGAGAAGTCTGCTGCCAAGAACGGATGATCCGCAGGTGGGTGAGCCGCCGCAGGGTATGCTCGGCGCAGGAATGTGGTGCAAGGTGCCCGGAAAACGTGAGGGAAGCAATGCGCAATAGACGGTTTCCTCCGGAAGAGTGGGAACGGTTGCTCCGTGAGGTACGAAATGAAGGGCAAAGTGTGGAAGATGGTTCCCTTTCAATGCTTTACGGCTTTTGGGATCGGGCGGTGCAGGCGAATTTGTTTGCTCGACGGCGGCGGAACAATGCCGGCCGCCCGTGATTTTCGGTAGATGTTTCCATTGCCGGGTGGCCGGGAAACAGGCGGAGCGGGCGGCCGGTGGAAAACCCAAAATTCCCGTTTCCCCGGTAAACAAACGGAGGTATGGTCCCAAACAGTAAGGAGGTGTAACAATGGTAAAGATAAAAGTATTGGCCAATGGGCCTTATGTGGTGGAAGGGGAGGGAACGTTGGTGCAGATAAAGGAGGGTAAGGAAGAAATCATCAACCAGAAGGCCGTGGCTCTTTGTCGATGTGGGGCTTCGGAGAATAAGCCGTTTTGTGACGGCAAGCATAAGCAAATTCGTTTCCAAGCCCCGGAGGCCGAATTTCAAATTCGCTGATCGTCTTGGCAATGAAACCGGCCCGCGTCAACCATTCGGGCGGGCCGGAATCGTTGCCGGGAACCTCTTCACGTCATCGCCGACTTCCCATTCGGGATGTTGCCGGAGTTCGAAATCGTTTGGAAAATTTCGGTGGATTCTTATATTATGACTCAATGGGCAGAATAGCGAAAGGGTAGACGATGCATCGAATTGTCACCGCCGCGGAAATGCGTCAACTCGATCAGTTTACCATCGAAGAAGTCGGCATACCGGGAATTGTTTTGATGGAACGGGCCGGGCAGTTTGCTTATCTGGTGGCACGGGATATTCTGGCGGATCGGGAAAGTCCCCTGGTGTATGTGTTTTGCGGGAAGGGCAACAACGGGGGGGACGGACTGGTAGTGGCGCGGTATTTGGCGATGGCGGATATCGAAGTTCGGATCATCTGTGTAGCCCACCCCGAAGAAATGACCGGAGATGCCGCCACCAATTTGCAGATTGTCCAGCGTTTAGGCATTCCCATTGAATTTGCCCGTTCCGTCGTAAGAGTGGAAAATATTCTCCAGGTAACGCCGGATTTGATCGTGGATGCCATTCTGGGGACCGGGATCGAGGGGAAGGTGAGGGGGCGATTGAAACAGGTTATCGAGGTGATTAATAAATACAGTAACTGCCCCGTGCTTTCCATCGATATTCCTTCGGGTCTCATCGCCGATCAAACCGATTTACCCGAAGTATGTATTTATGCAGATGTTACCGTGGCCATGGGGATGTACAAACGCTGTCATGTCGTCTATCCGGCACGAATGGCTTGTGGTGAGGTGATGGTGGCCGATATCGGATTTCCCCCGGAGTCCATGCTTTCCCTACCCTCTTCGGTGGTATTGATGGAGAAAGAGGAATTTTTTTTACCCATTCGTGGAGAGATGGTCCACAAATACAGTGCCGGTAAAGTGGCGGTGCTGGCCGGTTCACCGGGTTATACGGGAGCGGCCGCGCTTGCGGCGCAGGCGGCCGCGAAAATCGGGGCCGGACTGGTGATCCTGGGTATTCCCGAAAGCTTAAACCCCGTTTTGGAGCAGAAGCTCACCGAGGTCATTACCCGCCCGTTGCCGGAGACCGATCAGCACACCCTCGGTAGAAACAGCCTCCCGGCCGTCCAGGAACTTCTGGACTGGTGCGATGTGCTGATTATCGGACCGGGGTTGGGGCGCGGTAAAGAAGTCCAGGAAACCGTTCTCGAAATATTAACCGATTTCTCCAAGCCGGCGGTGGTAGACGCCGATGCGCTTTTTGCCCTGGCCATGCATCCCGAGGTATTTCAACGCCTCCGCCGGCCCAACTGGGTGCTCACTCCCCACGACGGGGAATTTCTCCGTTTCTTTCCGGGAATGGAAAAGGCGGAGCTTTATCAACATCGTATCGACATCGCCCGGGAATTCGCCTCCGGCCATGCCGTTATTCTGAATCTCAAGTCGGCCACATCCCTGGTGGCCACTCCCGAAGGGAAAGTCTATGTCAATCACACCGGCAACAGTGCCCTGGCCAAAGGGGGCACCGGGGATGTGCTGTGCGGGTGGATTGGTGGGCTGCTTCACTTTTTTAACGAAGACCCCGAATTGGCCCCCATTATGGCTAACCTGTTGCAGGGCCATATTGCGGATTACTATGTTCGCAAGCACGATCCGAATACCTTTATGGCCGGCGACCTGTTAACTTATTTGGAGGAGGCCCTTCAAGATCTAATGCGAAATTCCGCTGATCCGGACAAGGAGTAAGGGCCCTGCACCGCCTTGAAGAATCCCGTGTCGGTTTCTTACCGACTCGAAGAAAGGCCGGGCATGTTTTTACCGGGAAAGGCTCCCTTCGCCGTCCCCGGCAACAGGCCCGGATGCAGTGGCCGGAAAAACGCCGGAGGCAAATGACGGATCAAACGTCGCCGGTTATGCCAAAACCGACTGATCGGCTGAAGTTTTATTTGGGTTGCCTGATCCGGGTAGAGGGGGATAAATTAGGCCACTGAATTTAATAGGAGATCGGAATCATGAAGAAGTTTGAATCCCCGGATTATTATAACGTGGACGACTTGCTGTCCGATGAGGAAAAAATGATTCGGCAATCCGTGCGGGAGTGGGTGGATGAGGAGGTCTTGCCGGTTATCGAACAGGCCTATCAGAAAGCGGAATTCCCTCTGCATCTGGTTTCTCAGATGGCGGAACTGGGATTGTTTGGGGCAAACTTACCGGAGAAATATGGTTGTGCGGGGGTAAACAATGTCGCTTACGGGTTGATGATGCAGGAGCTGGAACGGGGTGATAGTGGCATTCGGAGTTTTGCTTCTGTGCAGGGGGCGCTGGTCATGTATCCCATCTTTACCTATGGAAGTGAGGAGCAAAAGGACTACTGGCTGCCCCGGTTGGCACGGGGAGAAAAAATCGGTTGTTTTGGACTGACGGAGCCCGATTTCGGCTCCAATCCTGGTGGATTGCAGACCAAGGCGGTAAAGGACGGTCAATCCTATGTTGTAAACGGGGCCAAGATGTGGATCACGAATGGGAGCATTGCGGATGTGGCGGTGGTCTGGGCCAAATTGGAGGGCGAGATTCGTGGATTTCTGGTGGAAAAGGGCACCCCGGGTTTTGAGGCGCCCGAAACCAAAGATAAACATTCCCTGAGGGCATCGGTGACCTCGGAGCTGGTGTTTCAGGATTGTCGCATTCCCGCAGCAAACCTTTTACCCAACGCCCGGGGATTGAAAGCCCCCCTCAGTTGTCTGACCCAGGCCCGATATGGGATTGCCTGGGGCGCCATTGGCTCCGCCATGGCCTGTTATGACGAAGCCTTGAATTATGCGACAACCCGTATTCAGTTCGATAAGCCCATTGCTTCCTTTCAACTGGTACAAAATAAGTTGGTGTATATGATCACAGAAATTACCAAGATGCAATTGTTAGCTTTACAGTTAGGGCGACTGAAGGACCAGAATAAGATGCGATTTACTCAGGTATCCCTGGCCAAAAGAAACAATGTGTATCATGCCCTCCAAATCGCCCGCATGGCTCGGGATATCCTGGGTGCCAACGGGATTGTCTCGGAATACCAGAGCATGCGACACATGTGTAATCTGGAATCGGTTTACACTTACGAGGGGACCCACGATATACACACCCTGATTGTCGGCGAGGATATTACGGGCATTCCCGCCTATAGTTAAAAGGAAACGCGGCAGGTGGTTGGAATGGCGATTTCGGTGTTGGTCATTGAAGATGATATTCAGTATGGGCAAATGCTCCGGGAGGCGCTGGAACATTTCGGATATCGGGTCCATCTTTCCTTTTCCGCTACCGGTGGCCTGGATATCATCCGGCAAAACAAAGTGGACATCGTGATCAGTGATGTCAACATGCCGGGGGTTAGTGGCATCGAGTTGGCGAAAAAGGTGATGGCCATGTATCTGGACATTCCGGTGGTGCTGGTGACCGGGGTACACGATCTTTCTCTGGTTAAACACGCATTGAAATTGGGCGTGAGCGATTATATCGTAAAACCCATCAAAATCGATGAAATTCCGGTGGTGATTGAGCGGAATCTGGAGCGCAAACGGCTGGAAGCGCGGCGCATTCAGGAAAACAAGGCGGAGATTCTGTTCAAGGCGTTAAAGGCATTGATGCGGGCACTGGATGCAAAAGATCCCTACACCTCGGGGCATTCTCAGCGGGTGGTTCGGCTGGCCATGCGGATGGCCGAAGAACTGCAGCTGGATCCCGATAAAAAATTTACCCTGATGCTGGCCGCCTACCTTCACGACATTGGTAAGATCGGCATGCCGGATCACATCCTCCATAAGGCCAGCAGTTTGGAAGATTATGAATTGCGAAGGGCCAAGGACCATCCCATTATCGGAAGCCAGATTATCGGGGAAATCGAGGAGCTGTCCGAAGTGGCCTCGATAGTGCGCCATCATCACGAGCGCTATGATGGCACCGGTTATCCCGATGGATTAAAGGGGGAGGCCATTCCTTTCTTTTCTCGGCTGCTGGCGATTATCGATGCTTACGAAGCGTTGGTTTCCGATCGGGTGTATCGGAAGGCGGTGGAACACGAGTCGGCCCTGCAGGAGATTCGAAAAAATGCCGGATCGCAGTTCGATCCCCATCTGGTGGAGGTGTTTATCCGGGTCCTCAAGAAATATCGGGATCAAACGGAACCATCCGCCCGGGAATTTTCCATCCGGCAAGCCCCTGTTTCGTTCAGAATCGATCGCTCCTGATCCGCAGCTGGATGAACGGTGCTTTTTTCGAGGCAAAGGCCCGAATTTTTGTCGTTTGGGTGCCCTGCCTGCCCAAGGGCATCGCCCCGCTGCCCCTTTTTCTCACCCGCCATGCGATTCCTGGAAAGCCTGGGTGGGTTATGGGTGTTGGGGGTGTTTATGGAAAAGATGTTCTTCGGTCAGCTGGCAAATGATATGGCCTGCCAGGATGTGACCTTCTTGGATACGTGCGGTGGTAGTGGAAGGAACCACGAGTGCCAGTTGAACTTGGTGAACCATTTGCCCTCCATCCCCGCCGGTGAATCCCACCACGAACAGGCCCTTGTTTCGCGCCGCCTGGATGGCTTGCAAAATGTTGGGGGAATTACCACTGGTACTGAGGGCGACCAGCAAATCGGTGGGATGGGCTAAGGCCTGAATCTGCCGGGCAAACACCTGTTCAAACCCCAGGTCGTTTGCTCCTGCCGTAAGCACGGAGGTGTCTGTGGTCAGGGCGATGGCGGGGAGTCCGGGACGGGGGAAACTGCTGCGCAAGCGGATGATCAGTTCCGCCGCCAGATGTTGGGCGTCGGCGGCGCTGCCTCCGTTGCCGCAGAATAGAATCTTTCCCCCTCCTCGAAAAGTCTCCACAAATTTTAAAGCAATCTGTTCGATGGTGTGTGCCTGTTCGTTCAGCAGCCGCTGTTGGGTATTCAGATGTTCCTGAATTTGTTGTCGGATAAATGCCTGGTTATCCAAGGTTGAGTCCTATTTTTGGTGTATGGCCGATGCAAATTCGTTTATTAAATGGGTGTTGGCCTTTTCTTCGAAAAAATTTCCCACCACAACCAGCCGGGCGCCGGCCTGTACCTTTGCGGCCGCCTGCTCCGGAGAACGAATGCCCCCGCCAACGATGATGGGAACCTCAACATGTCGGGCGAGCTGGCGAATCATGTCTTCGGGAACGCTGAGTTCGGCTCCACTCCCGGCTTCCAGATAGACGGTTTGCATTCCCAGATACTGGGCCGCCAAAGCATGGGCCAACGCAATGTCCGGCTTGTTCCGAGGAATGGGCGAGGAATTGCTTAAAAACTGAGCACTGGTCAATTTCCCGGATTCGATGATCATGTATCCACAGGAAATGGCCTCGAGTCCCAGTTTCCATACCAGCGGCGCGGCCAACACCTGAGTGCCGATCAGGTGCTCCGGATTACGGCTGCTGATCAGCGATAAATACAGCACGGCGTCCGCATGAGAGGACAACTGATACATGCTTCCCGGGAAAAGGATGACCGGTTGCTCCCCGACGGCCGCCTTCACCGTTCGGACAAAATCATCAAAATTGTTGTGAAATAGAAAACTGCCTCCCAGGAAGAAAATGTCTACCCCCGCATCGCAGGCCTGAACGATGGTCTCCGGCAATGTCGTTAAAGAGGTCTTATCCGGATCCAGTAACAGAACAAATCCAGCTCCCCGTTGCTGAATGATTGCCTGGATTCGGGAAAATGCGCTCTGCATACAATGGCCCCATTCACCTTGCTGGTTATTGCGTGTGTGTTGTCCTCCCCAACCGATACCACACCGCATGGTTGTTGAAAGGTGGCGGTGGAAAAAAATTATGTCGAAGATCCCGGAGTTTCCGATTGTATCGACTGCTCCTACGGGACTCTCGTTCACCGGCTGACTATTGGACTAAAATCGCCACGCTGAAAATAATAAAGGCATATTTGAAATGCAAGGCAATTGCGTATCCCACTCGGCCCCTTAGGGGGAGAACAACCGTCTGCCCACATCGGGACCCAGAAAGAACAACAGCGGAAGCGAGGCGTGCCCGGGGTGAAGGGTCAATGGAACGGACCGGTGGGAGAGGTCTTGGACGGGAAGCGTATGGCAGAGGTTTTCCGGAAAATGGGTGCCATAATAGCCGCTTTCTTCGGGCAGATGAACCATTCCTTGGAGGTGTTGCCGGGGTAAAAAGGCGACGACGTCTTGCGCATGCTGAATACCGACCCAGGAAGCTCGCCACACGGGCCTGTCCGGGAACAAGATGCGGAGTTGCCAGAGAGTCAGCTCCCATAAAAAATCGGTTAATCGCTGTGGGATGGAGTGGAAGAGTGTTTGGAGATGAGGAAAATAATAATCGAAGAAAGGGGCATAGCGGTAGGAGAGTTCCAGGGAACGCAAATGCCGTCGGGGCCAGGGTTGCCGATGGTCAATCAGGATATCCGAAAGCGCGGGATGGGGGATGGTGGGATGCCGAACCGGAATGATCAATCGCAGATCGGTTTCGGGTGCCGCCAGTAAGGCTCGCGTGATGGGGCTTTGCCGGGTAAAGCGCAGATGATCTGCAAATAGCACTGCCCCGGATGCCGCAATCTTCAATACATCCCCCACTGTCAAGAAATAATGGGGTCGCACGGCGGCCAGGTATAGGGAGGGTGGAAGCATGGGTTCTCGACCCACAGATGGTTTTCCTAAAAACAAAGGCCCGCTCCCGTAGCGGGCCCCGGAGCACACTTCGATAAACGGCTTCAACCTATTCTTCGTCTTCGAAGGCGAAAAGACCGAAGCGCCGTTCTTTTAATGCCCGAATGCGCTCTTTAAAATACTCTTTATTGTGCACCTCATCGTACCATTTGACGCGCAGGTACTGGTTACGGTCGAACCATTCGTATTGAATGCCGCCGTGAAATTCGCTGCGAATACGCCGACCGATTTCCATGGCCAAACGCGTGGTGTTGGTAAATATAAATAAAATGTCGTTCTTTTCTACGATGTTGAGGATTTTCTCGAAAGGAGGCCGATTCTCCAGTTCGGCTTCCACATCGTGGGCCAGGCGAATAAACTCGGTTTTGCGCTCTTTTAACTGTTTGTCGTAAATCTCAATGCTGCCCACAAAGTTGTCTACCGCTTTGCCGGTGCAACGGTCGCAATAGGCCAGCTCGGTGCGTACGGTGAATAAGTCGGTGATGTTGTCTTTTACCCAGCGATTGTTAAAGAAGATGCGACGGCATCGAGGACAAGAATAAACAATCCGGGCTTTGGGCAAAAGGGAACGGTCGTCCGAAGTGGTGAAAAAGGCCTCTCCGCTTTCCAATTTGGCTTCAATTTCTTCCAGCTCCAGCATGTCCTCTTCAATGTCCTCTGCATCGGTTTGCCGGGATTCCTCCTCCAGCCCCCCGTCTTCCAGCTCTTCATGGAATTCCTGATCCTTTTCTTCCCATGCTTCATCCCTCATTTCTTTTTTGCGCCGGGCCATGGTTGATCCTCCTCAAAATTCATCTTTACGATTACATTCGATGTTATCCTTTTGTTCCCGGCCCTTCCTGGCCATCCGCCTTCAAAGGATGCGTTGGTATTTTCGGTGAAAAAACCATCACCTTTCCAAAATTGCCCAAAATATAATAAATTTTTCCTCAAATTTTGACCAAATTTTTTCTCGATTTCGGTTTGGTTTTTCTGGACGGGGGCGTAAATTCCCAGCCGGATGAAGACAGGAAAACGCCCATGCCCACGGAAAGACGAATGGCGAAAATTCGACGCGTATTGCAACATCGCCAACCCGACCTGACCGTGGTGTGCGAAAATATCCACGACCCCCATAACGTTAGTGCCATTCTGCGCACCTGCGATGCCACCGGCGTATTACAGGTCTATTTACTTTACACGGAAGAAGCCTTCCCGGAACTGGGCAAAAAATCCTCCGCTTCGGCCAGAAAATGGGTGGATACGGTACCGTTTCGAAACTCTACCGCCCTGAAGCGGCACCTGAAAGACAAGGGGTTCCGAATTTATGCCACCCATCTGGGACATCGCTCTACTTCCATTTATGATGTTGACTGGACCCGGCCGTCGGCCATCATTGTAGGAAATGAACATCGCGGTGTTTCGGAAGAGGCCTTGGCCATGGCGGATCAGAATGTCTACATCCCGATGTTTGGAATGGTAGAAAGTTTAAACGTTTCCGTGGCAACCGCCGTTATGCTTTACGAGGCCGTGCGTCAGCGCTTGCAGAAGGGGCGGTACCCCAATCCCGATTGGCCTCCCGAGTGGATCGAGACCATGCTGCAGGACTGGTTGAACCGTTAGGGGGTGTCGGACCCATTCCACGGCTTTTCGAACAAACGGTTCAGCTGATGCCGTTTCTCCGGGGGCAGGTCCAACGATGGTAACAGCGCCTGACAGATGGCCGTATAAACGGGGAACCAGGATGGAAGATGCTGTCGCAACCACTCCAGGTGTGCCCGAACGGTAGAAACGTCTCCGCGTTTCAGCGGTCCGGTGAGCGCTTCGATCGGGGGTAGGGTGGAAAGATTTTCCAGTGTGGCCTGCACCAGGGGTAAAAAGGGCTCCAGATGAAAGGGGGGACTCAGGCCGGCTTGTTTCAGAATCTGTTGGGCACCCTCTACAATGCCTACCAGAAAGTTGGAATAGAATACCGATGCCAGATGGATGGCTTTTTTCTGCCGGGCCGTAACTGTCAGACAGCGGCCGCCCAGGCGGGTGATGACGGATCGGAACCAAGCCACGGCTTCCCTGTCGCCTTCCAGATCAAAATATACTCCTCCAAGCGAGTGCTGGGAGGGAGGACGGGTGCTAAAGCTGAAGATGGGATGCACACTGGCAAGGTAAACGAACGCTGTTTTTAACGGTTGTAAAATCGACGCGGGGAGAATCCCCGAGGTGTGGGCAAGGATGTGATGTTTCCAAAAAGTGCGATGGGCCTGTAGTTGCTGGACCAGTGCCGGGATGGCGTCGTCGGGTACACAGATCAATAAACAATCACAGGCAGGTATCCATTCTGAGGGCAGGTTTTGGGAAAGAGGAATCTGCGGAAACAGGGTTTGTAAACGGCGCCGCCGCTGTTCGGAAGTTTCCACTATTCCGGTCACCCCAAAACCGGCTGTCTGCAGGTGGTAGGCCAGTACGCCGCCTACCCGTCCTCCCCCGATAATGACAAAGCGTTCCTTACCCAAACGCTTACCTCTTAGAATTCGTCCTCAGCCAGGGGTCGATCTTTGGGGAAATAGCGGTTGTAGACCAGATCGCTAAATTCCAAGGCCTCTTTCGAATAGGGATTGATGCTGGCGGTGACAAAGTATTCGTCGATGGTGCGGGAGGCCCTTTTCCAATCCGGAATCCGATTGAGAAGATCGATAAATTCCGTATATTCCGATTCATTCTTACGAAATATTTTCTTGATGAATTTTTTCCGTTGTTTGGGTTTGATCAGTTGATGTAAATCTTCTAAGTGGTCGCCTTTGATCTTTTCGGCCACCATGTTGGCCAGTTGCTCGGCGGCTCCGCCGACGGCCTCCACTTTTTCCTCTTCTTCTTCCTCCACCAATTCCTCTTCCTTTTCCTCCATCACCGGCGGCGGTTCCGTTACCTCGGATACGGTGATGGTTTCCACCTGAACCTCGGGTTTTTCTTCCTCGATATCGGCAATTTCCTCCACCCGGGTCTCTACGGAAGGGGCGGCTTTCAACCGGCTCAGGGGTTGACCGCTGCGGAGCATCTGTTCCAGGTCCTGGAGGGAAACCTCCCGGGTCCCCGCCCGTTGCTCCTGTTCGATAAGCTGAGTAAACTGGTTCAGATTTCGATCGTTGAAAGCGGTCAGCAGGATTTCCAGGGAAATGGTGTCCGAAGGTGGACGCCCTTCATTGAGAAAATTGGTAATGGTTTTTACCATTTGCAGGGTGGTTTCCACCGGATTCTTGGAGAAAACCTGTTTGTCGATGGCCTCAATCAATTCTTCGAATTGCGGCTGAGAGATTTCCCGCATGTATTTCAAATTGAAATAATCCGTCAGGGCGTCCTTGTAGTACTGAAACCGTTCGAAATATTTCAGCATGTCGTACACTTCCATGGTGGTGATGGTATAGCTGTCTTTAAAGAGGAACTGGGTAAGCGTTTGGTGCGGTCGGATCAGATAGTTCGCTTCCAGTTTAATCGCCCGCTCCAGCAGGCGATTAAAGACGGTGATATGGAAAGTGGCCGTTTGTTTAAGGATATCGAAGATTTTATCGATGAGCACCCGAACCTCGGGTAAATCGTAGTCAAAGCGGTCGCCGGTACTGAATTTGTCGGCCTCTTCCCGGAGCCAGAGTTCCACTTCCTGATCAAAAAAATGTTTTACGGAGTCGGGAATATTCCGGGTCGTGATGTACGTCAGGGGAATTCGGTCCATACCGGGTTGGACCACTTCCTGCCGGATGTTTTGAATGATATTTTCAATGATCTGGTCTAACATGGTTGGCCTCGTCGTTTTGATTTCCACGTTCTTTCTTCCATCGACGACATCGCACGCCGTAACGGTTTATGTATAATGATTCTTCACGGATACAATGTTTTGAAGATCACATATTGCGCCCCTCAAAATCGGATCGGTATCCCTCCTTTCTCCGGGGGGTGTGAAGGATCGTCGTTTCAAAGACCCGGCAACTATAATTTAGAAAAAAATCCATGTAGTTTCCAATTTTTCAATAGATTAGTGATTTTTTTCGCCGTAGGCAAGGAAAATGCTGATCCGGGCCACCACCTCTCCGTCGGCGGAGGTGTCGCAACACTCTTCTCCCACACAGCTCAGACGAACAGGATTCAGGCCGGCCTGGGTGAACCACTCTCGCAGCTGATCCCGCTCAAAGCCAGGCCAGCGGTCGTGATGCTCTTCCAGCAAAAAGCGAAATGGATGGCGATCCAGATCGGTGATGACCAATTTCCCTCCGGGTTTAAGTATTCGCGTCAATTCTCGGATGACGGCGGCAGGAGACTCGACATGATGGAGAAACATATTGGCGAACACGGCATCCACGCTTTCGTCGGCCAGGGGCAGCTGTTCTCCCAGGGCCCGCTGACACCAGAGTTGAGAACATGGGCCCAGTTTTTGAACAAGCACATCCAACATGGGCCGGGAGGCATCCAGGGCGATTACCCACACACCGTGCTGCAACAGGGCTTCGGTAAGGTAACCGGTGCCTGCCCCCACGTCGGCCACATATTGGCCGGGTCTTAAATCGGCCTGTTGGATCGCTGCAAGACGAACCCGTTCAGAATAGAATTGTTGTTGTAAACGGTCCCACTGGGAGGAAATACGGTTAAAGTATTCATTAGACGTCATCGATCCCTCCAATGCCGATGTTTAGAAATCGATCGGATCTCGATGGTTATTGAACTTTCCTTTAATGCTGCCGCCCGCCCTCATCATTGAGCGAAAATCTTCAACCATACGGTGCGGTGGCGGGGACCATCGAATTCGCAAAAAAAAATGCCCTGCCAGCTCCCCAACATCACCCTCCCCTGGTGAATGATGAGCGTCTGGGCACATCCCACCAGAGAAGATTTGATATGGGCGGCGGAGTTTCCTTCTAAATGATGATAATGGTCTTCAAACGGAATCACCTTGTTCAGTTCCATCAGAATGTCTTTGGCCACCGAGGGATCGGCATTCTCGTTAATGGTTACCCCGGCTGTGGTGTGGGGTACCCAGATGTGACAGAGCCCTTCCTGGACTTGAGTTTGCCTGACCGCCTGCTGAACCTTGGGGGTGATATCGATCAATTCGGTACGGTGGCGGGTAGCGATCTTCAATTCCACAAACATCGTCTTCTCCTCCCTCTGAACGGTTACTGGAACATGGTTTTTCGGACCTTCCGAAGGAAAAGCCGATCCGGAGATTGGATCAGGTTTTTAGCTTCTTTTTCCGTGCCGCCGGAAATAAAATATTGTTTAAGATTAACCGATAGCCGGGGGAGTTTTTATGGAGCTCCAATTGTGTCGGGGGATCCCCCACGGCATGAGTATAATCTTCGGGATCGTGACCTCCATAAAAGGTGAAGGTCCCCTTGCCCAGGTTGCCATGAATGTATTTCACCTCGTTGGTACCCTCCACTTCGCCCATGATGATGACCGAGGGTTTGATTTTGGTGCGATCGAACATGGTGGTTTGTCCCATGAATCCCTTAACCACATCCACATGATTTTGGGTTAACATGGTAGGCACCGGATCGTATTTGGCGGAGAATTCGAAAAGGGTAAAGTAGTCGGTTTCGGGATCGCGGACCCGTGGGGCGAAGCTCGGGGGCACGTCGATGTCGGAATATTCGTAGATATTGGGGTCGGTATACAAGCGGAAGTTTTGAAAGGCGAAGGTTTTGGAAAAGTCTAACTTTTCCAGGTAATTGGGGTCGGGCGGGGTCCCATCGAAGGGGACGTCCACAATGTCGACCCCTTGCGCGGCAAGGGCTATGTCCAGGGCATCGGTGGCCGAGCACATGGCGAACAGAAAGCCTCCCTTTTCCACATAGGAGCGGATTTCCCAGGCCACCGCCTTTTTCAATGCCGAAACGCTGGCAAAACCAAACCGCTTGGCCATGGCTTCGTTCACCCGAACCTCTTCCTGATACCAGGCGGCATTCCGATAAACGGCATAGAACTTTCCGTATTGGCCGGTGAAATCTTCATGGTGGAGATGCAACCAATCGTAGCGGGTTAATTTACCCGTCAGGACCTCGGGATCGTAGATCTTGTCGTAGGGAACCTCGGCATACGTCAAGGCCAGGGTGACGGCATCGTCCCACGGTTGTTTGTTGGGAGGGGTGTACACCGCAATCTTAGGGGCCTTTTCCAACAAAATGCGTTCCATGTTTTCGTTTTCGATGGTGGCGTAGATTTCGTTTACCTGGGTGGCCGAAAGGATTTCGTATTTGACGCCCCGAATGCGGCATTCGGTCTCCAGTCCCGGAAACACCTCCAGCAAAAAGGAGCCGCCTCGATAGTTTAACAACCATTCCACATTCACACCGCGGGTTAGGCTCCAGTAGGCGATCCCGTAGGCTTTCAGATGATCAGTCTGGGTTAAATCCATTGGGATAAGGCAATATTGCCCCGGGCTTGGGCCCGAGAGGGTCAAAAGAAATAGGCTGATCCAGAGCATCGGTTTCATGGCATTAAGTCCGGATGATGTTCACGAATTGCTCTTAACCGATCCCGAGCGGGATTGGCAAAGGGGCTTTCCGGGAATTCGCTTAACAATCGGTCATAGAGCAGAAACGCTTCCCGGGGTTTTTGTAATCGCAGGAGCAGAATATTGGCCATCCGAAAAAGGGCTTCGTCGGCATAGGCCTGAAAATGGTTTTCCTGGATGAGTTGATTCAAATAGCTTAAGGCTTGTTCAAATTTTTCCAGTTCTTCGGCCAGAAAGGCTGCTTTGAGGATCAGACGGGCGCGCATGTCGGCCGGCGGGTTGACCGCCAGGGCTTCCTCAATGGTTTTCAGGGCTTCGGATTTTTTTTGCTGAAACTGCAACAGGTCCGCCCGGGCGTAGAGCGCCAGGGCGCGGGGAGCCGATTCCTGATAATCCGTCCATAAAAGCAACTGCAGGGCGTCATTAATCATTTCCCCGGACAGACCTTGCTGCCGGATGATTTCATTGACGTACTGCTTTACCCTGGAATACTCTTGCCGGTAAAAAGCGATTCTTGCCAGCAAAAGAAGGGCTTCGGGCTTTTTCCGGCGGGTTCGTATGGGCTGCAGCATGTCGGCGGCGCTTTCTAGCTCCCCCCGGAGGATCAGACATTCGGCGGCCCGCAAGCGCGCCGTTTCCACCATGTCGGGGCGTTTGGGAAAACGGGAAATCATGTCCCGGTAGATCTTCAACGCCCTGTCAATATCGAAAAAGAAGCTTTTGTAGATATCCGCTTCCAATAAACGCAGCTGTGGGATCGAAGGATGCCCGGGATAACGGGTTTGCACGGTCTGGAGGATTTCCAGAGCCTGTTGAGCGTGGCGCACCTCGTTGTTCAATCGGGCCAGTGCCAAATGGCAAAATGCTGCTCCTCGATAGGCCTGCAATAGGTTGGGGGATTGAGGAAATCGGGTGATATAGGCCTGGTAGGCTTTGAGTGCCGCCGTATAGGCCGAATCGTTCTGTGCCGCACGCGCAAAATCCAATAAATAGCGGGCGGCATCGGGCGTTCCCTTAATCTGTAAATAAATATTCAACGCCTCGTCGTAATGCTGGTATTTCTGGTAAAATTTGGCAATGATCAATTGTACCTGAGGAGAGTCGTCGCCCTTGCGGGCCGCTTCCTGCAGGTATTGGACGAAGCTGTCGGCCTGCGCCTTGCTTAGTCGGAAGGTAAGAATCTGCCGGGCCACGCCCTCGTAGCGATCGGGTTCTTTTTTCAGGTATTCCAGGTAGTATTGCAACGCCTGCCGATATTGCATGCGCATGCGGTAGAGATTGGCGATATTCTGAAGCAGATAGGTGCGAGAGGGAAATTGCCGGTAAGCCGTTTGATACACTTTCAGGGCTTCGTCGTAGAGGCGGTTTTGCCACATGGCGTTGGCGATCATGGTATAGACGGTGACGTCTTTTTTTCGTTTTTGGAGAACCGCCCGCCACAGTTGTCGGGCCTCTTCCTGTAAGCCTTTCTTATACAACACCATCCCTTTATCGATGTCGAAGCGGACATTTCCCGGCTGCCGAAGCCGTTGCTGCTCAACCAGCCGTTCGGCTTTGTCCAGCCGAGAGAGAAACAGGTAGGATTCCAACAATGCTTGGTAAAACAACAGATTCTGTGGTTGTTGACGGTACAGGGTTTCCAGAAGGGGGACGGCGCGCTCGTGGTCTCCCAGCTGCTGATAGGTCTGGGCCAGCCGAAATTGCTGCATGGCCCGGTCGGTCTGCCGGGCGACCGGCGTCTGAATGGCCTGGGCTGAGACCAGATTGCAGAGGAACAGGCTGACGCTGATCCCCCATCGTACCGTCCATTTCATCCGTTTTCCACCCATACCATTTTTTAAAGTTAGAAATACGTGGCAATCGTATCGGCCAACAACCACCCTTTATCCGTAAGTTTTAAATGCCCATTGGGCGGTTCTATCAGCCCCTCCGAAAGAAGCCGATGGATGGTGCCGCGATATCGGCTTGTTAAATCCATACCAAACCGCTGCCGAAAGGCGGCTAAATCCAGCCCGTTTCGTAACCGTAGATGAAGATAAATATATTCGAACATTTGTTGTTCCGGGGTTAGGGATTCCTGGAAATCAACCGGAAGCCGTCCGGCCTTCAGATGCTGGATGTAAGAAGAAACGGAGCGGATGTTGGCCCAACGCTGTTTCCCGTCGAAAGAATGGGCCGAGGGCCCCAGGCCCAGGTAAGGGTGATAGTTCCAGTAAATGCAGTTGTGGCGGCAGATATATGCCTTGTCCCGGGCGAAGTTGGAAATTTCGTATTGCCGATAACCCCGCTCTTCCAGAAATCGGCGCGCTTCCTGATAAAACTGGACTTCTTTCTCCTCCGGTACCGGAGGCAATTCACCCGTTTTCATGCGATGGTAAAAGGGTGTTCCCGGTTCAAAGATTAATGTATAACAGGAGAGATGGGCTGGGTGTAGTTGGACAGCCTGTTCCAGAGTGTGACGGAAGGAATCGAGCGTTTGTCCCGGAAAAGCGGTCATCAAGTCCAGGTTGATGTTCTCGAATCCGGCTTCCCGGGCCAGCGAAACGTTGTGCATCACCTCTTCTGCGGTATGCCGGCGTCCCAGGAAACGCAGCTCCGCCGCATGCAGGCTTTGTGCTCCCAGGCTTAACCGGTTGATCCCCAGTTGTCGGAAGGCGCGGAGTTTTTCCCGGCTCAACGTGCCGGGATTGGCCTCGATGGTGATTTCGGCATCCCTCAGAATCGGGAATTGTTCCCGAAGGCCGCCCAAGATGCGATGGAGTTGTTCGGGCAAAAGAAGAGAGGGGGTGCCTCCGCCCAGAAAAACCGTCTGGAACCGGTAATCGGCACCCCAACGCCCCCGGAGTTGGATCTCCTGAATCAGGGCGTCCACAAAGGCGTCCACCAGTTCTAGATGAGTGATGGAATAGAAGTCGCAATAACCGCATTTCCGTTCGCAAAAAGGAATGTGTATGTATAGCCCGGCGGTCTGGGTCATCAGCGAATTACCATCCCCAATCGATTCCAGCGAATGTTGTACATGGAATTCAAAGACAGGTAAATGATTAACGGTTTCCCCACGATGTTTTGCGGGGCGACGGGACCCCATTCACGGCTGTCGGAACTGTTGTCGCGGTTATCGCCCATCATGAAATAATGGCCCTCCGGAACGGTATAGGGGCCGAAGTTATCCCGGCTGCCCAGCCCGGGTTCGAACACCTGAAACCCCCGGCCGAAAGGATCATCCCGGGCAATAATATAGGGATCGATATGCTTCATTTTGGGAGGATTGGGAAACGGTTGGCCATCCACAAAAACTTTTTTGTTGATCACCTCCACGGTTTGCCCGCCCACGGCGATGCACCGCTTGATGTATTCCAGTCGAGGGTCTCGGGGATATTTGAATACCACAATATCGTAAGGCTCCGGTCGGGTCAGTGCAGGGAAGCGAATCCGCATCCAGCGGGGTACCTCGAAACCGGTGGGAAGCCCCAGAATGCGGTGTCCCCGGGTAAAAGGGATGCCGATCCAATCGGGGGTCTGGGCTCCATAGGCAAATTTGTTGACTAAAAGGAAATCGCCGATCAACAGAGTATCTTCCATGGAACCCGTAGGAATTTTGTAAGCGGCGATAACAAACTGACGCAGGGTCAGCGCAACCAGTACGGCAATCAGGATGGCCTTCATTCCATCCCAATACTTTTCTGCGGGTTTCACTCTGGGTCACCTCCGTTCGTCTGATTTACACTCGACATTTTAATCGCTGAAGGCCGGAATAGGTTCCGGACCATGCGCGTCTGGCAATGTTAGTTCAGTCGTCGGCCGATAGCACGGCCAGAAAGGCCTCCTGAGGAATTTCCACCCGGCCGACTTGTTTCATGCGTTTCTTACCTTCTTTCTGTTTTTCCAAAAGCTTGCGTTTTCGGGTAACATCGCCTCCGTAACATTTGGCCAATACGTTTTTCCGTAACGCTTTAACCGTTTCCCGGGCAAGAATGCGGCTGCCGATGGCGGCCTGAATCACCACTTCGAATAGCTGGCGAGGGATCAGTCGTCTGAGCTTCCGGCATAATTTACGGCCGTAATCGTAGGCCCGGTCTTTGTGGACTATGGTCGATAGCGCATCCAAAATCTCCCCGTTGATCAAGATGTCCAATTTCACCAGCTCCGACGCCCGATAGCCGGCGAATTCGTAGTCCAGAGAAGCGTAGCCCCGGCTTACGGATTTGAGGCGATCAAAAAAGTCGAAAATTACTTCCGAAAGGGGAAAATGATAGTGCAGGTCGGCACGAGTCGGATCCAAATAAGTGGTATTCTGAAGAATACCCCGCTTTTCGCTGGCCAGTTTCATGATGTTCCCGATGTATTCCGGGGGGGTGATGATATGGGCATCGATGTACGGTTCTTCGAAACGGGCAATCTTCACGGGGGAAGGCATTTTGACCGGATTGTCGATATACAGTTCCTCTCCATCGGTGGTGATGATTTTATAAACCACATTCGGGGTGGTAACGATGATGCTCTGTCCAAACTCCCGTTCCAGGCGTTCCTGGACGATTTCCATATGCAAAAGCCCCAGAAACCCGCAACGAAATCCAAAGCCCAGGGCCGAGGAAGTTTCCGGCTCGAAGTATAGGGAAGAATCGTTCAGCGCCAGTCGTTCCAGGGCGTTGCGCAGGTCTTCGAAATCCTGACTGTCTACAGGATATATGCCTGCAAAAACCATGGGTTTGACCTGACGATATCCCGGAAGAGGCTCGGCGGCGGGACGAAGGGCGTGGGTTACCGTGTCTCCCACCCGAATGTCCCGCACATTTTTTGCCCCACAAATGAGATATCCCACTTCCCCGGTCGTAAGCCTTTTTGTGGGGATCCGTTTGAGCAACAGGGTACCGACTTCCTCCACTTCGAATTCTCGGCCCGTAGCCAGAAATCGGATTTTGTCTCCCACCTGAATTTCGCCGTTGAACACCCGGATTAGAGCCACCACACCGCGGTACACATCGAAGCTGGAGTCGAAAATCAGCGCCTGTAGAGGGGCTCCGGGATTTCCCTGAGGTGGGGGAATCTTTTCCAGAATGGCCTGGACGACCCGATTGACCCCCTCACCGGTTTTAGCACTGACCAGAAGAATCTCCTCCTCCGGGCAGCCGATCAATTCCAGAATCTGATGTTTTACCGCTTCGATCTGAGCGTTGGGCAGATCGATTTTATTGATGACCGGGATGATCACCAGGTCGTTTTCGATGGCTTGATACAGATTGCTGATGGTTTGCGCTTCCACACCCTGGGCGGCATCCACCAACAATAGGGCTCCTTCCGCGGCGGCCAAACTCCGGGAAACTTCGTAGGTAAAGTCCACATGTCCAGGAGTATCGATCAGGTTGAAAAGGTATTGGTTCCCGTCGGATGAACGATATTCCATCCGCACCGCATGTGCTTTGATCGTGATCCCCCGTTCCCGTTCCAGATCCATGCTGTCCAGTATCTGTTCCTGGAGCTTCCGCTGATGGAGCGCCCCGGTAAATTCCAGCAACCGGTCTGCCAGGGTGGATTTCCCGTGATCAATATGAGCGATGATGCAGAAATTACGAATGTTTTTTATGTCCATTACAATCGTGGTCGTATCCTTTGATTGAATTTTATTTTTTTACTGCAAAAGTCTCGGCGATTCATTTAATTATCCAAGTAGGAAAATTTAAACGAAGAAAAGGGATTTGTCAAACTAATTACAAACCAATTCTCCCGACCGCATGGGAATGGGAAACGAGGGTATCAGTCATTATGGGATGGACCTATTTTATTTCAGATGTTCATCTGGGCATGTCCAACACCAAGTCGGAGCGGGTGAAAGAGCGTAAGTTACTATCTTTTCTTGAACACGTGGCCACAACGGGAGACCGGTTGTTCATTGTGGGAGATTTATTTGATTTCTGGTTTGAATACCGAACCGTCATCCCCCGCGGTTATACCCGCGTGTTGTGTGCCCTCAATCATCTGCGGGAGTTGGGTAAGGAGCTGCATTACATTGCCGGTAATCACGATTTTTGGATGCGCGATTTTCTTTCCCGGGAAATGGGTTTCCGGATCCACCGAGACCCCCTGGATTGCAGGATCGAGAACAAACGGTTTTACATCAACCATGGCGATGGTGTAGCTCGGAATGACCGGGGGTACCGTCTTCTCAGGCGTATTTTTCGCAACAGAGTCAATATTTTCCTTTACAGCCTGATTCATCCGGATTTCGGAATACCGTTTGCCAAATGGATTTCGTCCCTCAGCCGGGAACATACCGCTCAGGTCGGTGTGCCCAACGACACCGATTATTTGCAATTGGCGATCCGGAAATTTCAGGAAGGCTTCGATTTTGTGGTGATGGGGCATTTGCATATGCCCAATTACCAAATTATTGGGGAAAAAATTTATGTCAACCTGGGCGATTGGATCGATCATTTCACCTATGCGGTTTTTGACGGTCAAACGCTGGAACTTAAGCGCTGGCACGATGTCGTGGGATAACGGCGCCCGGGTGACACAGGCATTGAGCCCGTCGATGAGGGGGGCTGCCGCGGTCTCCAGTACGCCTTCGTTGAGGCGGCAGTGGCATGGCTGGGGGAATAGATGGTTGTTCAAGATTGAGAAAGACGCAAGGTTAAAAGGCATCGATCTGCTGGCAGATGGATAACATGCGCTGGACGCGGTGTTGTACCAGGTGGCTTTTCCGAACCCTTTCTCTGGCCCGTTCAACCATCCGGGCTCGCAGCTCCGGGTGCCGACGATAAAAACGAATTTTATCGTTCATTTCTTCCGCACTGCCGAAGTAGGCGACCTCCTGTTGAATATCGAACAATTCCGCCAGGCTCTCTTTCCAGTCGGTCAGCAAAAACCCGCCCGCCGCCGGCACATCGAAAATCCGCAGACTGACACTACTCTCCAGTTGTTGGCTGGAGAGATTGATGTTGATCTGGGAATGGGCATACACAAAGGGGGTTTCGTTAAGAAAATGAGTCCCCCCGTGAAGCCGGGCCCCGATGCCCAGCTCCTTCCATTTGGAGTCTCCGAAAAGGTGAAAATCGGGTTCGGAAATATGGCGCAACATGTACTGACGGTACACCTGGGTGGCATGGGCGATCACGAATCCGGCATATCGATAAAAATCGTCTTCGTTATCGAAGCGAGTTTTTTGGTGCCTTTCGATTTGTTCCACCAGATCGTGATGCAGGCGGGTGAAGTCGATTTCTCCTTCCAGTTCCCGAAGATGACGCGCGTAGTGGGGTTTGTTCCGCGTGGTCTTGGTTTTGTCAAAAGTGTTCCCCACAAATGTCACGGCGCCTTGTAAGAAAGCGAATTTCGGGCTTCGGTAAAGCCGTTGGGGATGGTAGGAGCTGCCCGACGGGAGGTAGAACACGTGTTGAAAACCGGTTTCCAGCAAAGGGACCACCTGCTTTTTATCGAAGGTGAAAATGATGCTGTTGGGCGTGGCATGCACATTGTTTTTATGAATAATGAATCGGAAATCATCCAGATACCACATGACGATGGGGATGTTCAGTTCCGCCAGAATGCCCGCAATTTTCCCTTCGGGATCGAAACCGCCGTGGTTGACTCCCATCACGGCATCGGGTTTTACCAGCACACAGGTTTTCAGTAGCTTCTCCAGCATGCGGGTGGGATTCCGTTCTATTTGCAACGGATATACGTGATGCCCCAAGGTTTTCAGGGCTTCGATGGTAGCGGCCTGCAGGAAGTAATCATCATTTAAATAAATGATCCGAAAGGGAGGGGCTTTAAATTTAGGGTAACGGAAAAACGCTTTCAGCCGAGACATAACTTCCCGATTTTATTTAAACCTTTCCTGACGTTTCGAAAAAGGATAAGGGGACAGAAAGAGGGAGGGAAACGTTGTCCCTCTGCCCGGTCGCCAAGGCTGGGCAGAGGCGAACCATTACAGGTTACGGTCGATTTTTCGGGATTTTATGAATTCCTGAAAGTCTTTGCTGTTCAACATGCGTTCGGCGATTTCCTTTAAAATCTCTTCTCTGCTGTAATAACCCTCGGCGATGCGTCGCTTGATCTCTTCCAACCTTTCAGGAGATAGTGCCTTTTGTTTTTTTGCCATTTTTTTTGCTTCCCTGGAAAATTCCGCTTTGTCCGTTCGAATTTCCTCTCGTTGCACTGCCCTTAACTTCTGATTCCGCTCAACCCCCATGATGGAGTTCAGGGCACTATTGATGAAATCGATTTTCATATTAACCTTCCTTAGTTAATAGACCCTCGAGACAATTTTTCGACTATTGGCCTTCCGTTGGTACGTCTTCAGAAATTCCAATCCTTTTTGCATCCGGACGATGTTCTCGATCGTTTTTTTCTTCTCACTTTCTATAATATCGCCGATCTGCTTATCAACTTTAGCCACTTTTTGGAATTCGCGGACGACCCAATCGTTGATTTCGGCAACGATCTGGTCCAGTTTTTGGGATCGGAAGGTTTCCTCTTGCAGCTGTTTTTTCAGGGCTTCCAGGCGCGAAAAAAGAATGGCGCGCTGCTGGGCCCCTTCCACAAACCCTTCCCAGTCTTTCTCCCGGGCGCAACTCTGTAGTTGCCAGGTGACCGCCTCTATCGCCTGCAGCAGTTGTCCCACTTCCTGCTTCAGTCTGCCTTTGTTCATTGGGTTTATTGCCTCGTGTCGATTTCCCAACCCTGAAAGTCCTGGGCTTCCTGAATCTGTTTGATATGTTCGACCAGTTTCAGGTAAACATCAGGAGGAATTTCTCGGACCACCTTGTCGGTAACCGGATCTTTGACGATGACGACCACTTTCCCGGCGTCTTTTTTGACTTCGAACTGGATTTTAATGCCCGCCTGTTTCAGGTGGTCCCGAACCTTTCGGGCGATTTCCCGCAGGGTGGCCAGATTGTTGGCCATTTTCGGGTCGATTTTTACGTGTTTCAATTCCGAGTTCAATTGTCGCGTTTGCTGGTTGGGTCGGGGTAATTCCTGAGGTCGACTTTTTTGTTGTATCTCCTGTCCCGTTTTGGAAAAACCCTGGTGAAATTGGGAAAACCGGATGTTGATGCTCTCGATATCCATAACTATCCCTCCTATCCGGGAATAAAGAAGCCGGCCTGGACGACCGAGGATATGTAATTGAACTGTGCGGTATACATGGCATATGCCGCCTGCAAGCGCGAGAATTGATCCCGATAGAATTCCATTTTCCGGTCGATTTGCTTCTGGAGGAGTTCAATTCGATTGTTGATGCGGTTGATCTGACTGGACAGCACATCTTTGCGGCTCTCGATCACCCCTTCGCCGGAGGTCATTTCTTCCAGCAAGGCATCCAAACGGCCCGAGTAACCGTCACTGGAGTTGAACAGGGCTTCCACCTGGTCCAGGTTGTTGCGGATCATGTCCTCCAGCTTGGCGCTGTCGGAAAGGCTCAGTTTCCCATCCCGATCGGTGGTAATGCCGATTTCCGAAAGGATCGTTGGATCGCCGCTCGGAAGCCCATCGACCGGATCGGCGATTGCTTGCCGCAATTGGAGCCGCAATTGCATGACGGAGAAATCTCCGCTGAAGGTGGAGCGTTCGTAAGTGGTCGTATTGACGGCCGTGTTGCTTTTAATAAAGTCCAGCACCTCGTTGTAGGCGTTGATGAAATCCTGGATCTTGCCTTTGATCGCATCCACATCGTTGGTCACCGTCACCGTAACGGGGGCCTCGGTCTGTTCCTGGGCCTTGCGCAGGGTCAACGTTAACCCCTCAATGGCCCCTTCGATGGTGTTGCTGTTGCTGGTAACGGTGATCCCATTGATCAGGGCAATGGCATTGAGTTCCGTGCTGTCGTATACATATCCACCGGACGTCCCGGACATTTTAACGCTGTCGTTCATCCCGATGGTGTTCAGCAAGCTGCCGCTGACATCGGCCAGACCCATTTCATAATCCAGTCCCGTCTCCTCGCTGGTGAACACCAGTCGCAGCGTGGAAGCGCTATCCTGAACGATCGACGCCCGAATGCCGATGTCGGTGGTGTTGTTCACCGCCGTTACGATATTCTGTAAGACCGTCTGGTTATCTTCGCCCGCCTGAATATCCACCGATACCTGTTGGGTGGTGCCATTGACCGTCACGCTGAAGGTGTAGGTGCCGGCACCGAGGGCGGAGGAGATATCGGTACCCGTTGTGGAATATTGATTGGATACCACCTGATCCGCTTTCGCCAGCTGGGAGACAAATACCGTGTGGGTCGTGGATACGGCCGAAGACGTCGCACTGACAGCGACGATGGTCTCGTCGCTGCTGGAAGCGGCTTTGCTTCCCCAGATAGAGGTGGTGCCGGAATAACCCAGGTCTTTGACCAGGCTTTGCAAGGTGTTGAGCCGGGTTTTCAGCTGGTTGAACAGGTTGATGCGCTGGTTGATGGCATCCCGGCGCGATTCCAGCTCGCGTATGGGCCGCTCTTCCAGTACCCGATAGCTCTGGAGAAGCAATTCGATGTTGTTGCCGCCGACGGGCGAAATCATGGTTTCACCTCCTTAGAATACCTTTAATCCAGGTTAAACGCCCTGGCCCAGGTTTCCCGTAATTGTTGCAGAATCTGCAAGGGTTCCTGAGTATTGCCCTGTATCAGGTGCTCCTGGCAGTAGCGATACAGGCGGAAAAACCCCAGGGCCACTTCTTGATAATCGAAGTTGAGTGCCGAGATCAACTCCGTGAGCACCCGATTGGCTTTGCTGATGTCCTTTTTCTTTATGGAAACGATCGCCAGATCGTACAATTTCAGGATGAGCTCCGTGGGCGAGGCGTTTAGAATGTCGTTCTGTCGATACTGATTCAGTCCTTTCGGTTGCGCCTTTTTCCGATATCCCAATGATGTGTTCATGTTTGATGTTCTCCTAACGGTTTCGGTTGCCATTCGACCTTGTTTAACCCTTTCGAAAGGGCCCTTTTACCCGGAGGGAAAGGCCCTTTCCTCCGTTACCGGAATAACTGTAAAATTCCCTGTGGAGCGGCATTCGCCTGGGCCAATTGTACTGTGGCCGTTTGCTGGAGAATCTGAAGCTTGGTCATTTCCATCTGCTCTTTGGCCATGTCGGCGTCCATAATACGACTGGCTGCGGCTTCGGTATTGGTAATGGCAACCAGTAGTGTGGCCTCTTTATAATCCAGACGCTGAATCAGTGAACCAATGTTTTGCAATTCTTCCGTCACGGTTTTGATCGCCGTATCGATACTGGTCAAGGTGACGCTGAGACTCGATCCCTGCAGATCGGTGGACGCGATGTTGTTCAGCCCGAAATCCGCCGAATCGATCGATTTCGTCAGGCTGATGGTCAGGGTATCCCCTCCATCGGCACCGATCTGGAAGACCTTGCCGGTAAAATTGTTGTTCAGCAACTGAGAGTTGTTGAATTTGGTCTGGCTGATGATGTCATCGATTTCTTTGAGCAGATCTTGAATCTGGGTAACGATGGCATCCAGTTCTTCGTCGCCGTAGGAGCCGTTTCCGGCCTGAATGGCTTTTTCCTTGATCGTCACCAGGATGTCGTTGATGTTCTGCAGGCCGCCTTCCGCCACCGAGAGGATGTTTTTGGCTTCACCGGCGTTGTTCAGGGCCTGTCCCAGGGCCCGGGAACGGGCTTTGAGTTTGGTGGCCAGGGTGTACCCCGCCGGGTCATCCGCCGCGGAATTGATGCGTTTTCCCGTGGAAAGCCGTAACTGGTGGACCCCGATTTTGCTGTTGATATTGCTGAGGGCGTTAAACGCATTGAGGGCCCCCACGTTGGTGTTGATCCGTGAACCTGTGTAAAAAGCCATGATAATACCTCCTTGTATTTTGTTACGGATTTACTGAGCATCCTTGCCCAGATGCTGCTTGGTATTGTCACTCTTGATCCTCGTTCGATCGTCCTCAACCCTTTCGTTGGGTATCCCCTGCGTCCATACCCGGCGAAACGGTTGAGCGATGTTTAAAATCGGGGACCATCAACGAGTGACGGCCCCCGATGGGTGGCTCGAAATTTGAATTACCGGAACAGACTCAACACGAACTGGGGCGCCGCGTTTGCCTGGGCCAGTTGTACCGTAGACGTTTGCTGCAATATCTGGAGTTTGGTCAGTTCCAGTTGCTCCTTGGCGATGTCGGCATCCATGATTCGGCTCTTGGCGGCCTCGGTGTTGGTGATCGCCGTCAACAGCGTCGATTCCTTGACGTCCAGTCGGCTGATCAAAGATCCGATGTTCTGCAATTCCTGAGTGACCGTCTTGATGGCGGAATCGATACTGCTCAATGTGGTGGACACACTGCTTCCGCTCAGGTCGGTGGTGCTCAGGCTGTTCAATCCGAAGTCGGAGGAGTCGATCGATTTGGTCAAGCTGACGGTCAGCGTGTCGCCGCCATCGGCACCGATCTGGAAGATCTTGCTGGTGAAGTTATTGTCCAGCAGCTTGGAAGAATTGAACTTCGTCTGGCTGATAATATCGTCCACTTCTTTCAGCATATCGTTGATCTGGGTCAGAATGGCATTGAGCTCTTCGTCTCCGTAGGAACCATTCCCGGCCTGGATGACTTTCTCCTTGATGCCGACGTAGATGTCGTTGATGTTTTGCAGACCGCCTTCGGCCACGGAGAGCACATTCTTCAATTCTCCGACATTGTTTAAAGCCTGGGAGAGACTGCGGGAACGCGCTTCCAGCTTTTTGCTCAGGGTGTAGCCGGCGGGATCATCGGCGGCGGAGTTGATCCGTTTGCCCGATGCCAGACGCATCTGAACGGTACCGATGCGGGAATTAATGTTGTTGAGAGCGTTGAAGGCATTAAGTGCCCCAACGTTCGTGTTGATGCGGGATCCAGCGTAGAACGCCATAACAACCTCCTTGTTTTTTGGTGAGAATCCCTTCTCTTTGTTGCAGCCGGGTTAATTGGGAAAGCAGAAGCGGCTGCCTTCTTCTACTTCCGCCTAAGGCGCCTTAGAAGCAACCATTATTATCGGAGCTTTGTTGACATTCTTTAGTCATACCATGCTCGTTGTGTTCGTGGGTTGCAGATATTTCATGGCCTCCTGTACCTTTCCCATCTTGACATAAATTCCGGCCATTTTTCGGTAAGCGTCGGCGGCCTGTTCGGGGAAACGCCGGGCGATTTCGCGAAACCAGCGTAGGGCTTCGTCAAATCGACCCTGTTTCAGGGCCACCACGGCTAATCCGTTATAGTTTTCCAGAATGTGAGGCTGTTTTGCTTTTCCCATTATAAAAGCCTGCCGTGCCTCGCTCCATAGGCCGCGGTTTAGACAGGTGGTTCCCAGCAAGGTCCAGTATATCCCCGCATCCGGCACCAGCCGGGTGGCCTTGCGGTAGAGCGCCTCTTTCCAGGTTTCTATGGAAAAGGTCTCCACAAATTTGGATAGAACCTGAAGCACTGGGGAGACTTCCGGGAATTCTTCCAGCGTAGCAAGGATGTACTGGAATGTCGACCGAAATTCCTGAATGTGCTCCGGGATGTGCTGGAGAATGCCGAGAAATTTTTTTAAAACGACGGGGCGTTCCAGTATTTTGTCAATTCCCAAATCGGTAAACGGTTCCTTTTCGTATTTCCAATAGTTCTGAAGGCCTTTGGCCGCTTCCACCCATTGCTTCCGGGTTTCCTGAATGGCGGCGAAGAGAAACCATCCCAGCCGTTGACGGGGAGCGATGTGGAGGGCCTGCTTGACCTGCGCTAAGGCCTGTTCCGGCTTTTGACTCTCCAGGTAAAGGTTGGCCAGTACCAAGCGGGCTGTGGCTTCGATCTTGGTCGTCAGGTTTCCACTTGCGATGGCCTGCTGCAGAAGCACCCGGCCTCTGTCTGTCTGGCCGTCCAAAATGTAGGTCTGGCCCAATTGGTATTTCGCATAGGCGTTGTGGGGTTCTTCTCGAACTTGAACTTCCAGGAAATGGATGTTGCGTTTGATTTTTCGGGAAAGTGTGGTTTCATCCAGCTGGTATCCCAGGTGTTCGATGCGGACGTCCAGATTCGCAAAACGGGCCCCGGCGCGTTGGAGAGCAGGGGTGATTTGTTCATGAATCCGGCCTTCAAATTGAACCCCGGGCATTTTGCGAAACAGACGAGGATAAGTTTGAATATGAGGGGTGGAACCGAGCCGCCCGTTTACAGGACTGTAAATCTGAACATAAAAAGCGTCGGCTTTTCCGGACTGGATGGCCCGTCTCACGATGGGATGATATTGGGGGTGTAACCGTTCATCGGCATCCAGGTACAAAATCCAGGGATAAGCGGCGTGTTGGAGTGCCAGGTTGCGGGCGTGGGCGAAATGGTTTTCCCAGCGGGTGCGAATGATACGGGCACCGAATCGGCGGGCGATCTTCAGGGTTTCGTCGGTGGAGCCGGTGTCCACAAGAACGATTTCTCCCACTAGTTCTTGCACGCTTTCCAGGCACCCGGGCAAGTGATGCGCCTCGTTTTTAACGATCATGCACAGGGAGATGGGAGCGGTGGATGAGGCGGAAGTCCGGGAAGAAAGAGGGGCCGTGCGCTTCCCTGCGTGACGGCGTTTTTTTCCTTTTTTCTTTTTCTTACCCATCGTTATCCATATACCCTGACGGTGGTCGGGGCGGAGGCCTCTTCGACCTGAAGCAAATGAGCGATCTTGGCATGAATCTGGTCCAGCTGCACCCGAATGCTCCGGGCATCCTTTCCCAGCAATTCGGAAATTTCTTCCGGGGTCAAGCGCTCGTAATAATACAGAGCCACTAAAATGCGTTCCTGATTGCTCAGGCCTTTTAAAACGCCCATGGTTATGTCCACCCTTGTTGGTTTAGTTTGTGAACCGTTGTGCCTGCTCATCGACTGCCCCCTAATCATTGATGAAACGCTTAAACAAATACGCCGCTTCTTTAAGCTTTGCGTGATCTGTGGTGCTGGCTATGCGATTAAAATTCTTGATTCGGTCTATGACTTCCTGTCGGAAAATGGGTACATCTTCTGGAGCAGAAATGCCGAGACGGACCTTGTTGTGCGAAATCTTCAGAATCTTAACCGAAATTCCGTTGCCAATGACAATGTTTTGGCCTAACTTCCTTGTTAATACCAGCATAATGCACCATCCTTGGTTTTTAATGGTTATGGTTCCCTTCCTTAGGAAATGGGCAATGCAATGGGTAAATCATCCGATGGCAATATGATCTGTTCGCCCTCCTTTTTTTGGTAATCGATGATGATGGGACTTTTTAGATTAATGGTTACCTTCCCCCCTTCGCCCTTAAGCGTGACCACGCAAAACAGGTCCATCAATTCGTCTGAAGCGAACAACTGTTCCACCAGATCATCGGGGAGTTCTTTTCCATAATCTGGAACGACCAGAAAAGGATTGAGTACCGGGAACCCGATCTCTTTTTTGTCCACCGATATGAGCCATCGGAAGGGCTCATATTCCTCATCATTAATAATAATGAATTGACGACAATTTTCGAACCCGATCATTCCCTTGGGAAAATGGACTATCAAGTCCTCGGTGAATTCCAGTTCTCCGAATTGTCTCGTCGCTAC
This sequence comes from bacterium, assembly GCA_015485355.1. Lineage (GTDB taxonomy): Bacteria > Calditrichota > Calditrichia > RBG-13-44-9 > J042 > JAADJD01. Next base: position 17,837 of record WFTQ01000108.1, on the reverse strand, counting down.
TTTCATTTCCTTCTCCATTTCGCTTGCACCCATTGTTTTGCAATTTCGATGCCATGAGGCGGCTTGGAAAATAATCTTTTAAAAAACAAAAAGTTGCCCATTGTATCCCTCCGGCCCATCTCCGGTCTTAACTGCCGATTTCAACACCCATTATCCGAATTTCCAACACACTTAGCCGATGAAGTCGACCAGGGAGATGTTCACCGTCTGGGCCAGGGCCCGGAGGGCGGTCTCCAGGGCGGTTTGTTCCATTTGCAAGTTCACCACCGTCTTCGCCAGGTCGGTATCCTGAACCTTGGATAAGAATTCCTGAATTCGGAGGTCTTCGCTGTCGTATTGCTGCCGGAGCAATTGAAAACGATTGATCCGGGCTCCCAGTTTGGCGTTTACCTGAAGGATTTGATCCATGGCGGCGTCCAGTTGAGGAAGCAGCTGGTTGATTTGCCTGGCGTCGCGATTGGCGAACGCATCCCGCAGGGCGATGACCACGTCGAAGACGTTTACTGTACCGACAAAGGCTTCCTGCCCGGAGACGTTATAGGTATCGATTTTTCCGTTACCCAACTCCACGCGTAAGGCCCCGGATATCCCTTCGGGATTGGGTGTGACCCGGCTGCGATCTGCTGCCAGGACAAACGGCGCTTTGTTGACATTCACCCCCCCGAACAGGTAGCGATCCTTGAAACGGCTGTTGGCCAGTTGCACCAATTTTTCCAGCATCTCGTTGTATTGATTCACAAAGGCATTCCATTCATCATCTCCGATGCTATCGATCCCCTGAATGGCCAGTTCTTTCAGGCGGGCCATCACGTTGGCGCTGTCGTCCAAGACTTGAGAAGTAAAATACATGAAATCCAGCGCGTTATCGATATTTTCTTCGAATCGCCGGTTTAGTTTCAGCATGCGCCGGTATCGGATCACGGTTTCAATTTTTTCCGGGTCGTCGGATATTTGATTGATCCGTTTGCCTGTGGCCAGATTCCGCTGATACGTGTTGATGCGTTCGCGCGTGTAGTTGATCTGACGCAGCAGGCTGTTAATGCTGTAGTTCTGGGTAACTCTCATGGCCTTTGATCCCTTTTGGTGCTTATCCCATTTGAATGACGGTTTCCAGCACTTCGTCCACAACCCGAACGATTTTTGCCGCCGCTTCGAGGGCCCGCTGGTATTTGATGAGATTGGTCATCTCTTCGTCCAGCGAAACCGCCGATACCGAGTCCCGCTGATTTTGAATCTGATCCCGAAGCAATTGCTGATTAAACCGGGTATCCTGAGCCACCTGAATCTCGGTGCCCAGGTTGGTAATCATGTTGCTGTAAAAATCGTTCAGGGTTTCGGTGCGCCCGTTGAAGAGCTTTTTGTTCCTCAGATTAGCGATGGCCAGGGCCACCTCACCATTACCCACGGAGCCGTCCAGGGAGGCGGCTATGTTCGCCACGTTGTCGGCCACGTCCGGTTGAATATCGATGGATTGGGCATCGGTCCCGGTGAAAAAGTCCAACCCCGTGGCCGGTTGGGGTGGATTGCCCACCGGCAATCCGTTCCCTTTGCGATGAATCCGATTTACCTCCTGGATCAGATTACCGGCCAGGGTGTTCAAGTCGTCCAGGACCTTCTGGATAGTCGTGTTATGAAGGGTAATCAGGCCGCCCAGCCGCCCGTTCTGGACCGATAGGATCCGCCCTTCATCTGTTTTCAGGCGAATCTTGAGAACCCCATCGGCCTGGTAGGTTTCCAGAGAAAGGGGATTGAAGGTGTCCCCTCCCACCAACATCATGCCTTCCACCGAAACGGTCATTAGCCCCCGGTCGTTTTCCACGTAGCGCACGTCCAGATATTCCGATAATTGATCCAGTAGTCGATCGCGCTGGTCGCGCAGGTCGTTGGCGCTGCCGCCGCCGCCTTCCACACCGGCGATCTGAGCATTGAGCTCGGCCATCTGCCGCAGCATCTCGTTGATCTGGTTGATCATGGAGCCAGCTTCCTGGCGCAGGGAGTTCCGAATTTCCGAAAGACTTTCGTATTTTGAACGAAACGCCTCCACCAGCCCGGTGGCTTTTTGCACCAGCGTGTTGCGGATGGCGGTGTTTTCGGGCTCGCCGGCCAATTTGCTGAATTCGGAGAAGAATTCGGTGATTAAATTGCCTATGCTGTTTTCCGCGGGTTCTTGAATGACGGTTTCTACCTGGAGCAGGGTGTTTTCCTGGATTTCGGCTTTCCCGAAGGTGTGGCCGGCCCGACGATATTGCAAATCCAGCAACTGACTCCGAATGCGTTCGATTTGATCGGCCTTGACGCCCAGGCCCAATTGCCCCTTGATCAGGGTGAGGGGACGAGCCGATTGCAATACGGCCCGTTGCCGACTGTAACCGGGCGTATTGACATTGGCAATGTTATGGCTGGCCACATCCAGGCCCAACCGATTGGCCCAGATCGCCCGCCGCGCAATATCCAAACTCTGAAATATTCCTGGCATCGGATGTTCCCTATAGCGTTTTGTCCACCCAAAGATTCCGCTGCGTCAGCGGACGGCCCGGTTGATACCCGGCTGGCTTTTCTCCCGTGGACAGAATGGAACGCAACATGGTCTGAACAAATCCCAGGGAATTTTCCAGCAAGGCCTGGTTATTTTGTTTTAGCTGGTCGATCTCGTCTCGTAAGGCTCGCAGCCGGGTATTCCAATTCTCGAATTCCATCAATTCCTCATCGTTCAGAAGTTTTAATACCGGGTAATTGGGTGCTATGGAGGCGTGGGGCGCACCGGCGGACAATCGTTTTACAACGGATTGCCAGTTGCTCTCTGCGTCCTGGATTTTCTCCAGACACCGAAATTGACGCTCGTTGAGCTCGTCCAGGGAATCGATCTGATTCTTGAGTAGAAGGGCCTGCTGTTCCTGAAGCAAGCGCTTTAGCTCGTTGAGTAAAGAGACCCGTTTCTTAAGAAGATTGAGAATCAATCGTCCATGACTCATCTTCTGTCCACCTTCCTTGATTGCATAAGCTATATTCGGTTGCCCTCGTGCATTTCTTTACCTGGAAATTCGGCCCCGGCTGGAGACCACCCTAAGCGGTTCCGGGGTTCCGATTTCGTGCTCCCGAACCAAGCTCATGGCCGTCGGCATCATGGAAATGACGGTGGAGCAACACCACGACAATGCCGGGTGGCCGTTCCTAATGTGGGGACGGTACCCCGGGTGGGAAAGATCCAGGTGCACGGAATGCGAATGAGGGGCGTTTTGCCGGCGCCCGACGGGCCCGATCAAACCGAAAATCCCGCCTTCCCTCGGGGCCGGTTCAACGCCCATCAGCGCCTTCGCATCCCCGAGGGGGTTGTGGAGTCCCCGAATTTCTATGACCGGGGACGATGAATGCCGCCACCGCCGAATCCCGTTCCAGCAGCAGCACCGATCGATGGGCTTCCAGGAGTTCCAGGGCCGCTGCGATGCCGGCCAGCCCTGCACCAATGATCGCCACCTCGGTGCGATCCGTTTCCCGGGCAGCCATGCCTTTCTCCTCTGTATGGCAACTTTGCAACATACACCATCCCGAGGAAATATTCAAGGTGTTGGGTTTGTTTGGCCGGCATCCGCCCCGTCGTTGCTCTTCGCCGTTTGTTGCCCGCGGTTACCCCATAAAGAGGTTTTTAGGTGTTGCCCATTGTCAACACAATTTTACCGAATTGTTCGCCATTGAACATTCGCTGATAGGCGCTTGGATATGCTTCTATTGGGAAGATGCGGTCGACCAAGGGCTTTATTTGGTGCAGCTCAAACAAGCGGATCATTTCGTAGAAATCCTGTTCCGTGCCCATGGTGGTGCCCTGCAGGGTGATTTGTTTCCAGAAGATGCGGCGCAGGTCCAGGCGTTGGGGATTGCCGGCGGTAGCGCCAAAGAAGACGATGCGGCCGCCGGGGTTCACCAGGTTGATCAGGGAGGAAAAATGGTCGCCACCGGCGCTGTCCACAATGAGATCGATGCCCCGGGGTGCGGTGAGCCGCTGCAAAGTGTCTACCCAGTTGGGGTCTCGATAATTGGCCCCGCCGAATGCGCCGGCATCGACCGCTCGTTTGAGTTTTTCGTCGGAACCGGAGGTAACCACCACTCTGGCCCCGGCGGCCAGGGCCATCGTGAACATCAAAGCCGCCACTCCTCCACCGATGCCCGTGAGCAGCACCGTTTCCCCAGCGGTGAGCCGGCCCTGGGTAAACAGGGCCCGGTATCCGGTAAGCCCCCCAAGCGGTATGGCCGCCCCCTCCTCGAAGCTTAAATAATCGGGTTTTTCCACCACCTGGCCGGCGGGGACCACAATGTATTCCGCATGGGTGCCCGGATCGGGCATACCCAGAATGCGATAGGCTTTGCCCTGCGCCCGTGGATTGCTTCCCCAATTTAGGCTCGGATTGATTAGGATGGCCTTGCCCACCAGGGCGGCATCGACCCCCGGGCCCACCTGCTCCACTATCCCCGCGCCGTCGGAACCCAGAATCACCGGTAATTGAATGTTGGCATACCGTCCCTGGACGATCCATACGTCCCGGTGATTCAATGCTGCGGCTTTCAAACGAACAAGTACTTCCCCCGCACCCGGTGCGGGTACCGGAACTTCCTCCAGTTTCAGATGCTTCAGCCCACCCGTCCGGTGAAGCACCACCGCTCGCATGGTGTGCATACCCATTCTCCCCGTTTTTGTTTTCGATAAAATAAATTTTTCATCGTTGGAATCAAAGCCATAATCATCGTCTGTGGCCTGGAATCTGGAAATGATACTCCCGCGGTGTTCGTGGGGCGGTTTTCCGGAAACTCGCAGGAGGACGGGATTTTCCACCGACCCGGATTCCCGGGGAACTTTTTGGAAATCGCCGGCGCTCTGCCTATATTGGGGCAATTATGGGGTAAAGGGAGGCTGTCAATCAATCGCTTGGGAGGCGGCCCAATGGCTTGTTGTCAAGCGCAGTGTGTGGGTATTCAGGAAATTTTTAATGAAAAGACCGCCCGCCGGGATCTGAAACGGTATTTGAAGAAGGGTCCTGCCAAAACCACGGGCATGCTTTTAGAGGCTCTGCAGGCGGCCGATGGGCGGGGAGAGAGTTTGCTGGATATCGGCGGTGGCATAGGCGCCATTCAACACGAGTTCGTACGGAAGGGGATTCGGCGGATATACAATGTGGATGCCTCTCCGGCATACCAGGCCGTGGCCCGCGCGGAAGCGGAGCGATTGGGATACGTCGAACGGGCGACGTATCTGATGGGCGATTTCGTGGAGCTGGCACCGCAGGTGCCCCAAGTCGATATTGTCACTCTGGATCGGGTCATTTGTTGTTATCCCGATGTCCAACGGCTGGTCGGATTATCCGCCGCTCGGGCAAAACGGCTGTATGGTTTGGTGTTTCCCCGGGAACGCTGGTGGGTGAAATTGGGAGTGTGGGGTTTGAACCTGGCCATGGGGTTGCTCCGGCGACCGTTTCGAACCTATGTGCATTCCACCCAGATAGTCAACAATATTCTGCAGCGGGAAGGCCTGCATCGTCGGTATCATCGGACACGAGGTATGTGGCAGGTGATGGTTTACGCACGGCATGCGCAGGATTAGGAAAATGTGCCTTCACCGGCTGCGGGCGTTGCTGCCGAAATAACGGCCATGCTTGGGCGGCGGTGGACGGGCGCAGACAACAGATGCTGAAAAACTCCCCGGACCACCGTACTTCCCAGAGCCTCCCAACCCCGCCGTTCGGCTTCAGCAAATCCATCACCGCCATATGTGTTAAAGAACTCATGCACGATTTGTGGTGCCGATAGCCATGGAAGTATTGGATTGAGACAATAAATGCGGATTAAAAAGAAGAACAATTATTCCGTTGAAAATCAAGATGTAAGAAGGGATTATTTTTCATGCCGTAAAATACATTTTTCATGTTCTTTCTCCTGGAAAATTGCCGGCGGATACTGGTTATTATGAATTCACCCATGTTCTCCGTAAACCCGCCTTGTTTTCTTTGCAATCCTTGCCTAAATTGTTCCATGTTTGGAGGTGATCGGCAACAAAAATAAGGAAAGACCGGGCCTTCACGTAAAAGATTTGCCATGGGTATCCACCCATAACCATTCTTCCAACATGACACAGATCGCATTTTCAAAACGCCTTGCCCACGCAATTCAGCTGAAAAAAGAAAAAGATTATGAAAATGCTTGGCATGCGTTTCAGGAACTGGCGGCCTCCAATCCAAAATCTTCCTATTTCTGGGGGAATTTTGCTCATCTGGCCTTTCTGATGAAACGTCTGAACGAAGCCAGGCAGTACGCCGAAACCGCTCTGGCCCTGGCGCCGCACGATGAATTCCTCCGTTCGATCTATGTACAAATTTTGCTGGCACAAAAAGAGCTGGAAAAAGCACTTCCACTGGCGACAGAAGTACTCACCCGAAAATTCCATCGGCACATTCTTCGAAACCTCTTCAAACTGGCCGAGCAGAACCGGAAATTACCCCTGCTGGACAATCTGTTTTCGGAGCTGGAATCCCTTTACCGCCGCAGAATGGATTTCCTCCAGATTGCTGCTGAGTTTTACCATCGCCTGGGTCAGAAGGAAAAAGCCCTTGCCATATACCAGAAACTGGTGGCAGCCAGACCCGATGATGATTTCATTTACAATCGTTTCATTGATTTGAAAATTGAAGGATTGTCCCTCCAAGAGAGAATCCGGCATCTGGAAAATTTGTTAAAAATCCCATCGCGGGCCCATAACGTTCATTTATTGGGACTGCTGGCTCGGGAATACCGTAAAGCCGGTCAACTGGAGAAAGCCGAACCCCTGCAACAACGGATTCTGCAATTGGCTCCCGGCAATCTCTACCAGCGGAAGCAGATGGGGTTCACGCATCTGAAAAAGAAAGATTGGGACACCGCCGTTCACCTGCTCCAGGATTGTTTGCTGGAAGACCCCGACGATGTGTATGTGCGGAATGCGCTTTTGAAAGCCTTTCGGGGAAAAGGCGATAAGCAGGGTGCATTGGAACTGATTCAAAAAATCCTGGTGCGCTACCCCGATAAAAAACAATATTATGGAATCCGACGGAAAGTGGAAAAATGGGAAATTTAACCGCTCAACGGTGTCGTGGTCGATTTCAATCAGAATGAGGAATTGACGTGAAAGATCATTCCTTATTGGTGTTGGGGAAAAACAAATGGGTGATTTAAAATCCTATCGGATAGGCGACCTGATTACCATTCCCCTGGTAGAAACGGTTATACAACTGGAGCAGGTTCAAGTCCGGGATCGGGAACGTACCCACAATTTACTTCGCCAGTTTGTCATCACCCGCGAGATCGAACAGGCCTTTCAGGTTGTTTTCCACCATATCCGCCATCAACAAGGATTGGGTGGTTTTGTCAAAGGCAATTATGGATCGGGCAAATCGCATTTTCTGGCGGTGCTGTATTTACTCCTGTCCGATCCGGAATTGTCGAAGATTTTGCCCCATCCAGTGTTTCGACCGTTGCAGGAAAACCGGCCCCGCATTGTGCCGGTGAAAATTGCCTTGCACCACTTTTCGGCTGCCGAATACTTGGAATCCATTGTGTTCGGTGCGGCCGAAAAGGCGTTAACAGAAGTTGTTGGCGAAGAAATCTGGCTGCGAAGCGGTTCCCTGCTGCTGGAACATTTCGAAAAATATGTGCTCCCGCAACACCCGGATTTTCTGAAATCCCACCGACTTACCCCACGGGAATGGCGGCATTTGCGTGAAACCCAGCCTCGTCAGGCCATGCAATCGGCTTATGCTTTTATTCAATCCCACAACATTCCCCTAAAGCCGGTGTTCGACCGGCGGCAGGCTCTCCAGATCCTGTTGAATGCCATGCAACAGGCCCAGGCTCAGGGCATTTTCTTTTTACTGGACGAGCTGTCCGAATTTCTGAAATCCAAACAAAACCCGGCGGCTTTTAACGAGGATTTACGTTTTCTGCAATTCTTAGGGGAAATAGCCCAGCAACCCCCTTCCGCAGAAAGACCTGCCGTTTTTTTACTGGCCGCCTTGCAGGAAAACATTGAAAAAACCGGCTACATTGAGCAGGACTTACTCCTCCGCATTAAAGACCGCTTCCCCGTGCGCATTTACCTCTCCGCCCACCACGTCCGGGAGCTCATCTCCCAGCGATTGATTCAAAAAAAGCCGGAAGCCGCACAGCTTCTGCCTCAAATCTATCGTCGATTCCAGGAAGCTTTTGCGCCTGGCGCCATCGAGGCTCAAACCTTTGAAGCAATCTATCCCGTTCATCCCGCAACCATCGACCTGTTGGAGACATTGACGCCGATTTTCTCGCAGCATCGGGGAGTGGTGGACTTCATATACCACCAGCTGGCGGGGGATTCCAACCGCAACTGGCCGGGAATGCTGCAACTTCCAGCCACAACGCTGTTGACGCCCGATACTATTTTCGACCATTTCCAGGAACGGCTTTCCAGTTTGCCGGAATTTGTGGACTACGTGGACGTGGTTTATCCGACGGTGCAAAAAGAAATTGCGACGCTTTTCCCGGAAGAGACCGACCGACAGCTGGCCACCAAAGTGCTAAAAATCCTTATTCTCATCGAAATTTCCCCTACATTCCAGCGACCCACCGCCGGGCGGCTCACCGAAATGATTGCCCAACCGATATCCCCGCTGGAAAGTTCTATTAACTACAGTTACATGGAGGAAGTCATCCTCAAACAACTCACCCAGGAATCCACCTACGTCACGCGTTTCGACACCGGCGGGAAGGAACCGGTTTACGGTATCAGCCTGGAAGTGAGCCTGCCGCAGCTGATAAAACAAAACGTGCGGGATTTGCTGAAACAACCTCTGGATTTTTCCGACTGGCTTAAAACGCTGCTCCCGACCCTATCTTCTCCCCAGATTCCCTTCAACCGGATCGCTTCCGGCAGCCGTAAAAAGTTTCAGTTCCTGTGGCAAAATACCCGGCGGGAAGGCTGGGTAATGTGGAAACCCAACGGTACAATCGACGGCCTTGAGCTGGAAGAGCTGGTGGAAGAGCTGAACCGAACAGAACGAGATTTTGCTCTTGTGCTGATGCCTTCCCCCGAAACGGATGAGACCCCTCTCAGCGCAATTTTCCCCGGGGCTCCGGAGAGTCGATTTGCCGGAGCGCTGGTGTTCTGGTTTCCTCGCCGACCGATGGACGATGAATGGGACGTGCTGCGGCGATACTTTGCTTACTGGCAGCTGGCCTCTACATGGAAATCCGGCTCCAATTTGTCCGACCGTCAAAAACAACAGATTGTGGAAGAACGGTTGCAGTCCCTTCAGGCGGAAGTGGTTGCTATTGTAGAATCGCTCTACCTGGAAGGACGGCTGGCCAATTGCCAGGGCTGGTTGCCGCTGCGGCTTGCCCCCTTCTACCCCGATTTTAAAACCATGTTAAACCAGATTTTCTCACCCATTTTGCAGGAGATATTCCCCCGGCACAGCGAAGTTATGCCAACCGACACCATGGCCCCTTTCGTAGCCGATAAATTATTCGACCAATTGATTCGTCCAGGCAGCCTGCACCGCGCTGAAGCCCGGGAAAGGCACCTGGACGTGCTCATCGAAACATTCCTCACCCCTTTGAAAATGGTGGCGCTGGAAAACGAGCGGTACGTCCTGCGCATCGACCCGAACAAACAACCCCTGCTGAAAGCGATCCTGGATCGTTGCCAGGGGGATCAAATTGTGAGCCTATACGCGCTGTACTGGCGATTCCGAAAAGGAGAATGGGGCTTAAGTCCGGAGGTTTTTCGGCTGCTCATGGGAGCCTTGCTGGCCACCGGTCGACTCACGTCTTTTTTAAGCGGCAATTCCGTTGTCTTCCACTCCCTTTCCCAGCTGGAAGACGGCGGCATCGACGGAGTGGGACGTGGCAAACTGGTGCGCGAAGAGGTGCAAAATGCCCTGCATTCTTTCCGGCGACTGAACGACTTTGCCGACATTCCCCCCGGCTTTTCCTTCACCATTCAGGAAATGTACTGGCGCCGAATGCGGCAATTAAGGGAAACATTGCAACAGCTCTTAAACCGGTGGCGCGAGTTAACGGAGCGCATGCAAAATTACCCCTTTTACGAAACGTTGAAAGAAAAATTGACACCCATCCCGGAGGCATTGTTGCAATTTTCCCGCCATTTCAAACCCTCGCTCTCTTCCACCGAAGGGCTGGAACAGCTGGTGTCAAACCTGGGCTTGCAATCGTTTGCCGGTCTTCCGGAAAATGTCGCACAGCTGGAAAATACCATTCAGGTTCTGGAAGGCCGCTTTGGGGAGCTGAATCAGATTTACCATTATCTTTCCCAGCCGGCATTTAAGCAATCCGGTTCCCGGGTGGTGTATCCGGAGATTCAGGAACTGCAGGATATCCGGCGGAAACTCACCACCTCGCTGGTGCTGGAACCCGAGGCGCTGGAACAACTTTCTCGCCGCTTTTACCAGGTGCGGCGTCAATACATCGCCCTGTACCAAAAATTGCACCAGCAATATTATCAGCAATCGGTATTTCAGGAAAGGGGACAACTGGAACAATCGGTGGAAATTCAGCTGCTTAAGCGGCTGCATCATTCGCCCAGTATCGTTCCGGATCCCGATTGGATCGCTGTTCAACAGCAGCTTTTGGACTTGCCGGTTCCCTGTGGGCGTCTGGTGGAGAAACAACTGACCCATCGCGCCTTTTGCGAATGTGGATTCGTGCCCGGTCAACAAGCGCCCCAGTCCCGCCAACAGAGCCTCCGGCAAATGGCCGCATCGGGAATTCGGAGTTTCCTGGAGCAACTGCAGTCGCGTTTTCGCTGGATTCTGGAAGAATATGTCCAAAATCTCCGTCAGATAAAGAAACCGTTACTGGCCGATCAGCTGGAAAAGGTGCTGGCCTTTCCGGTGCAACAAATGGACAGTCGGACAAACGAACTTCTGCACCTGCTGAATCAAGAAGTGCTGGAGCACATCGAGCAGGCGGTGCAGGGACGGGTGCTCATTTTACGACGCGATTGGCACCAGTTGGAGCAAGCCCTTGTGGGTCGACAGCTTACGGTGAAGGAAATCCGGGACATTTTCGATAAGTGGCTCACGGAGGGACATACCGTGGATGAAAACACGTTTGTGCACATTCGCCATCCCGAAAAATTTCCTCGGCTCGATCCCGCCAACTACCACGATTTTACTGACCTCATTCATGAAGAAGGCCGGCGCTTTTTTGAAGCTTTCTGGCTCTTGCGGTGGGCCGTTCAGCATGCTCGACCCGCCTGGGAAAATTGGGTGCAGGAACAGTATCGGTTTCGCCATGGTGCCAAGGAAAAACTGCAAACGGCTCCAGCGGAATCCAGTTGGCAGAAAGATTGGGAGCAGGTCGCATTGGCGCTGGTTGAAAAGGGTACTCTGGAACAGCTGGAAAAACTGATACAACCCGCCGGGCAACCATTACCGGAGCTGGCGCGTTTCATCGAAAAAGAAACAATGTGGGAGGAACTTTCGCGCAAAGCCACAAAAGCACTCCTCCGACAACTGGCCCCCACGGAAACCCCGGTAGACTTGTTGCAAGCATTGGGAAAAAATTTAAGTCGGCACTCCCGCCGGCAACAATGGGAGCACCTTCGCTTGCTCCACGATTACCTGATGTTGTTGGAACTCATCCACCGAAAGGGCGAACATCCGCTGGTGTTTTATCTGCAGGATGGATGGCAACTGCCCTTGTTAAAGAGTGTCTTGGAAGAGAAAAATCGTCGATTGGAATTGATTCCCGATGAAAAATGGAAGTCAGTCACCCAAAAAATTCAGCTGTTGGAGCATAAACTCACGTTCCCTGTGCCGGCGTTCTCGAAAAAATCGCTGCCGATGGCATATTTCCACCTTGCCCAATGGCCCCGCCGATTAACCGCTTTATTGCATTCCGATGAGCACCCGCTGGTGGCGGTTATCATCGACGCCCTTCGCATGGACGCCTGGAAGATCGTGGAACCCTTGCTGGCGGACGCATTACACAACCGCCCGATTTTGTTCACCGCCGCGGTGGAAGTGAATAGTCCCACCACCACGGAAATCAACCGTCCGGTGCTGTTGGAACAATTGTTGAATGCCACTGGGGCGCTGCAATGGCATCTGGTGAAACTGGCCGAAAAACCATCGGCGGAAAGTGAAGTTCTCTCCGCTCTGGAGAAAAAACTGCCCTTACTGGTGCTGAATGTGACTATCCTGGACCGATTACTGCACGAACGCCGGGAACCCCTGGGAACCATTTACCAGGTGCTACAGGTGCGGATGAAATCTCTTTTCATTCCTGTGCTGAAGAGAATTCCGCCCCATGCCTTTGTTCTCGTCACCGCTGACCATGGTTTTGTTGCAAAGGAGGCCCATTTCCAGCACGGAGGAGATTCCTTTTTTGAAAAAATTGTTCCCTTGACCTTGTGGGGTGCCGCGGAGTCTTGATGGTCACCGGCGGGTAAAGCATTTTCCCGGTCATTTTTGTGGTGTTTCGCTGACGCTCGGTGTGACAATGCTCCCCTGGCATTCTGAGCGCAGCGAAGCATCTCCACGGTCGTTTGGGAGATGCTTCCTCGCCGGCGCTCCTCGGCATGACAGCCCGCCCCTTCTGTTAATTATGCCCAATCGTTATTAGCCCATGCCAAACATTAGAAAAAGATAAAACCTTCTTTTCGGGTTAGCGGATTCAAAGGGCGTCGGGTCCAGTCGGAGCGCCGAACGGCGGTAAAAGCAATCCAGAGGGCCAGAAAACTATCCAGGGCATCTCCCCCTTGATCGTTTACCAGGGTCTCGTAAAGCGATGCGTGGGCGAGGTCAAGCCTTTCCTGGCGTAGAAAATAGTGCAAAATGGTTTCTCGGTGTCTCCGTTGTGCCGGGGAATGGCCTTTGTACGGCCGATACAATCCCAATTTTTTTAACAACGATGCGGGACAGACTTCCAGTAACCCGGTTCGTTGGTTATCGAGGGGTTGTACCGGCGGGATGCCAAACCGTCCCGTTTGGAGCAATGGGGCCAGTACCTCTTTTATCCCGAAATAGGTCTGGCGGTATAGTCTCAAATTTAGAGGTGAGAAAGGGGCTTTCCCTTCCATGTCGGTTTGTCGTTTGGGTTCTCCCCGCCGGGAAGCCTGACGACGAAGGGGTTCAAAGTTGCGGAGGTCTGGAAACCGCCGGGGAAACCGGAGGATGAAGTCGATAAGATTGGGAGCGTGGGTCAGCGGTGCCGGCAGTCCAAAAGGAAAATCCAGACCGACCGCCCGGGGCATCCGGTGCATCAAATAGTGGCACAATGCTGGGTATATCCGTTCTCGTTCTCCCGAAGGGAGCCCTAACTTTTGGGCCGCAGTTTCCACGGATAACAAGCATACCCCCTTCTTCCGGCCCCTGGCTTCGGCTATCCAGATTTTTCGGCCGGCCCGTTGAGCACCACTAAAATCCACCCCGATCAATAGGTCCTCCTGAACTCCCATGGCTTTAACCTTTGCCTGCCCTCTGGTAAGGATAGATCGGCTTGTTTGGTTTACTCCAGACATACATCTCTTTTTCTTTTCCTGGACCCGGGTTTTGTATTTAAGACAAACGAAATATACATAAGAAACCCGGGTGCAGCATCGATCGTTTCAGGAAAAAATGGCGGCCTGGAAAATGAATCGGAAGACGGTGATATCGGCCTCGCGGCGAACGGACATTCCGGCCTTTTATTTGAAATGGTTCATGGAACAAATTCGCCGGGGCAAAGTGGAGGTCCGCAATCCCTTTTACCGCCGCCAGGTGAAGGTGGTCGACCTTTCGCCGCGAACGGTGGAATGGATTGTCTTCTGGTCCCGGAATTACAACGTGTTTCTGAAACATCGCCACTTCTTTCAGGACTATCAGCTGTTTTTTCATTTCACCATCGTTAGCCATCACCCCGCCTTGGAGAAACACCAAAACCCGGTTCCTGTTGCTTTACGACAGTTGGAACGACTGGCATTTCTTTACGGAGGCCGCCGCATTACCTGGCGATACGATCCCCTGGTATTCTGGGTGGAAAATGGATGTGGGCACACCAATTACCGTTCGGAGGAATTTCGGGAACTGTGCCGGCAGGTGGCTCAATTGGGAGTGTCCCGTTGTTATCTCAGCTTTGTGACCCCTTATACAAAGTTTATCCGTCGATTTCGCAAGAAATACCCTCGGGCCCGGCTGGTGAATCTGGAGGATCCTGAGCGGTTCAAAATACTACAGGAAATGCTGGCCATCGCCCGGGAATATGGAATCCGGTTGTACAGTTGTTGCAATGACAGGCTGCTTCAGCTTCCGGGCATGGCAAAAGGCCGTTGCATCGACGGGCAATTGCTGAATCAATTGTCATCCAGAGGAAAGGTGACGGAAGCAAAAGCGCCCACCCGCAAAGATTGTGGGTGTACCTCCTCCATTGACGTCGGAGATTATCAGCTTCAGCCGTGTTATTTGGGTTGTCTTTATTGTTACGCCAATCCCAGATGGAAGTAGGGCATAAGTGGGTGCTTCCATTGGGGCCGATCCCTTCTTTTTCGGTTGCATTGGTGATAAAAAATTGGCATAATTCCATCTGACATAAAGAAAAATCTTTTCACTCAAAATCACAAGGTAATCCCGATGCCTGCCGATCATCTGGCCTTCGATATCGAGACGGTCCCGGAAGCGCCCCTTCATCGTTACAGTCCTTCGGTGCGGGAGAGTATTCAGAAAAAGATTGAGCGCCTGCAGGAACGCAATCCGGACTATGATTTTGATTATTTTGCCAGCACCCATGGGGATTTCGGCAAGGTCATTTGTATCTCGATGGGGTATATTCAAGACGATCGATACATCCGTTTAAAATCCCTTTTCGGCGATGACGAATACAACATTTTGCATGAATTTAATGAGGTCCTGGCGGGATTCCGGGGCGTGTTTATTCATTATAATGGGATTCATTTCGATGTGCCCTTTCTTTTGCAGCGGATGGCTCATCACGGTATCCCCCCGGCCAATAGTGCTTTCAGCAATCTTCGACGATATCAAACCAGCCCTCATTTCGATTTGATGATGGTTTATTACAATTGGGACGTGCAAAGGGCGCTGCCGCTGGGAATACTGGCGGAATTGTTTGATATTCCCAGTCCCAAGCAAGATTTGAGCGGGGATCAGGTGCTGGCCGCCTATCGAAAGGGTGAATGGGAACGCATCGTGCACTACTGCGAGTTTGATGTCGCCACCACATTAAACCTGTGGCAAAAAATTTACCATCGTGGTGCGGTCATCCCTGTGGAAAATTATCGATTCAGTACGGAATGATCAGCCGGTTTGTGAATGGTGAGTAAAGATCAAATGCCGATACCCTTTGGCCCGGAAGGGAGACCTGGGGGGCGGTATGCGTTGTCCCGGTACGGGCTGTGGTTATGGGTTCTGATGGCCCTGATTCCCATCCTCCGGGAGGGGAATGGTGTTCATGCCATGAACGTACTCGATACCCTGCGTCAGGATGGTCGACATTTTCTGGAAACCGGAGCCGATGTGTTGCTGGCCCCTCTACGTTTCGAGAGCGGCGATTGGCAAAGGGTGGGGCTTTGGTTGGCGGGCACGGCGGGGTTGTCCACCCAGGACCTTCGGCTGAAGCGTTTGGCACAAAGTCGACAGTCCCGCTGGGCCGACCTGTTGTTCGCCATCGATGCCTATCATGGCAATCAGTACACTCAGGTGTATTTAATGATAGCCTATGGTGCCGGATTGGTGCTGGATATGCCCCGGCTGCGGCGAACGGCGCTCTATGCCACCGAGGCCCTCACCTATGTGGGGCTGATTTCGGCGGCAATCAAAGTGGTAGTGGGACGGCAGCGGCCTTATGGAGGCGATGATCCCTACGTGTTTCGTCCGTTCAACGGATCGGTGCGCTATCGGTCCTTTACTTCGGGACATACTGTGGTGGCATTTGCCGCCTCCACGGTGGTGGCCGAACAGGTGGATCACCCGATGTGGAAAGGTTTCTTCTACGGTGCGGCGGTGCTCGTGGCGGCGGCACGCATCTATCACAATGCTCACTGGCTGTCCGATGTCGTTCCCAGTGCCGCTCTGGGGTATGCTGTGGGCTGGCGGGTATTGAACCGTTCCACTTCCCCAAAACCGTCGACACTTTCCTTGAAAATCACCCCCCTCCGGGTGTCCGGCACCGGGGTGAACCTTGTCGGTTTGCACGTTCTATTTTAAATGCCTGGAATGCGGTTGCCCTCCAGATTTCTGGAAAAAATCCTTTCCGTTGCTAATGCGGTAGGCGGTTTTTTAATTTCGATCGGCAATAAGAACCTGTTTGGTCTATTTTAATTACATGAAAGGAGGCCGGTCATGGCTGAAAAGTATTACAATTTTATCAATGGCGAGTGGTGTGAGGCATCCACGGGAGAGACCTTCGAGAATCGCAATCCGGCCGACTGGGAGGAAGTGATCGGCATCTTCCCAAAGTCCGGAAAAGAGGATGTGGATCGTGCCGTACAGGCTGCCCGGGAAGCCTATGAAGAATGGCGGTTGGTCCCTGCACCCCAACGAGGAATGATCATTAAGAAAGTGGGGGACCTGTTAACGGAGCGCAAGGAAGAGATCGCCCGGCTGATGACCCGGGAGATGGGGAAGGTATTGACCGAAACCCGGGGGGACGTGCAGGAAGGCATCGACACCGCTTATTACGCCGTTTCCGAGGCGCGACGGTTATTTGGACACACGGCACCGTCGGAGTTGCCCAATAAAATGAACATCTCCTTTCGTATACCGATCGGGGTGGCCGGCATCATTACCCCCTGGAATTTCCCCATGGCCATTCCCACCTGGAAGATTTTTCCCGCGCTGGTATCGGGGAATACGGTGGTGTTTAAGCCCGCCAGCGATACGCCGGCCACGGCCACCAAACTGGTGGAAATCTTGTTGGAAGCGGGGTTGCCGCCAAAGGTGATCAACCTGGTTCATGGTACAGGGAATCAGGTGGGTATTCCGCTGGTCGAACATCCGGATGTGGATCTGATCAGCTTCACCGGTTCCTCTGCAGTGGGAAGCCTTATCAATTCCAGGGCAGGCAAGGATTTGAAGCGGGTTTCTTTGGAATTGGGCGGAAAGAATGGTCAGATTGTGATGCCGGATGCTCGGCTGGATCTGGCCCTGGAAGGCGTGCTGTGGGGGGCTTTTGGAACGACCGGTCAACGTTGCACCGCCACCAGCCGTCTCATATTGCACCAAGACATTCACGATCGATTTGTGGAGATGCTGGCCGAACGGGTTCGCCGGTTGCGACTGGGGGACGGACTACAGCCCGAAACCGATGTGGGGCCGGTCATTAACAAAGGAGCCCGGGAAAAAATCCATTCCTACGTGGAGATCGGTAAAAAAGAGGGCGCCACCCTACTGATCGGCGGGGAACCGGCCGCCGATGGAGCACTGGCCAAAGGGTGGTTCTACAAGCCCACGATCTTTGTCGATGTCAAACCGGGTATGCGCATCGAGCAGGAAGAAATCTTTGGACCGGTGCTGTCGGTCATTCGAGTGCAAGACTTTGATGAGGCCATCCGGGTTATAAACGATACCGACTATGGGTTGTCTTCGTCGATCTATACCCAGGATGTGAATCTGGCCTTTCGTGCCATGCGGGATATCAATGCGGGCATTACCTATATCAATGGTCCCACCATTGGGGCGGAAGCCCACATGCCTTTTGGTGGAACCAAACACACCGGCAATGGACATCGGGAAGGGGGCTGGGAGGTATATGATTTTTACACCGAAACCAAAGTCGTATACGTGGACTTTTCGGGCAGATTGCAACGAGCCCAGATTGATGTGGAGTATGAG
>WFTQ01000107.1 GCA_015485355.1 bacterium | reverse complement strand
TGTGTATAAGAGACAGGGAAAAGTTGGGCGAAATCGAGGGGATTAAGTTTTCTGCCCACGCCCGAACGCGCCTGCAAAGCCGCAACATTGAGATGACACCGGAGAAAGTCCGCAAGCTGGTCTCCGCCGTGGAAAAGGCCGAGACCAAGGGCGCTCGGGACTCGCTGGTTTTAATGGAAGATGTGGCCTTTATTGTCAGTGTGGATAACCGAACGGTAATCACCGCCATCGCCGAAGAGAATTTACGGGAGAACGTGTTCACGAATATTGATTCGGCGATTATCATTAAGTAAAAACCAATGAAGCAGGGCCGGACCTTCCTGTTCAAACCGCAGAAGGAGGCCCTGAAGCCTCGCCGACCGACCGAAGCGAGGTGCGCTTCAAGGATGATGAAGTACAACAAAACAAGGAGGGTTAATTATGGGTTTACTCCGCTCACTCTATGCCGGGGTTTCAGGGTTACGCAATCATCAAGTTATGCTGGATGTTATCGGCAATAATATTGCCAACGTCAACACCATCGGGTTCAAGGTGGGACGAGTGACGTTCAGCGAGATGTTTGCCCAGACACTCCGAGGTACTACCCAACCCCTGGCCAATCTCGGTGGAACCAATCCCATGCAGGTGGGCCTGGGAATGTCGTTGAATTCCATCGATACGCTGTTCAGTCAAGGAACCATCGAAAATACCGGTCAGGTAACCGATCTGGCCATCCAGGGGAACGGTTTTTTCATACTCAGTGATGGCGAAAAGCGCGTCTTTACACGGGCCGGTGGATTTCAGTTTGATGCCAATGGGTATCTGGTATCGCCCAGCAATGGATTGCGGGTGCAGGGGTTTATGGCCAACAAGGACGGGGTGATAGAAGCCGGGACCCCTATTTCGGACATCCGGTTGCCTCTGGAGAAAAAGATCGCCGCTAATGCCACCAGTCGGATCGACCTGGCGGGGAACCTGGATGCCAGTGCCGAGCCATTGGGCACCATTCTGAAATCCACCCGACTTTTCGCCGTGGAAAAAGCCGGGGACGGCAGCGATGTGGAAGGGTTGTATGCCAAAGGCAATGCCAATGAGGTCATTTCAGGAATGATCCCGAATAGTACCACCATCACCATCAGCGATAGCGTGGTGGGGACCCGAACCTATAAGTATGTGGCGGCCGATACCGCGGTCGGGAATGGGGCCTTCAATTCCCTGGATGACCTGATTGCCGAAATTAATAATGATTTTGGCGGCAACTCCCTCACAGCCAGCCTGAACGCCGATGGGGCGATTGTATTTACCAACGTATCGGGGGCGTCGAATGTCCTGACGATCGAGAGTAACAATCCCATTCTCAATCAGGCCTTACGCTCCGCCAGCGGCGATTTAGCCGCAGGAGATAGGCAGACAGACGAATTCTCCCACGTGGCGAATGAAACCGATTTACTGGTGGATTTGCGGGATGCCGACGGCAACCGATTGGGTTTGCAGGTGGGCGATGAAATCACCATTAACGGCCTGAAGGGCGGAAACCCCATCTCCGAATATGCTTTTACCGTTTCCACCGCCACCACGTATAAGGACTTTGCCACGGAACTGGAAACCGCTCTGGGATTGACCAACAAAGAGGGGGTGCAGATCTCTGCAGATGACGGGGCCTTGGTAATCAACGGAGACGGCGGTAAGGCATACGAATTGTCCGCCCTGGATATTCGTGCAGACGATACCCCCGGTCCCGGCGGGACCGCCCGAACACTGTTCAACAATATCTTCGATAGTACCCCGGGGCATTATCAAGAGCTGCAGAAAGCCCAGGACGCCCAGCAGTCGTCTTCGATTACGGTATACGACTCTCAGGGCAACAGCTTTGATCTGACGATCATTTTTACCAAGGATGTGGTGCAGCCCAATCGTTGGAAATGGGAGGTCCGGGTTCCCGACTCCATCACCGCCACCGGAGGAAACGAAGGCTATATCGAATTCAATACCGATGGTTCGATCAAGAGCTTTCGTTATCTGGATGGTTCGTCTTCCCTGCAATTGGCCACCGGGGATAAGGGGTCCGATCTCATTAGCATCGAATTGAATCCCGGAGAATTGGGCAGTTTCGATGGTATTACGCAATTCAGCGGTTCGAATAGCAATGTCCTGATTGTCAATCAAGATGGCTACGGAATGGGTACTCTGGAACGCATAGCCATCGATCAATTTGGGAACATTTCCGGAATTTTCAGCAACGGTGTGGTTCAGCTGCTGGCCCAGATTGGTCTGGCCAATTTCAATAATCCGGGTGGTTTATTAAGAACGGAGGATAATTTGTTTGTCGCCTCGGGTAATTCGGGTGATCCTGTATTGACCACGGCGGGCGATGGCATCAATGCCTCGATTATCTCCGGAGCCCTGGAGCAATCCAACGTGGATCTGGCGGAAGAGTTTACCAAAATGATCGTTGCTCAGCGAGGTTTTCAGGCGAATGCCCGAATCATTACCACCAGCGACGACCTCCTGGCCGAGGTGACGAACCTGAAACGATAGCCTGAACCCATAACCCATAGGGGCACACCCGCGGTGCCCCTGTGTTAATCGAAAAGTCGAAACACAGAATCTCGTGGGAAATGGGATGAGAAAGGTGGGTTAATTTTCGTTTTTCTCCTGCCGAATATGAGCTTTGAACATTGTGAGGGATATGATGATAACGGTTACCCGAATCAACAATCAACCGATCACGATTAACGCCGAGATCATCGAGTTTGTGGAATCCACGCCGGATACCATTATTACGACCATGACCGGGAAAAAAATTCTGGTAAAAGAAACCGTGAAGGAAGTGGTGGAAAAGATTATTGAGTATCGACAGCGCTGTTTCGAGAAGATCCGGATCGAAATTGAAAGACAACAGCTATGAAGAAGGCACTGGACATAGCGACCCTTATCGGAATTTTTGGCGGGTCTTTGCTCATTCTGGTTTCCATAATGGTTGGTGGTGGACTGGGCGGTTTTATCAACATTCCTTCCATTCTCATTGTTGTCGGCGGTACGATTTCCGCCGTGCTGGTGCAATACCCGTTGGGCGATGTCCTGGGGTTGATGGGCGTTGTCCGGCAGACCATCATGCAGACCACGGCCGACCCCCAGGAAATTGTGAAATTGATTGTCAAGTTTGCCGAGGAGGCTCGTAAGGAAGGGTTGCTGGTGCTGGAAAAATACATCAAAGAAATCGACGATGATTTTATCAAAGGCGGATTACAACTGGCCATTGATGGCACCGAACCGGAGTTGTTGCGAGATATTCTGGAAACGGAAGTGGCGAACCTGGAGGAGCGGCATCGGAAAGGACAGGGCATTTTCGAAGCCTTCGGCACCGCGGCGCCGGCGTTCGGAATGATCGGAACGCTAATCGGTTTGGTCATGATGTTGAGAACGATGAAAGATCCATCCAGTATAGGGCCGTCCATGGCGGTAGCGTTGATTACCACCTTTTACGGTGCGGTCCTGTCCAACTTGGTTTTTCTGCCTCTGGCAGGAAAGTTAAAGGAGCGAACCAAAAGCGAGGTGCTCATCCGGGAGATGATTATTGAAGGCATCCTGGCCATTCAATCCGGGGATAATCCCCGCATTGTTGAGCAAAAGTTAATGACCTTTCTGCCCCCGAAATTGCGCCGCGCAGAGGATGGAAGCGGTTAAGGGGGAACATGGGGAATCCGCAGGGGCGTTACCGAAGACGGCCGGATGGATCCGACGGACCGGCCGGGGACTCCTCTTACCCGAAGGAGGTTTCCCTGGTGATTTGATTTTTAACAATGTCTGAATTTTAACTCCCTGTGTCGAAAAAATGACCACTTTTTCGGCATGGCGGACGGGATCAGGATTCCGGCGCCGGCGGGTATGGTCTTGTAATTTCATAATAAACAATGGGATATAAATTTCTCCCGCCGGGGCCCGCCCTCCTCATTTTCTGGCATACATGTTGCCCTTCTTACTACGGAATCGATGAAACAAGAACATGGGAAAAAACAAACGAAAAAGCGGCACCGAAGAGAGCGGCGGTGGGGGAGCGCCGGGATGGATGGTGACCTACGGCGATTTGATGTCGCTGTTGTTGACCTTTTTTGTTCTCATTGTCTCATTTTCATCGATTCAAAACGTGAAATTCCAGAAAGCCTTAGGTAGTCTGAAAGCGGCCCTGGGCGTGTTACCAAAGGAGGAATCGGTGGTTTATCAACGGGAAATCCTCGTGCCCCAACTGGCGGATAAGAGTCGGAAACACATTAAGCGGATCGCCCGCGAACTGCAGCGGATCGTCGATGCCCGGGGATTAGGAAACAATATTCGGCTGGAAGTTACCCCCAAGGGGCTGTTGATCCGCATTGATTCTCCCGTGTTGTTTGATCTGGGAGAAGCCACGATTAAGCCGGAGGCCTATCCCATTCTGGATAAAGTGGTGGAAATGACCAAAATGTGGCCCAATAAAATTCGGATTGAGGGTCACACCGATGATCTTCCCATTCACACCCGGAAATTCCCTTCCAACTGGGAGTTATCCACCGCAAGGGCGTTGAGTGTGTTGCGTTATTTCTTGGGCAAGGGAGTAGAGCCGCGACGATTGGCTGCCGTTGGTTACGGGGAGTACCATCCGTTGGTGCCGAACACCAGTGCGGAAAATCGCGCCAAAAATCGCCGGGTGGAGATTTATATCGAACGCGAAGACAAACAGTTTCTGTTCAGGGAAGACAATTTTTAAACAAGGAGGGTTACAATGGCTGATGTTCAAAACCATCATTCGGAACCGTCCCTGGAAAGTCCCCCGAAAGAGACCAAACGGTTTAGTATGGTAAAAGTCGGGATTCCCGTGCTCGTGGTGCAGGTCGTTTTATCCTATTTTTTGGCCAATTATTTGATCGTTCCTATGTTTTTCGATCAGGCCAGCGCCCATGGGTCTGCCGAGGCGGCGAAAGGCGAAGCCGAAGCCCGGCCGGACTCCGGCGAAAAAGAAGAACGGGAATATGGGGTCATTCATCAAATGGAAGACATCATTGTCAATCCGGCCGAAAGCCAGGGCTCTCAGTTCCTGTTGATTAACCTGGCCTTCGAAGTCAAGTCCGAAGACGATGTGGAGCTGCTGAAGCAACGCGATGTGATTGTGCGGGATATCCTGATTCAGTTGCTGAGCGGCAAAACCCTTCTGGAGCTGGATGGTCCGGACGACAAAGAATTGCTTCGGAAAGAGATCATCGAAAGTGTCTCCCAATTGTTGCCCGAGGGGCACCTGTATAACGTCTATTTTTCCAACTACATCATCCAGTAGAAACGAGAGGCAACGGAGGAAGCCGTGGCTGAAGTCCTTTCGCAGCAAGAAATCGATCAATTATTATCCGGTATCAACACCGGTTCCATTCAGGAAGAAGAGCTGACCAGTATCGGAAAGCACAAGGAAGTTCAGGATTATGATTTTCGTCGTCCCACCAGGGTGAGCAAGGATCAGCTCAAAACCATCCGTACGTTGCACGAAAGCTTTGCGGAGCTGTTTGGCTTTTATCTGGCTTCCAAGTTGCAAACCATGGTTACGATCGATTTGCTGGCTGTGGATCAGTTACGGTACTCCGAATACGTGCTGTCGATTTCGAATCCCAGTTGCATCTACATTTTCGAGATTTTAGAGACGGAGGGGCGGGCTGTACTGGAGATGACACCGGAACTGGTCTTTACCAGCGTAGAGCGATTATTGGGCGGCGGCGGCATGCAGGCCACCCAGGTTCGACCCATCACCCCCATCGAACAGCGCATTATGCGTCCCGTGGTTCAGCAGGCCCTGGAATGCCTGACCACGGCCTGGAAACCCATCTATACCCTGAATTTTCAACTGGCCGGGTTCGAGAACAATCCCGATTTTGTCCAAATTGCCCCCGCCAGCGAGATCGTCATTGTGGTTTCCTTCGAAATTAAAATCAAAGAAGATTCCTACATGATGAACATTTGCTACCCCTCCTACGCCCTGGAAGACGTGATTGCCAAGCTGAATGTTCAATATTTTTCCACCGTGGTGAAAAACAAAAACCGGGATCAGAGCAAGCTGGCGATTCAACGGCACCTGGCGGGAACGCCCGTGGACATCCGGGTGCTGCTGGGAACCTCTCAATTGACCATCCGGGAGCTTTTGGAGCTGGAGGAGGGCGATGTGTTGCGGCTGGATACCCAGATCGATGAGGACATTCCCGTGTATCTGCGCGATCGACTCAAGTTTTATGGTCGTCCGGGTGTGGTGGACGATCGCATCGCGATCAAAATAACCCAGGAAGCCACCGAGGAAACCAAATAAAGGGAGAATCTGTTTCATGCCGGAAAACCAACAAGAGATGCAAACGGCGGAATCTCCGGCCGATGCAACCCCGGAAGAAAACCAGGCGCCGGCACAGACCCGGAAAATCGATGATCCTGAAGTGCAGAAGGCCGAGTTCGAAAATCTGGAAACCCCGGAAAAGAAGTTCGATTCCAATCGCAAGCTGGAGATGTTGTTGGATATTGTGCTGCCGGTGTCCATCGAACTGGGACGCACCACAATGTACATCAAGGACATTTTGGAGCTGGAGCGGGGCTCCATCATCGAGCTGGATAAAATGGCCGGTGAGCCGGTGGATTTATATGTAAACAACAAAAAAATGGCCGAGGGGGAGGTGGTAGTGGTGGATAAGCATTTTGGGATTCGCATCACGAACCTCATCGATCCGGCTGATCGCATTAAAAAACTGGGGACCCCAGGCGAATGAATCGCGGCATGATTTATCTAATGGGAATGGTTGCCGGCGGTGTCCGGGGCATGGCCCAACCCGCCGACAGTGTTCTGGTTCAGCCCACCGGGGCCGAAACCCCCGAACTGGGCTGGCTGGTCTTTAAAGCGGTGGCCATGCTGCTTTTGATCCTCGGCCTCATTGTTGTGCTGGTGTTGGTGATAAAAAAAATCTGGGGCCGCCAGTTGGGAATTGTGGGGGATCAGGATTGGTTTCAAATCGTGGCCCGGGCCCCCTTACATACCCAGCATTCCATTGCCCTGGTTCGAGTTTTCGACCGCTTTTTTCTGCTGGGAATCACGGAATCCTCGATCAGCAATTTGGGCGAGTTAGAACCGAATCCGCAATTGACCCAATGGATCGAAAAGAACCGCATAACCCCGGGTCCAGGAGCGCCCCATTTTTTCTGGTCGATGCTCAAAAAGAAAATTGAGAATTAGGGAGGGGATGGCTCGAATGGCAGCGAGTTGGAAAACCCGGTATATTTTCTGCTTCTTAGGCATGTTACTGCTGTTGCCGGGTGCGGAGACGCCCGCCCTGGCTCAGCCCGGCAACCCGACCGTTCCGCTGCCCAGGGTCACCGTAGGGGTGGAGACCGCCCGCACCCCCCAGGATCTGACCATAACCCTGCAATTGATTTTTCTGATGACCATCCTGAGCCTGGCCCCCGCCTTTCTGATTTTATTGACCTCCTTCACCCGTATTGTCATCGTGTTTCATTTTATTCGGCAGGCTCTGGGCACTCAGCAAATTCCTCCCAACCAGGTGTTAGTGGGATTGGCGCTGTTTCTAACCTTTTTTATTATGGCACCTACCTGGGAACGGGTACACGATAACGCCCTGCGTCCCTATCTGGACGGGCAGATATCCCAGCAGGAAGCCTACCAAAAGGCGTTGCAGCCGATCCGAGAATTTCTGTTCAAACATACCCGGGAAAAAGACCTGGCCCTGTTTGTGCGGCTTTCTCAGGGTCAAAAACCGCTGAATGCCGATGACATCTCTATGCTGGCACTCATTCCGGCTTTTGCCATTAGTGAGCTGCGCATCGCTTTCCAAATCGGATTCATTATTTACATCCCTTTTCTCATCATCGATATGGTGGTGGGAAGCGTGTTAATGTCCATGGGAATGCTCATGTTACCCCCGATGATGATCTCTTTACCCTTTAAGATTTTGCTGTTTGTCCTGGTCGATGGGTGGTATTTACTGGTCAATTCCCTGGTCAATAGTTTTTAACGCGGGCAGAAAAATGACCGAACAATTTGTGATCAAATTTTTGACCGATGCCATTTACACGGTGATATTGATTGCCGGGCCCATCTTATTGGTCACCCTGGTGGTCGGATTTTTGATCGGGATTTTTCAGGCGGTCACGTCGATCAATGAGATGACCATGACTTTCATTCCCAAAATCATAGCCGTGGTGATCGTCTTGTTGTTGCTTTTACCCTGGATGCTGCAATTGATGCAAAATTATACGATCGCCGTGTTTAACCTGATACCAACACTGGTGCGGTGAGATGGCTTATACCGAACATCAAATATTGCTTTTTTTCCTGATCCTGGTGCGGATGACTTCCCTGTTTCTTGCGGCTCCCGTGTTTTCCTCGCGGAGCGTTCCCATGATGTTTAAGATCGGCATGGGCGGTCTGATATCTTTCTTGATTTTTCCGGTAGTGGAACCCAACACCCCCGAAATAGCCCTGGATTGGCTTCAGGTGCTGGTGGTGGTTTTTGCAGAGATTTTTACCGGGGTCATGATCGGTTTTGTCTTATCGTTTCTGTTTGTCGGCATTGAAATCGCGGGCGAATACATCGGTCTGGACATGGGGTTTTCCATGGTTCAGGAGATCGATCCCACCTTTAATCAGCCGTTGTCGGTCATTGCCCGGCTGAAGACCAACATGGCCATGTTGATATTTCTGTTGCTGGACGGTCATCATTACCTGATAGAGGCGCTGGCGTATAGTTACCGCACCGTGCCGGTTGGGGGATGGCAACTGTCTTCATTGGCCGTACAACGGATCATGCAGATTTCGGCGGAGGTCTTTGTCATCGGCATCAAGATCGCCGCGCCGGCGGTGGTCACCCTGTTTTTAACCAGCGTGGCCATGGGGATTATTGCTCGGGCCGTTCCCCAAATGAACATCTTTTTTGTGGGCATCCCTCTGCGGATGCTGGCAGGATTTTCCGCCCTGATTTTCGGAATGCCGCTGTTCCTGTATGTGTTTCAAAAATTGTTGGAACAATTTGAAAACAACATCACCTACATTTTGCAGGTCATGTAATGGCGGATAGTTACCAGGAAAAAACCGAAAGACCCACTGGTAAACGGTTGGAAGAAGCCCGACGGAAGGGCAACGTTGCCAAAAGTATCGAAATCAATTCCGCCGTGGGGTTGATTAGCGGCTTAACCCTGCTCTATGTCCTGGGAGGCTACTTCTATCAGCAAACCCTGCGGATGTATCGAGCAATCCTCAATGGCGGATACCAGATCGAATTGACGCCCGAATCGGTTCACTATTATCTGGTGCAGGGATTGGGGTCCTTAGGCCTGATTGTTTTCGGTTTTATGGTCGGCGTTATGGTCCTCGGGATCGGCGCCAGTATTTTACAGGTGGGGTTTTTGTTCACTCTGGAACCCTTGCAGTTGAAGTTCGAAAAGCTCAATCCCCTGAAGGGCTTTAAGAAAATCATGTTTTCGGCCCGTACGGTCGAAGAACTGATCAAGAATATCGCCAAGCTGACCATTGTGATCCTTATTGGCTATCAGGCGGTCATGGGCTACCGGGAAGAATTCATCCCCCTTCAGGATAAGGATGTGTCTCAGATTGCCGGTTTTATGATTTCGGCGGGGTTCAAGGTCAGTTTCAAAATAGCGGCCATCTTCATATTCATTGCCGCCGCCGATTTCGCATTTCAGAAATATCAGCATATCAAGAATTTGCGGATGACCAAGCAGGAAGTAAAAGATGAGGCCAAGCAGACCGAAGGGGATCCCAAAATCAAGTCCAAGATCCGCAGTGTACAAATTCAAATGGCCATGAAGCGGATGATGCAGAATGTTCCCACCGCCGATGTGGTGATTACCAATCCCTCCCATTATGCGGTGGCCCTGAAGTATGATGTCGAGCAGATGCGGGCACCCCGTGTGGTGGCCAAAGGTCAGAACCTGATTGCCCTGCGCATCCGGGATTTGGCGGAAGCCCATCAGGTGCCCATAGTCGAAGACCCCCCCCTGGCCCGGGCCCTCTATCACACGGTGGAGCTGGAACAGGAGATCCCGGAACAGTTTTTCCAGGCCGTGGCCGAAGTGCTGGCCTATGTGTACAAACTAAAAAATAAATCGGTTTAATGGAGAAGACCGCAAGCATGTGGCGGCATAATAGCGACATATTTCTGGCTGTGGGGGTCATCACCATTCTGGTGTTGATGATCATCCCCCTGCCCCCGGCCCTGTTGGACGTATTGCTGGCCTTAAACATATCCGCCGCCCTGGTGTTGTTGCTGGTATCGCTCTATTTAACCAATCCCCTGGAGATTTCCGTCTTTCCCAGCCTGCTTTTGGTGCTCACTCTGTTCCGTCTTTCGTTGAATATCGCCTCAACGCGATTGATCCTGGGCGAAGCCTATGCGGGCGAAATCATTCGTTCCTTCGGCAGCTTTGTTGTGAAAGGAAATTATGTGGTCGGTTTCATCATCTTTCTGATTCTGATCATCATCCAGTTTGTGGTGATTGTTAAAGGGGCCGGACGCATTGCCGAGGTGGCGGCCCGTTTTACCCTGGATGCCATGCCCGGGAAACAGATGAGCATCGACGCCGATTTGAATGCCGGCATCATTACCGAGGAAGAAGCACGGCAGCGACGGGAGCTGATCTCCAGGGAGGCCGATTTTTATGGCGCCATGGACGGAGCCAGCAAGTTTGTTCGAGGCGATGCCATTGCCGGTTTGATCATTACGACGATCAACATTGTGGGGGGGCTGATCATCGGCATGGTTCAAATGGGCATGTCCGCCGGTCAGGCGTTGCAGACCTATAGCCTGTTGACCATTGGCGATGGGCTGGTATCCCAGATCCCGGCGTTGCTGGTGTCCACCTCTGCGGGTATTGTGGTGACCCGTGCCGCCAGCCAGGACAATCTGGGCGCCGACCTGACCAGCCAGCTCTTTGCCAATCCCAAGGCATTGTTTGTTGCCGCGGGTACATTAGCGCTGTTCGCCTTTACGCCCGGCCTGCCTTCGGTACCTTTCTTCCTTCTGGCCGGCGTCATCGCCTTTATTGGATATTCCGTAAGCCAAGCCAGGGAACTGGAAGCAGAGATGGACGAAGTGGTGGACGAGGCGCAGTTGCCCGCCCCTACGGTGGAAATCGAAAACTACCTTCAGGTGGACGCCCTGGAGCTGGAGATCGGGTACAACCTGATCGCACTGGTGGATACCGAGCAGGGAGGCGATCTGTTCGAACGCATCACTTCCATGCGCAAGCAGATGGCTATGGAAATGGGGATTATTGTCCCCCCCATTCGGGTACGGGATAATCTGCAGCTCAATCCCGATGAGTATGTGATTAAAATCCGGGGAAACGAAGTGGCCCGCAACGAATTGTTGGTGGAACATTATCTGGCCATGAATCCGGGCAATGTGGAAGAAGAGATGGAGGGCATCCGGGTGACCGAGCCGGCGTTTGGTTTACCCGCCGTGTGGATTCGTCCGGAACAGAAACAGGCCGCCGAATTGGCCGGGTATACGGTGGTCGAACCGTCTGCGGTGCTCTCGACCCATTTGATGGAAATTATTCGCCGCCATGCCGATAAGCTGCTGGGCCGGCAGGAGGTTAAACAATTGCTGGATAATTTGAAGAAAGATTATCCGGCGGTGGTGGAAGAACTGGTACCCGATCAGCTTTCCATCGGTGCCATCCAGAAAGTATTGCAAAATCTATTAAAAGAAAATATCCCCATCCGCGACCTGGTCACCATTCTGGAAACGCTGGCCGATTACGCCAACGTCACCAAGAACGTGGAAGTGCTGACCGAGTATGTGCGCTACGCCCTTTCCGATACCATTGCCAAATTGTATCAGGACGAAGACGGGGTGATTCGTGCCATTACCCTGGATGCCAAAATCGAACAATTGATTACCGGTTCGCTGCAAAAGCAGAAGCAGGTCACCCACACGTTGGGTTTATCTCCGGCGGTCATTCAACAAATCCACCGCAGCATTGCCGAGAATGTGGAACAGGCCATCAGCCGGGGATATCAACCGGTCATCGTGTGTTCCCCGGCCATCCGGGCCTACTTTCGCAAGCTGATTGAAAATGTATTCCCGGATGTGGCCGTTATTTCGTTTGGGGAATTACCCGCCGAAGTCCAAATCGAATCCATAGGAAAGGTGAGGATTGCCAATGAGAATTAAAAAATATGTGGGAAAAACGTTTCAGGAAGCATTCGAGCAGATGAAGAATGAATTGGGTTCCGAGGCCATCATTCTGAATTCCCGCAAGGTAAAAAATGGGGGTAAGCTGGATTTTTGGGGAGGCAAGGAGTATTACGAAATAACGGCGGGATTGGATAGTGTTTCCCCGCGGAACGGTCGGTTACGGGGCATGGCCGGTGCCGCCGCCGGCACCTCCCAGGCAACCAAACCCTCCTATAGCGGGGCCACCGCCCGTTTGGACACCCTGGTGCAGAACCATCCCGCCGGCGGAAATGGTGCCCCCGCCTCCGAATTGGATGTTCAGGCCTGGAAGGCCGAACGCCGGAAGATTCTGGAACAACTGAGCAACATCGTAGAGCTGAAAGATGAAATCAGTGACATCAAAAAAACCCTGAATCAGGTTGCCGATTTTTTGAAATACAGTCGCATGCCGGCATTGCCTGAATTGTTCAAGGAAATGTTAAAGCGGCTGGTAGACAATGAAGTCCACGAAGACCTGGCCAAAGCCATCGTTCAAACGGTCTATTCCCATACCACCGTGGCGAATTACGGGAAGCGGGAGGTTGTGACACGCAATTTACTGCATTTATTGGGCAAAATGATGAAGATAGCCCAACCCCTGGACCAAATCAAACGCACCCCGTACGTGATTGCCCTGGTGGGACCCACGGGGGTAGGAAAGACCACCACGATTGCCAAAATTGCTGCCAATCTGAAACTGTTTTATAATCGTCGCGTGGCGCTGATTTCCGCCGACACCTATCGCATTGCCGCCATCGAACAGTTGCAGACCTTTGCGAACATTGCGAACATTCCCATGAGTGTGGCCTATAGTCCTCAAGAAATTCGAGAGGCCGTTTATAAATATAAGGACAAAGAGATTATTCTGATCGACACCGTGGGACGGAGCCAGAAGCATGATCAGCATTTGCGGGATCTGCAACAGTTCATCGATGCCGCCAATCCCGATGAAGTGCATCTGGTTTTGAGCCTGACCACCGGCTTAAAGACCATGCTGGATGTGATTCGGCGGTTTCAGCTGCTGCGCCCGAATCGGTTCATTTTTAGTAAACTGGACGAGAGCATCCATACAGGCAATATTATTAATGTGCTGTACAAACACCAATGGCCGGTAAGCTTTTTAACCACCGGGCAGACGGTTCCCAACGACATTGTCCCGGCGAATCGTGAGGTATTGTCGAATTTGATTTATAAAGGAGTACTGAGCGCATGATGGATCAGGCAAGTCAGTTAAGGGAGTTGGCCCGACAACGGCAGGTTGCTTCCCCGTGGGGCACCGCGGGGGCCCGAATGATTCTGATAGCCAGTGCCAAAGGGGGGGTGGGTAAAAGCTTTTTCACCCTCGCGCTGGGGGAACGCCTGGCTGCCCGGGGCTTACAGGTGCTGCTGGTCGATGCCAATTTGCGCAATCCCTCGCTTCATGTTTTGAGCAACATCAGCCCCGAGTTTACCCTCAATCAGTTGCTCAGCATCGGTAAGTCCGATCGTCTGGGCCAATTGCCCGAGCTGTTGCCCGGCTTGCACCTTTTCCCCAATGAGGGTAATGCCGCCAACCTGTACAGCGGTGCGGCGGACAACGGCGGCTTTTTCATCGAAGAATTGCAGCCGCTGGGGAAAATCTACGATGTCATCCTGCTGGACACTCAAACCGGGCTGAATACCTGGAATCTGACCCTCATTCAGGCGGTTCAGAGGGTCTATCTGATCACCATTCCCGATCCCACGGCCATTATCGATACCTATCTCTTCTTAAAGGCCGTTCAACCGTTTGCGGATTTAAACCGGTTTGAACTGGTCGTCAATCAAACCCTCACCGAGAAGGGAGGTGAAGAGGCCCATGAGAAGTTAAACGCGGCTTTGAAGCATTTTCTGAACCATGGTCTCCCCCTGGGGGCCAGCATTCCGTTCGATCTTTCGGTGCGGAATTGTTTGAATGACCAGGTATTCCCCTGGCAACGGCAGGTGAAGTCGAAGGTGCGCCGAGCCGTTCAAGCCGTCGCAGACGAGATCGCCCGGCAAGGGACACTCCATTCAGGGTCTTTAACCAATAAGAGCGAGGTCACGTTATGAGCCAGTTACCCTTCAAATTGTCTCTATTGGTCTTCTTTATCACC
This sequence comes from bacterium, assembly GCA_015485355.1. Taxonomy (GTDB): domain Bacteria; phylum Calditrichota; class Calditrichia; order RBG-13-44-9; family J042; genus JAADJD01. Next base: position 30,446 of record WFTQ01000107.1, on the reverse strand, counting down.
TTTCTTTCCGGGTTTTACCTGAAGCTGTCGTTGATGGACAATTTGATTCGTTCATTTGTGATTTATTTGATTTTTTCGGTTCTGGAGCTGGTGGTGTTGTTGATATACAATCAAACCACTTACAATTTTTTGAAGGCTCAGCTAAAGAAAAACGAAGAGACTGCCCCGGAAGAGGTGCCGGTTCAGTCCTCTTCATCGACCGGAGAAAATCAATAAAGAAACATAAAGAAAGGAAGAAGCAATGAAAGCAAAAGTGGATTCGTTGTGGCAGGCCTACCATCAACAGAAATCCCCAGAGCTGCGAAATCAGTTGATGGTAAAATATCTGGGTTTGGTGCATTATGTGGTGAACAAGTTGTTTAAATCGATTCCCTCCAATGTGGATCGGGAGGATCTGGTCCACATAGGGGTTATCGGTTTAAGCGAGGCGCTGGATCGTTACAATCCCTATTTCGGGATCAAGTTCGAGACCTACGCCATCCCGCGCATAAAGGGGGCGATCATCGATGAGTTGCGCAAACAGGACTGGATCCCGCGTTCCCTGCGTTCGAAATCGAATAAAATCAAGAAGGTGGTTGAAGAGCTGGAGCAGGTCCAACGGGGGGAAGTCTCCGATCAGCAGGTGGCCTATCATTTAGGAATCAGCGAGGAAGAATACCATCAGTGGCAGTCGGAATTGAACCGTACAAACATGGTTTCGTTGGACAAGCCCAATCCCAACTTCGACGATCACAATCTCTACGATTCCGTAGAGGATAGTTCCACCGGAAATCCGCTGGAAGATCTGGAGTCCCGGGAAATGAAAGAAGTATTGGCTCGATTGATTAAGCGGTTGCCCGAGAAAGCGCGGTTGGCGCTGACCCTGTATTATTACGAGCGCTTGACGTTTAAGGAAATCGGTAAAATTTTAAACGTTTCTGAAAGTCGAATCTCTCAGATTCATTCCGAGACGATCAAAACATTGAAGCGCATGCTGAAAAAAGAATTAAGTGTTTAAAAATCAGACATTTTGTGGTCGAAATGGGGAAAAAACGAGAACGCGGGGGAGCGTTGAGAAAATGGATAAAGCCTATATTTACAATGCGTTAGGAAGGTTTTCCGGTTTTGGTATTGAATTTGTATTAAAACCGAAAGCATAAAATGGGGGCTGGACGATGGTCCCGATCAAAATACAGTATCTGCAGGCCGGCGTATTGTCCGGGGATAAGCAATACCTCACCCAGCGCAAATTGCCGGAGATCCACCAGCAGGTACTGGAAAACTCCATTCGGCAGTATTTGGAAGGTTTGCAGAGCAAGCCCGTCAGGGCCGAGGGTTCGGAAAAGGCGAGGTTGAAAGAAAAGAGTGGGGATCAGGAAAAGGGCCGGCGGTCAGGCCAAAAAGCGAAGGATCGACGAAAGACCGGGGAAAATACCACCGAAAGCCGGTCGATTATCGAGAAAGATGAACAGGGCCATGTCAAACATCTGGATGTAAAAATTTAAAGGGATCTGGAATGAAACAGAGAGATGTGTCGCTGATAGATATTCGTAATCGTGTTCAATCGATTTCCCGATTAACCACCCTGCCTCAGATTGCCACCCGCGTTCTGGAGCTGGTGGAGAATCCTCGGACGTCGGCCTCGCGGCTGGGGGAAGTGATTGCCGCCGACCAGGTATTGACGGCGCGCATTTTGAAACTGGCCAACTCCGCCTTTTACGGTTTCCCTCGTCGCATATCCACCTTGAATCTGGCCATCGTCGTGCTGGGGTTTAACGCTTTGCGCGACCTGGTGCTGAGCATATCCGTTATCGATCAATTTAATCGCAATGTGAAAGTGGATATCAATCTGGAAAAATTCTGGCGCCATGCCGTGGTGGTGGCCATGGGCTCCCGCATGTTATCGCGGATGGTGCGCTATTCGGTGGCGGGAGAAGTGTTTGTGGGGGGATTGCTTCACGATATCGGGTACCTGGTTCTGGTGCAATATTTTCCGAATCTGTTCGACAAAGTGTTGCACTACGCCCGGGAAAAGCAGGTGCCTTTTCTGCAGGCGGAGTACTCTGTTCTGGGATTTTCCCATGCCGAAGTGGGCGGCTGGTTGGCGGAGGGCTGGAATTTGCCCGAAAAACTGGTTCAGGCCATTCGCTTTCATCATCAACCGCCGGAAACCCTGAAATATCGCGAGTTTGTCTGGGCTATTCATCTGGCTGATTTGATCAGTCACTCCATCGACGAGGGTGGTGGATTAAATCAGCTGCCGGAATTTCAGGAAATCGATATTGAGAAACGTTTAAAGGGGCTTTTCCGACAACCTCAACCACTGGAATTCTATCAAGAAGCGTTTCGCCGGGAAAATGAAAAAGTCGACGATTTTCTGGCCACCTTGTTAAACCGCAAGGTGAAGGAAGAGTCCCCCGTCACCTGACCCTTAACCAGGAAGGAGAATAAGGATGTTTTCCCATTTCCGAAACCACCAGGATGTGGATATTTTGGTCCATGATCTTAAGGACAAGGCCTTTACCAGCGGAGAGATCGATGCCATTGTGGAGAATTACATCTCGCTGGTTAACCGGTTGAAAGAGGATATCCACGCCCTTAAGCAGGAACTGGATTATCATAAGAAACTTCATGGGGATTTATCATACTCCCTGGACGAGTTTCTGACCATTCAAAAGGCATCCGAAATTATAACTCGACATCTGGAATACGATAAAATCGTTGCTTCCTTACTTAAATTGTGCACCCGTATCATCCGTTACGAAGCGGGCAATGTGGTCCTCAAAGAAGGGGATCGCTGGATTGTGGTTTTGCCGGAGCATCGAGACGATTTTTTAAAACTCTCCGAGGCCATGTTGGAAGAGGGGATTCTGGAATGGATGTGGGAACATCAACAATCGATCGTGGTGCCGTTGCACGAATTCATCATTCATAAAGCCCTATCCCTGAAAGAAGGAAACCTGGTCATTACTCCCCTGGTGATCAACGATAATCACATAGGGATGTTGCTCTTGTTCACCCGGAAGGAGCAGAGTCAGTTTTCGTTAAGGGATCTGGAACTGATCAATCTTTTGGGGATGCAAACCGCCATTGCCATTCAGTATACGCGTTTATTCAAGGACTTGGAGAGGGCCCATACAGAATTGAAGCAATCTCAGGCCCAATTGATGCAGGCGGTTAAACTGGCCACGGTGGGAGAACTGGCCGGTGGCATTGCCCACGAAATCAACAATCCCCTGCAAATCATCTTGGGGAAGATTCAGGTGGCGATGATGGGCAATCACAGTCAGGATACCCTGAAGATAGTGGAAATGCAGGCGTTACGCATAGCCACGATCGTTCGCGGACTCTTGATGCTGGCCAGGGAGAACAAACAACAGGCCTCCGATTTGGTGGAAATCAATCCCCTGATTGTCAATACCCTTAAGCTGGTTCGAGGGCAGATTGAAAAACGGGGCATCGAAATCGAGTTAAAACTGGCGGAAAAGTTACCGGTGATCACGGCCAATGCCATCTATTTGCAGCAGATTTTGTTGAATTTCTTTTTAACGGCCAAGAAGCAACTCAGCCGGGGCGGAAAACTTACCATCCAAACCCGGATGGCGGCGGACGATTTTATCGAGATTCGGATCCACGACACGGGTGACCCGCTGGATGCCAATGATGTCGCCAATGCGCTGGTGCCTTTCAGTGTTACCAGTGGTACCCAGCACAACTTAAGCTTGATGGTAAGTGTGCAAATGATCCGGGATATTGGCGGGGAGGTGGATATTCAGTCTTTGCCCGATGCGGGAAACACCGTAATGATTCGAATAAAAAAGAATGTTCAATTTCAGTCTGGGAGAGACGATGGAGCGCTTGCATCGATGGCCTGACAAGATACCACGGTTACTGCTGGTCGGGCTGTTTCTGGGGCTGCAAGGGGTGGGTGCCATGCAGCTGCGTTTTGATCAATTACCCGCCTTCACCCGCCTGGAAGTGCAATTCGACCAACCGGTTCAGGTGAAATTACTGAATTTCTCTCCGGCCAATAAGGTCATTCTAAAATTATCACTTCGGGAGGGAACCTCCCTTTCCTTTGCCGCTATGACCGCCGGACAAACAGTGGCACCACCAAAGACTTCCGGTGTTATGGGGATTCGTTATATCCCCATAGACGAGGCTCACGGCCTGATGATTGTTGACTTGCTGGATAAACTGGATTTTAAAATACAGGAAGAGGACCGCCGAATCCGCCTGGACATCGACGATCAGCAATATCGGGATCCGCTGAACAACCTGTACTGGCGGGGAGTCTATTTTCAGCGCAAAGGCGATTTGAAAACCGCCTTGCAGTATTACCGTCGGGTGGTCTTTCGGAACCGAAGTCATGCCCATGCCTATTACAAGGCCGGCCAGATTCGACTGGCATGGAAACAATATCGGCTGGCGGAAATCAATTTCAACCATGCCCTCCGTAAAGGCTGCGATTCCACCCGGATTTATTATTATATGGCGCGTCTGTACCGGGAATCGGGCCGGATTCAATTGGCCAGGTCGTACGAGAAAAAGTATGAGGAAATAAAAGCCCGCCGGGAAGAAAGCGATACTTCCCGCAAGAAAGTGAAAAACGAGTCTCCCATGCGCATCAAGCTGGTGGATGGGAGCCGGGACCCACAAAGGCAGACGGCGGTGATGGCGACCGATTCCGCCGGTGTGGTTAAGGCCGGCGCTATGGATCCGCCCGGAAAAGATTACCGGCGGAAGTTGCTGGTCTTCATCCTTATTGGCTCCGTGTTTGGACTTTTGGGTTTTTCCCTTGCCGTGCTGCAGTGGTTGCGACGCCAGCGAGAGAAGCTTTTCCTGAAAGCCTCCCTTGCCCGGCAGCAACACCAACGGAACAGAAATCCTGCGGCGGTGAATGTTCAGGAACGCAAGGAACAGATTTTGCAAATGGTGAGTCGAATGCAACGAAGCCCGGCGCCTCCCGAAGGGGGGGAAGACATCCCGGAAAGGATGCCGGGGGCTTCCACCTTTCCGGAAGCAACGCCCTCTTTCCGGAAACCGTCCTTACCGGATGAAGCGGCCCGGGAAGAGGAGGCCCCGCACCTGGAACGGCAAAAGCAATTGGCCCGGGAATTGAATCTGGGAGTGGGAGAAATCGAATTGGCTCTCAACCTCAGCGCCCATCATCATATGATGCAACGCAGTCGAGATTATAAACAGAACATCCTGGATTTATTGGCCCGGAATTACAGCATTCCAGAAATTGCCCGGGAACTGCAGTTGGGACAACACGAAGTGGAGATGTTTCTGGAGTTTGCAGCTAAACGGACGTGAAATCAATGGGTCCTGCGGAAATCACAAACCAACCCACTCGGGTCAGTCTCGAACAATTTCCCTTAAGAAAAGGCGATGTTCTGGTGGGACGTGTGCTCCAACGGAAGGGACCGTTTCGTTATCTGGTCAGGATCGGGGGGCAGCTCACGGAGGTGAACAGCCGCCTGGAATTATCGGATGGACAGTTGCTGGTGCTGGAATTCAAAGAAGGGAGTCCTCGTATTCATTTGAAACTCATTTCCACCCTGCAGCATTTGCAAACCGGTTCCCAGATGAAACAACTGGCCCGCAAATTCGGCTTTCCTACGGATGCTTTTTCGCTGGATTTTCTTCGATTGTCCTTCCAGCTGGGTGTCGTGGTGCGCCGGGAGTACGTGAAACAATTAAAATCCTTATACCATCGGTGGGATCGTCACCCGAAAATTTCTGCAGAGGTGTTCCTGTTGCCGTATTTTGTGCAGTCCAGTGTTTTCTCGCATCTGGCGGTAACCGAACCGTTCTTTTTGTTGAAGTGGTATTGGGGGCTTAAAGATGCCGATGCGAGGGCCTCCCGGCAACCGTCGGATGCCGAAGCGAGCGAGGAGCCGGCCTCTTCTCTCTTCGAATCGTTATGGGAAGGATTACAACCCCTGCAGAAGGGCTCGCTTTTCGATCGATTTTTACACAGCGCTGTCTGGCGGCATTTTCGAATTCATTGTTCGGGAAGGGAACGCTGCCGGACGTCCTCTTTCTATCAGGACGGTATGCGGTTTGTGGAAGAACAAATTGTGCGTTATCGCACCGGACGCTGGGCCATGTTCCCGGTGGAAGTGAACCAAGAATCCGGATTCCTTTTTCTAAAGCAATCGAACACCGCCGGATCGTCCGGGATACGGTTTTATTTCGAGGTCGACCATCCGGTGTGGCAAGAGATTCAGGTGCGCGGAGAACTCAAGGGGACCGAAATAAGCCTGGTATTTTACAATGGTCATCAAGTATTCGGTCGGGAGGTCGATTCTCACAAGATAAATTTAAAAGAAAAACTAATGCGAATTGGCTTCCAGAGAGTTAACTTATCACACATTACAGGAATTCGAATGGGCCAGGGATTGCGGCAACTGTTAAACTACTCCGTTTCAACGGTGGATAAGGTTGCTTAGATGCACGATATTTTTGCCACGGACAGGAAATTAAAGGTACTGATTGTTGAAGACAGTCAGGAAAGTATCGACCTGTTGGTGTATTTTCTGAAGCCGGCGGGCTACGAAGTGGTGACCGCCATGGATGGGATTCAGGCCATCGAGAAGGTGGAGCGCGACCCGCCGGATATTATTTTATTGGACATTATGTTACCCCGGCTGGATGGTTTTCAGGTTTGTGAGCGGTTGAAAAAAAACCGCCGGACCTTTTACATTCCTATCGTGATGATTACCGCGCTGAAAGAGTTGAAAGACAAGATACGGGCCCTGGAAGCCGGAGCCGACGATTTCATTTCCAAACCTTTCGATAGCGTGGAATTGTTGGCGCGGGTTAAATCCCTGTTGCGCTTGAAATTGTATTATGATGAACTGATCCGGCGCAACAAAGAACTGGAAAAGCAGAAACAAATCCTGGAAAGGGAAGATTTGCTGAAAAAAGAATTGACCAATTTGATTGTGCACGACATGAAGAATCCCCTCTTTGTCATTCAGGGGAATCTGCAGATGATGCACATGCAAAAGCATACAGGGGGAACCGAACCGGATGAAAAATACACCAAGCGCATCGAGCGCAGCAGCCGGAGTTTGCTCCGAATGGTGTTGAATCTTCTGGATATCAGTCGTTTGGAACAACATACCATGGAATTGGAACCCGTTCCTGTGGATATTACTCCCCTGATCAAAAACACGGTGGAATATTTTCAGGATATACCCGAGCACGAAAACAAAACGGTTCAGTTGAAATTGGCTTCCGGGTTGCCGCCGGCATATGTGGACAAGGATGTGTTTGAACGTATCCTGGACAACCTGTTCAATTTTGTCTTTCAGAATACCCCGGAGTACATGACGATTTTGGTGACCACGGGGAAAGCTCCTGATGGATTTTTGGAAATGCGGGTGTGTCACGATGGGAATGCGATCCCGTCGCAGTTTCGGGAAAAGGTGTTTCAGAAGTTTGGTCAGACGGAATTGAAGAAGGCCGGTTTTAAACCGGCCCGGGGGTTGGGGCTGATTTTTTGTAAATTGGCCTTAAATGCCCATGGGGGAGACATTCGGCTGGATCCTGAATTCCAGGATGGGAACTGTTTTATCCTGAAAATCCCGAAGTTTAAACGGGTTCGGAATAAGGATCGAGCGGTGCATCATGAATCTTAAATCATCCCCCACCTCATTATCCAATACCAACGAGTGGGTACGCCTGGAAATTTCCCGGGATCACATGGCGGTTTACGCCGCCATCACCAACTTTTCCATACCCACTCCCCAGCTGGCGTCTCTGTTAAAACAGAAACTGCAACAGGCGGGGGTACGGTTCGGGCTGGATAAAGAGAACATCAAAAAGTTGCTGCTGGAGAAAAAACCGGATCGTCGCCTCCTGATCGCCAGGGGACAGCCGCCCGAGCCCGGTAGGGCCTCGCAAATCCAGAAATTGATCGATTTTAATCCTCGCAAACCCATCGCGTTTACCGAACAGCTGGATATTCGTTTTCATGCTTTTCGGCATCCCAACCTGGTCCGGAAAGGTACGCCGTTGGTACGCTGGATTCCCGGAAAACCGTCGCGGGAGGGGCGTACGGTGTTGGGGGAACCGATCCCGGTGAAACCGGTTCCTCAAATTCGGGTCGAACCCGGCGAGGGTGTGGCACCGCATCCGGAAAAGCCCCATGTATTTACGGCCTTAACGGACGGTCTGGCCTTCTTTGAAGAACCCAACCGTGTCTGGATCAAACCGGTACGTGTACTGGAGCGGGTGGACCCTGGTGTGGGCAATATTAAGGAAAAAGGAAGCGTCATCGTGCTGGGAGATGTAAAGGCCAATACCCGGATTGAAGCCGGCGAAGATGTGGAAGTCTATGGGGTGGTGGAAGATGCGCGCATTCATGGTCATCGGGATGTGATCATTCATAAAGGTTTTATCGGTCATGGCAAGGGATTGGTGATGGCCGACCGAAACATCTATCTGGCGTTCGCCCGCTACCAAAACCTTCAGGCCGGCGGCAATTTGTATTTTGAATATGAATTAATCGGATGCAACACCACCGTCGGAGACAGGATTCTAAGTCCCCGAGGCCGGATCATTTCCGGACGAAGCGAAGCATTGTATCGGATACGGGTGGATGTGGTTGGGAGTCCCGAAGGGGTACAAACCTACCTGGTGGTGGGGCAGGATGACTTGCTACGCCGGAAATTATCGAAAGTACAGGAAGAAATTGACGCCTATTACGATCGCGTTATCGAACTCAAACAGGAAATTTATGATCTGGTATTGCGTCAGATCGATGGTGACTTGAATGAACAGGAAGAAAAGCATTTGCAGTTTTTACAACGTCAGAATGATCTGATCCCCGAACGAATTCGGAAGATGGAAAACGAGAAGGCTCAGCTGGAACAGGCGCTGGAAACCATTAAGAGGGCCGAGGTGATTGTTACCGGAGATATTTATGAAAAGGTGACTATTCAGATCGAAAAAAAGAGTCTGGATATCAAACGCAAATTAAGACGTCGTCGTTTTCACGTGGTGGGCAACCTGATCGAATCCGAAGCGTATTCGTCTTATTAATAATGAGGGAACATGATGTTTGTTTACCCCCTTGCCGAGTAATAATCCTTAGTAACTTTTCCGCCGTTGGTTCGTAACTTGGCAGAAAACGGAGGGCTGTATGAAAAGGCTTTATCGATCCCGAAAAGACCGTAAAATATCGGGGGTGATGGGTGGACTGGCGGCATATTTTCAAATCGATTCCAGTTTGTTGCGTCTGGTCATGATTCTATTCATGCTTTTTACCGGTATCTTTCCTTTGCTCATCACTTACATCATTGCCTGGATCATCATTCCCGAAGAAGAAACGAGCTCCACCTCTGCGTCCGATCAGCCGGAAACCCCAGGGGGATAAATACTACCGGCTTCGGGCGCAAGCAAGTTCCCATCGGGCAAGAACCCGGTTGAACGAATCGCCTGCAGGGCGGCGAAAATAGACGGTGTGCCTTTTTGCGGAAGCACCGTGGTGGGGGCCGCGTTCGACATTCCCGAAAAAGGATTGAATTCCCCGGGATGCAAGAGGGCCGCATCCCGGAACGGGCTCAATGGCGGCGGAGCGTTCCCGGTGCAGGGACGATACCCGTCGACTTATTTGGTCCCTCCCTGGAAGGTTCCACCGGTGGTAACAATTTTCAATCGATCGCCGGGACGGATGAGATTGGAGCGAATATTGTTCCAGCGTTTCACTTCGCGGAGGCTCACACCATACCGCTGGGCGATATCCCAGAGGGTTTCGCCCCGCTGAACCACGTGTATAATCGTTGCCTGATTACCACCGTCGGAAGGCCGCACCATGTCTCGCCGGGTCATGGTCGAGGCCTCGGAAGCGGTGAGGGGTAACCAGATATTCAGCGTTTGCCCGGGACGAATGATCCGGCTGTACCCCAGAGCATTCCAATAGCGCAGTTGGGCGATGGTCACATTGAATTTCCGGGCGATCTCCCACAGGGTGTCCCCTTTTTTGACCAGGTAGACCTTTTTTTCTCTTCCGGGGACGTGAGTGACGGGTTTGCGTCGGCTTGCATAGCTTCGCCCTGAACGCCGGGTGTATTTTCGATAGGCCTGTTTGTTTTGAGGTACCGGAATGACCAGAGAGGCTCCGGCGCGAATCATGCTTCCCCGAATTCGATTAAATCGTTTAATCTCCCCAACGCTGACCCCGTATTTCCGGGCAATAGTGGAAAGGGTTTCCCCGTAACGAATGCGGTGATGGATCCAGGTACGTTTTTCATGGTCCGGGATTTTGGCGTAGTTTTCCAGAAACTGTTGGCGGGTACCTTTGGGGAGATTCAAGACCCATTCATCCACGTCGGGGGGGGTACACCAGCGTAATAGAGCCGGATTTAAATCTTTTATTTCGGCAAAGGTGCCGCCCACTATTCGGGCCACGACATTTAAATCCACACATTCACGAACGGTGACCGTGTCGAATTCGATGGGGGCTGCTTTTTCCACAACAAAGCCGTATTGTTCGGGTTCTTTGGCAATCTTGGCGGCGGCGATAAATGTGGGAATGTAGTTTCGCGTTTGTCGGGGCAGGCGGGGTAGATCCCAGTAGCTGTCCACACCATACCGGGTTAATCGTCGTTCGATTTTGCGGGGGCTGAAGTTATAGCCGGCCATGGCCAGATACCAGTCCCCAAAACGTTCATACAGGTCCTTGAGGAGTTGAGCGGCGGCACGGGTGGATTTAACCGGGTCCCGGCGTTCATCAAACCACCAGCTTTGCCGTAAACCATAGGCCCGAGCCGTGGAGGAGATGAATTGCCAGATGCCCACCGCACGGGCATACGATCGTGCGTGGGGATTGAAGCCGCTCTCGATCATGGCCAGATAGAACAGTTCCTCGGGGACACCCTCTTCTTTAAGGATCGCTTTGAATAACTTTTCGTATTTCCCGGAACGGTGCAACCACACCTGAAACACCCGCCGTCCCCGTGGATTCCGGGTAAAATATGTGATGGCCTGCTGCACCTGGCGATTCAGGATCAGAGGGATGCGCATGGAATGGGTCTCGTCAATCACGTCCGGGATGGTAACCGTACTGTCGGTGACCTGGGTATCCAGCTCGGCTTGAATGTGCCCCAGCTCGTCTAAGATGGCTCCTGCGGATAAAGAATCCCTGAAGGTCTCTCCGAAAAGATGCTCGAAGCGGTTGTAGTTATTGTGCAACCGAAGACGCAGAGAATCGAATTCCGGGCTATTGACGTCGGCGTCTTCCAGCGAATCAATTACTTGTGCCACGCGAGTCAAATAAGTTTCGGCCGTCAGGCTGTCGGAGATGTCCAGATAGGCTTCGGCGGAGTCCAGCGCGGCCGTCATCTGCTGAAAGAGCGCCCCGTGATCCCGGGGAACCCCGTGGATGGTCGCGGGATGGGGTTTCGGGGATGTCCAGTTCAGCGTTCGGCATCCCAGTATAAGAAAGATGTTCATGACCGCGGCGAAGAGATACCAGGCCGTTTGTCGAATTCTCATTCCCTTGAGTCCTCCCTGTTCAACATCCCTTTGGATTGAAGGGCTTCGATAATCCGGGTAGTGGATTTTCCGGCAATCAGCGGAAGGATGACTACCCGTCCACCACCGGCCTCCACCTCCCTTTTACCGACCACCTCGTCTGGTTTATAATCGCCACCTTTGACCAGAAGATCAGGTAAGATTTCGCGGATGAGCTCCAGAGGGGTATCCTGTTCGAATAGGGTGATCCGATCCACACATTCCAGCGCCGCCAGCATCAGGGCGCGGTCTTCCTGGGGTAAGATGGGGCGCTGGGGACCCTTGATCCGGCGTACGGAGGCGTCGCTGTTGAGGCCGATAATGAGTATATCCCCCAGTCCCCGGGCCTGAGCCAGGTATTCCACGTGCCCGCGATGCAAGATGTCGAAACATCCGTTGGTGAAGACCACGATTTTTCCCTCGGAACGCCAGGCCGCCCGCTGCCGTTTGAGCTCATCCCAGGTGACGATTTTCTGCCGAATTCTGTTTAAAAAGTGCACGAATGTCCTAACCCTTCCCATTAACGTTTCAAGTTGCCGTTTCCGCCGATGACCCCATGCGATTAAAAATATTTTGCATCATCAAAGCGGTGCTGATTCATCAGGATGGTTTTTTGTAAAACATCTCGATCGATGGGCACCACCCCTACCTCTTCGCATACCACACCGGCGGCGAAGTTCGACAGGGTGACCGCTTCGCGAAAATCCGCTCCCGCTGTCAGGGCGAAGGTTACGGTGGCGATAACGGTGTCCCCGGCGCCCGACACATCGGCCACCTTCCGGGCCCGAGTGCCGGTAAAAACAACCTGCCCGTCGGATTCAAATAACGCCATGCCTTTCTCCCCCAGGGTAATGAGCACCGCCCGGGCATTCAGTCGCTCAATCAACCGTTTTCCCGCCGCCCGAATATGTTCCTCGTCCATCAAGCGCATGGCCAGGGCTTCTTCCGTTTCCCGCTTGTTCGGTTTGAACAGGGTCACCTGCCGGTACTCCAAAAAATGATCGAATTTAGGATCCACCGTAACAATGACCGAATGCTTGTTGGCTAACGCCACGATCTGCTGGATCAGTGGAGGAACCAGAATGCCTTTATTATAATCCTGAAGGATGATGGCGTCAATCCGGTGAATCTGATCGGCAACAAATTGAACAATTCTTTTCTGGATGGCCTCCGATATGGGGCGGGCAACTTCCCGGTCTACCCTGGCGATATGTTGGTTATTCCCGATAATTCGGGTCTTCAGGGTTGTGGGGCGGGAAGCATCTTCTATCAAGCCGTCCGCCCGAAGATTCCGAGCCATCAGCATCGATTTGAAAACCTGCCCCCAGTGATCTTTCCCGACAATCCCGACAACAATGGGCGTAGCTCCCAAACTGATGACGTTATTCGCCACATTGGCGGCACCACCGAATCGAATCTCCTCATCGTTGATGTTGATGATGGGGACGGGGGCTTCCGGAGAGAGACGGTTTACGCTGCCCCAGAGGTAACGATCCACCATCAAATCCCCCACCACCATTATTTGCTTACTCCGGCCCTTTTCCAGAATCTCCTGTAAGCGGGATTCGGTGAATTTCAGCATGCTACTTTTTTCCTTCGGATTTTCCTGAGTCGACTTTTACCGATTTGCCCGAAGCCTGGTATCGGCCGGCCAGAAAATTTAACAAGGGTTCTTTAAACAAGCTTACAATGAGCAACAACAATAGTAGGGGAAAACCGGTGAAATAGATGAATCGGACCACCGGCGGCACCCAATTGTAGTCGAAGAGGGGCAGAATCATGATCATGATGAAACAGAAAAGGATATAGTATTCCAGAATCCTGGAGATCTTGTGATAATATTGGTGCACGATCGATTCCTCTTGTTTTGGCGGTTTTTTTCCCATTTTGAGCGGTCCCGTTAAAATCCTATCGGGAATCCGGATCGCCGGGGATCGGAGCTAATTTCCCAGCCGTTTGCCGTCTTCCAAATGGCCTGAATGTCTCCGATTTTGGAATACGCCGTCAGTCCGAATCCGCGTCGTTGCAGTTCCTCCAGCACCGCGACATCGAAGCGGTGCTGTTCGTACGCGATGGAATCGGGTAGCCATTGCTGGTGGAAGCGTCCTTTTTCCACGGCTTCGGCGAGGGACATGCCAAAATCGATTTTATTTAACAAAACTTGCAATACCGAGGTAATGATGGTCGACCCGCCGGGGGTTCCCAAAACGCCGATCAGTTGACCGTTTTGAACGACCAATGTGGGGGTCATGGAGCTGAGCATTCGTTTACCCGGTTGAATGGCATTGGCCCATCCCTGTACCAGACCATACATGTTGGGATGCCCTGGACGGGTGGAAAAATCGTCCATCTCGTTGTTAAGCAGTATACCGGTGCCCTGGGCTACCAGAAAGCTTCCATAGGAGCCGTTCAATGTATAGGTCATGGCGGCGGCATTCCCCGCGGCGTCCACGATGGAGATGTGCGTGGTTTGGGGGTTTTCCTGATGGATGATCATCGCATATTCCGGCATCGAGCGGGCAGGCAACGGTCGTTGCAATTGGATCTGCTGGCGGATACGCTGAATCACCTCCGGCGAACTAAACAATTGAAAGGGGATTTTTACGAAGTCTGGATCGCCCAAATGGAGGTTCCGTTTGGCATACCAGTGTTTCTCCACTTCGGACACCAGGGCCATGTAATCGGCGCCGTTGTGTTCAAATTGATGGAGAGGATAGTGTTCCAGGGTTTTCAAAATGCCCTGCAGAGTTAGCCCTCCGGAGGAGGGGGGTGGCATGGAGTATATGGTGTAGCCCCGGTAAGTAAACACCACGGGAGCCCGTTCCTTGGCCCGGTAATTTTGCAGGTCCGTCAGGGAGAGAATGCCTCCGTACTTTTTTACTGCAGCAACAATTTTCCGGGCGATTTCACCCGTGTAGAAGGCATCGGGACCCCTTTCGGCGATCAATGCCAGTGTATGGGCCAGATCCTTTTGGATAAACAGCGTGCCTGGACGGGGAGGTTCCCCGTCAGGAAAGAAAATGGAGAATGATTCTGGGAACTGTTGAAAACGTGCCGTGCGGGCTTTTAAGGAGCCATAAAGGGATGAGTCGACCACAAATCCGAATCGCGCCAGCTCCACAGCCGGGCGAATCAGAGCTTTCCAGGGCAGCCGGCCGTGTTTCTGGTGGGCCAGTGCGAGGCCCCGCACGGTACCGGGCACGCCCACGGCCAGAGCTCCGATGCGACTCTTTTCCCTGTCCGGCTTGCCCGATCGATCCCAATACATATCGAAGGAGGCTGCTGCCGGGGCTGTCTCCCGAAAATCGAATGCCGTCACCTTGCCACTGCGGGCGTTGCGGTAGAGAATAAAACCCCCGCCTCCCAGGTTGCCCGCCCGGGGATAGGTGACAGCCATGGCAAAGCCCACCCCTACCAGAGCGTCCATAGCGTTGCCGCCCTGCTGGAGAATTCGCACCCCCACCTGAGCGGCATGAATCTCCGCACAGGCCACCCCGCCCTGAGGCGCCACAATGTGCCGGGGCAATTGGGACGTCGCCGGGGTCACCAGTAAGAGAACCCCTAAAACCAGATCACCGCAGTATCGTTTCCTTCTTTGCCACAGGTGTCGCAAAGGCAGCTCCCTATTCATTGCTTGACGATGCCAGAATTTCCAGGAAGTCTTCGGCAAATGTTTTTTCTGGAAATTCGATCATTCGACCGATTTCGACCCCATTTTCAAGTACAATAAATGTCGGGACGCGTTCGATGTGATATTGAACGGCCAGCCCGTCCGGATCGAGTTTTTGCCGGTCCACTCCGTAGAGGATAACGCGAAGGTTGGGATTGTGAGCGTGTTGAATGATTTTTAGAAACGGGGGGACGCCGTCCCGGGAATCCCCACACCACGTGCCCAAAAAGACCAAAAGGGTTATGGGGCGTCGGATGGCCCTTATCTGTTGAACAATAGAATCGGGTACCTCGCTGTGTTGATAAACGCTGTTCCAGTCGGGGTAAAGATGCAGGATGTCTTGGAAGGAAACCTCCCCCACCAGCATGGATTCACCGTCTAGGGTTACGGGTGTCGAGGTGGGTCGATACGCACGGGTGGCGCAAGAATAGACGATTATCGAAAGGAGTGTCATCAGAGCCATCCAGTATTTCATGTCGTTTCCATCTCCATCCGGGTCAATCCTTCCCATGGAAGGTCAAATTTACACAACGAAGGATAAAAAAAGAAGGGCTTATTTAAAAACCGAGGGAGATATCTTGCAAATTTTATTGAATTTGAAGGGTATCCCGACGGCCGTCCACCCTGCGCAATTGAAACTCCTGACGGATGGTAACGGTGTCCTGAGCCGGTTCGGGCTTGGGGGGAACGGTTTTTAATCGTTTTTCCAGAATCCCCTGGGGGCTGAGGATCAGGCTTAACACCACCTGATTGGCCGTGCCCAGCGGCTCCAGTTTCCGGTTGTTGAGCCAGATTTCCACGCCATCGGCCCGACCCAGCATCAGCTTCACCTGATCCCGGGCCTCGATGCGCCGCTGGATGCCGGCCGGAAGTATGTATTCGGTGGTATCCTGATAATCCCGTATTTCCCGAACCCAGGTGCGTTGAATGGCTTTCAACGCCACTACCAGGCGCGACGGTCCGGGGCTGCGGAGAATGGTGTTGCCGGACAATTGGGGCGTCAGCAGACTATCCTGTTTTTGCAATTCGTTGATCATTTCCGAAATGGTGATCTCCCGAATTTCAATTCGGTTGCCCTTTTCGAATTGGTATTGTTGATAGGTGAAAAAGCCTACCACAGCCAGAATAAGGGTGGCGAATCCCGCCCAAAACACTTTGTACCAGCGGTCCAGGTCCAGTTTTTCCAGTTGCTGTTTCCAGCGCTCCGCCAGCGAAGCCCGCTTTCCCCTGGGCGTGGGAGACGCTCCGGTTGTTCCGGCCGGTGGGGGGAGAGCATCCCCCGGTGCCGTCTCTTCTTCAGGGGGAACCACCAGTTGCCCGGTAATCAGGTCATAATCCCGCGTCACTTCATCGGGGTCCAGCCCCACTTCTCGGGCATAGCGGCGCAGATAAATTTTTTCGTATCCCCGGGGGATTTGCTCCATCTCGCCGTTTTCAATGGCCTCCAGAAAGGCAAGGGGCAGGCGGGTTCGACGATGGAGTTCCTGCAAGGTGATCCCTTTTTCCTCTCGCTTCCGGCGCAGTGTGTCGAAAAATTCTTTCATGGATTTTAACAAGTCCGTTGCTCTTTCCGCCGCTTGCTATGGGAATCCGATAGGATCAATGCATCCCGATCATTCCGGCTCGCTTTGCCGAAGCGGCATGGACTGGCGATGGGTTCGCCTCCCGTTTTCCCGGGACTTTTTCATTTGATATCTTTTAATCGAATTTGAATTTCTTTCCGGCCGTTCCAGTGGCTTTCTTCCAGTACATAGGCACAGTCGACTCGTCCGTTTTTCCGCCGCACCAGCTCCAGATGATCGGCCAGATTAAAGCCGATGGCATCGAATTGAACCCCGTTTTGTTCCAGACGCATTTTCAGGTGATTGTGGCCGACAACCGTCGGTTCGCCCACCACCCGGACGTTGCGCGAGACAAATACCGGTCGCATGTTCATGGGGCCGAAAGGGCCCATCAATTTCAATAAACGGATGAAACGGTCGTCGAAGTGGTTTAACTGGGCTTCGCAATCGATCTGCATCTGGGGAATCAGGTCCTCCGGCTGCAATTTTTGCCGGGCCGCTTCTTTGAAACATTCGACGAATTGAGGGATGTTTGCTTCATCAATGGTCAACCCGGCGGCATACTTGTGGCCCCCGAATCCCGTCAGTAGGTGAGAGCATTCCTTGATGGCCTCGTAGATGTTGAAATTGGCGATACTGCGGGCGGAGCCCTTTCCGATACCGTCCACGATGGAGATCATGATGGTTGGACGATAGTAGCGTTCTACGATGCGGGAGGCCACAATGCCGATGACCCCGGGATGCCAGTCGCGGCGATAGAGAACGAAAGCGTAGTCATTTGCCGGGTCCAGTCGAGTTTCCACAATGTCCAGGGCCTCTTTAAAGGTGATTTCGTCGACATTGCGACGATTGCGATTTTCGCGTTCCAGTTCTTTGGCCAGGGTGCGGGCTTCCTGTAGGCTCCGGGCCGTAAAGAGTTGCACGGCCCGGCGGGCGTCGCCCATCCGGCCTACCGCATTGATCCGCGGGGCGATCATGAAGACGATCAGACCGACGCTGAGTTCCCGTTTATCCACTCCCGCCGATTCCAGCAGCGCCTTGACCCCGTACCGGGGGTTGTAATTGATCCGGTCTAGGCCGTGCCGTACAAAAATTCGGTTTTCGTCGATCAGCGGCACGATGTCGGCACAGCTGCCGATGGCGACAATGTCTAAAAATTCATCCAGTTCGGCATCGGGTAAACCCAGTTTTTTATACAACCCCTGCAGGAACTTGAAGCCTACCCCCACACCGGCCAACTCCTTGAAAGGATAAGCACAGTCCGGTCGTTTGGGGTCCAGCACCGCCACGGCCGGCGGCAATTCGTCGCCCGGCTGGTGATGATCACACACGATTACGTCGATGCCCCGCTCCGCCGCATATTGAATCTCTCCGATGGCGGTGACACCGCAATCGATGGTGAGAATCAAAGATACCCCTTCCTGGTGGGCCAGTTCGATCCCCCGGTTGGACAGACCGTAGCCTTCGGTCATCCGGTCGGGAATGTAGTAGGCCACTTTGGGTCCCACTAATCGGGATAAGGCGAGATAAAGCAAGGAGGCACCGCTGACACCATCCACATCGTAATCGCCATAGATCAATATCTTTTCCCCTTTTTCCAGTGCCTCCACCAGGCGATCCACCGCAACGTCCATGTCTTTCATCAGATAGGGATCGTGCAGCTCCTCCAGATTCGGCCGAAAGTAGATTTTGGCCTTCTCAAACGAATCTATTCCCCGTTTGAGTAAAATTCGGGAAAGCAGCTCGGGGATGCCTAATTCATGAGCAAGGCGCGCAACCTCCTCCTCGTCATAATCGCAATTGATAACCCATTTGTAATCCATTCATACACCTGCTTACCTGATTTTTTATTTTTACTCTCTTTCTTTTTTGCCAACAAAAGGTTCGTGCTTGCATGCTTGCCCACGCGCTTCCAACAAGGGTTCATCAGTTTCTTCGAAAGTGACAATTCCCCACCCAAATTAAAATAAGAAAATTCTGCCACAACTTCCACCCTAAAATCAGCTTCTTTGGGCGCCTCTTTATTATCGGCGCCGGCGGGGCAATGGTTGACCTTCTCCGGGCTCAGGCCAAAAGACGCCGGCCGATCTCCTGAACCGCCATCTTCACCGCAGGAGTCCGGTAGGGTTGAGTCGTCGACTCCAGCTTAACAATCCATCCGTTTTGACGGGCGACCACGGTGATATAGAATTTTTGTTGATAATCATAATCCCGGGTGATGATCAGCAGGAGAAATTTTTTCCCGTCCGGGGAGGCGAAACTTTCTTTGACGATAAAAAAGTGATTGGGCACCTCTTTTTGGAGATTTTCTAAGGAGTGAATATGTTGAACTGTAATGGGTCTGTCAGGAATAAGGATATGGGGCATGGTTCCTCCCTCGATGATGCGTTTTACGGTAGTGGGTTGGACTTTTCGGGCGATTACCCGGAAAATGTCCCGGCCCGTCCGGCGCCACTTTTTTTCATATTTCGTTTGAACAGGGCGCAGAGGATTGTTTTCCACCCGTTCGACGGCAAGATAGGGGAATCCCTGAAACAATTCCAGGGCTTGTTGGGCATACCATTCCTGATCCGTGACCAATTCGAATCGACCGTCCCGTTCTAAAACGGCGCCAAGGATATGAACAAAATGGCTGCTTAAGGCGCGCCGCTCCCGGTGGCGCTCTTTCGGCCAGGGATCCGGGAAATTCATCATTAGATGGCGAATGCTGTTGTCGGCGAAAAATTCCCTCAGTGCAAAGCGAGCGTCTTCATGGATGACCCGAATGTTACGTAAACCTTCCTGAAAAATATGTCGCTGCGCCCGCTCAAGCGACTCCAGGGAAATCTCTATGCCCACAAAGTTTCCTTCGGGATGTTCTCGGGCCCAATGGATTAAAAAGGCTCCATTGCCGAATCCGACTTCCACAAATAAGGGCGCGGATCGAGAGAATATGTCGTCCCAGGATAGGGGGAATCGCGTGGCCCGTCGAGGAAAAATCTCGTATTGGAAGCACCGGGCAAGGGTGGACTTTCTCATATCAGAATCGCAATCGAATGATTCGTTGTTTCAATTGAACGCGTAAAAATAGAGAGAAACCCCGGGAAAAATCAAGGAACAAATTGTTGGGAATGATACTCCTGAGGTGAATTCGGAAGTGAGTGGGCCTTTGTCTGGTGAGGGATCGCTCCGCAGATTTCCGGGAAAAAATAGTTTTCCCGGTGCCCCGGATTTTCGGGTGCCGGGAAGGTCCCGGTTGCCATTGGTCGACGATAATGACGGGCGGGTCCGTTGTTCCGGGATCATCGATGGGAGCATGGATGGGATGAGTTCGTTGGATTGTCCTGGCCGCTGGCTTCTTGTAGGATGCGCTCCAGTCTGTCCAGAAACGGTAAGAGACCCTGATGGATCTTTTGCCGGGCGATACTCAGAGGAAACCAGGCGGCTCGGTCCACTTCGGGAAATGGTTGGATTTTACCGGAGCGCGGCGGCCATTCCATTTCGAAGGTATTACTGATCAAACTTTCGGGATCAAAATTTCCTTCGAAAGCCCAGGCGGTAACGCGCTTTCCGCCCTTTTGCCGGACCTCTCCCAGGGGAAACAATTCGCCCCGGGCCTCCCATCCCGTTTCTTCGCGGAATTCCCGCCTGGCTGCCTGTATAGGGGATTCCTCCCGGCCGTATTCCCCTTTGGGAAAAGACCATGCATGTGTGTCTTTTCTGGCCCAGAACGGCCCGCCGGGATGCACCAACAGGACTTCGATACGCCCTTCTTTGCGCCGAAACGGCAACAAGCCTGCACTGTTCCGGGCCATTGTTCAGTATCCTTATCGGTTGTCCGGTAAAATGCAACATTCTGTTCCTGAAAACAACCTTTTGGCGGGGCAAATTGTAGCGATCCCTCCGGGTGACCGGGTGGACCTTTCACATCGGGGTGGGCATGCCCTTTTGTCCGACCTCGCTTGGATGGAGAAGTCCCGCCGTGATTCCGGAAAGGCGGAACGGCTCGGCAGCCCGGGAAACGATCGGCAAAGACAAACCCTCCCCGAGGGATTATGCTGTCATTGGCGGACAAACAACGCGCTCGCCCGAAACCGCCCGGACGCTGCAACCCCCACCATTATGCGGCGGCTTTTACGGCTTGGCCGCCCACACCTTACTAAAATTTACGGCACCCGCGGGAGAACCCGGCCGTAGGGAAAAGTTCCGGCGATCGCCGCCGGTTGAATCCCGGAATCCCGGTGCCGCCCGATCGGTAAGCGGCCGCTTTGTAAAAAACCTTGTTGAACAGGCGAGCCAAAGAAAATTTCCCCCACAGGAATTGATTTTCGTACGGGTTTTTTTTAATATACTTTGATTTAAAGGGAGAGTATTCTTTTGAAAAAATTTGTACCTGTACTGGTAGGCATACTGCTCCTGGCGTGGGGTTCCTTGCCGGCCCAGTTGTCTTTCGAAATCACGGAAGCCTATGGCGATCAATTGATCATCGGGATGCTGGGCGATCCGGCTATGGGACTGAATCCCTTTGAGATCGATTCCCCTGAGCAGCGGGATGTCATCGGCCTGCTTTTTGGGGGCGGTTTGATCCAGCGTCCCGATAAAATGGTGGCCCCCCCTACCTTAGTCGATCGATTCGTCTTTACCTCGGGACCCAAGGCCAACAAAGTGTGGCGGATGGTGCTCAAACGCAATATCATCTTCCACGACGGTACCGACGTTCGCAACACCGATGTCAAATTCACCTTCGAATTTCTCAAAAAATTTGGTGGGCACATCTTGAATCGTCGTATAAACTTTCAGAATATTAAAAGTGTGCGTACCGTGGGCGACCTGGAAATCGTCTTCGAACTTTATGTGCCCGACGCGGATTTCAATCGCAAACTGAATGACGTGCCCATCATTTCTCAGCGTTATTATGGTGATGGTCTGGAAAAGGGGCTGGCCATCTTCGACGAAAAACGTCCCATGGGCCTGGGACCATTCGCCTATCAATTCCGTTCCGCCAAGGCGATTTATCTCCGCTATCATCCCCACTACTATTCCGGGCGGCCGTTTTTAGATCGCATCCAGATTAAATTTTTCGACGATGAGCAGCAGATGGTGGATGCCCTGGTAAACGGAGAGATCGACTTTGCCGAATTGCCCGAGGTTTCAACGGCCCAACGCATCAACCAGCTGATGGGCCGAAAAATCATCGTCTTCTCCGTTCCGCGGCCGGAGAAGAAACTCTACTACTTGTTATTCAATTTACACAAATTCCCTTTCACCGAACCCGAGGTACGCCGGGCCATTTTGATGGGTATCAACCGGAAACAAATTACCCGGCGCATTCTGGAGAAAAACGGCAACATAGCCCTGACTTTATTCGATGAAAACAGCCCCCACTTTGCCGGAGGCGCCTTTCAGGACGAGTACAATCCCACCCAGGCCATGCGGTTGCTGAAGCGGAACGGCTGGATCCTGAATCGCAGCACCGGGATACTGGAAAAAAACGGCGAGCCCCTCTCTTTTAAACTGTTTTTCACCCGAAAGTCGATTCTGGAAGAAAACATCGTTCGCAGCATTAAGGTTTTTCTGGGTGATTTGAACATCAACGTCCAACCCGTGCCCCTGGATCGCAGCCAAAAAGCTCTGGCCATACAAAAGGGCGATTATGAATGTCTGATCGGAAAATACATCTACGATCCGGAACATCCCTTCGAGGCCGTAGAATATTTTTATTTTAACATTCTGCGGGGCGAATTCAAAAACCCCAATTATCGAAACCGGCACATCGATCGCATCTTTAACGTCTCCTACCGGGACGAAAAAATCCGCAAAGAACTGCTTAAACGGTTTCAGTTGTACGTGCGCCGTGATTTGCCGGCCATTTTTCTCTTTTTCAACCGTAAAATCATTGTTGCCGTAAGCAGCCGCTTCCACAACGTCCGGTCCGTGTTTCGGGATGAATACACTTACTACTACCGATTGAATCCGATTTCCAACTGGTTTGTGCCCAAGGAACTCCAAAAATATGCATTTTAAGGGCTTGGGAAGGTGGTGAATCGTTTTGAAAAGGCGACATTTTAAAACCCGCTGGCGTTTGTTGAAACGAGCCTTCCGGCGCTTCCTGAGCGGTAAAATTTCCCGTCGTCTCATCTTTTCCTATGTGGGATTAGGGGTATTGCCCATCGTGGTGGTCAGCATCTTTTTAATCACCCTGACCCAAAGCACGGTGCAGACCTATATCTACCAGCGGAATTTGGAAACCGCCCGTCGTGCCAGCAACGAAATCTTCCTCTTCATCCAGAGTCCCCTCACCATCCTCAACACGATTGCTTACACCCGGGACATTCTGGAAATGGAGAAATTCTCCCAGAGTCGCCTGATCAATCGGATCAAAGAAGAAAACTCCATTTTCCACAAAATTTTTATCGTCGACAACCGGGGCATCGTCCAGGTGACCACCAGTTTCGGGGAGGAACAAATGGATTTTAGTCGGGAAGCATTCTTCCGTACCGCCATGCAGGGCAAGGAATTTCTGTCCGAAGTGTATTTTACTCCCTCCCGCTTCCCCGTGCTGTTGATTGCTGAACCCCTGGTACGCTTCGATCAAACCTTAGGCGTACTGGCGGCCGAAATCGATTTGAAAAACATTTGGGATCTGGTAGACAACATCACCATCGGAAAAACGGGAAACGCCTTTTTACTGAGCAATAGCGGGATAGTGATTGCCCATAAGGAAAAAGAAAAAGTTTTAGAAAAGGAGGATTATTCCGGTTTTGCTTTTTTTGAACAATTGCGTCAGGGGTTGGAAGGGATTACCCGTTACACAATGGACGGGGAAACCATGATCGCCGCATATGTTCCCATTCCTAAGCTGGGCTGGGGCATTGTGATACAGCAATCGCAGCAGGAAGCTTTTACCCTGGCCTTTCAGATGCAGAAGCGGGTCATCTTTTTTGTGGTGCTGACCACGTTAATCGCCATGGTGCTCGCCTACCTGGCGGTACAGCGGCTCACCTCTCCACTGGTGGAGTTGGTTCGGGGGGTTCGGGAGTATGCCAGTGGGAACCTGAACCATCGGATTCGCCTGCAGCGGCAGGACGAGCTGGCGGAGCTGGCCCAGGAGTTTAACTCCATGGCCCGTTCGCTGCAACAAAACCAGAAAGAGCTACAGCGCATGGAACGCCTGGCCGCCCTGAGCCGTTTCGCCTCTCTGGTTAGCCACGAAATTCGCAACCCCCTGAACTCCATGAATATCAACATGCAGATTTTAAAAAAACTGATCAATCGGAGCGATGTTCCGCCCGATCGTAAAATCAAATATCTCCACGTGCTCTCCTCCGAAATCTCGCGGATCAACGATCTGGTGACCAATTTTTTGGTCATCGCCCGTCCACCGGAATTGAACCTGATTCGCACCGACATCCATCGGGTGCTGGAAGAGGTTCTCCTTCTTCAGGAGGCCCGGGCCAACACCGAATGCATAAAAATCCATCGCCGTTATGCCAACAACGAAATCACCGGCATGTTCGACCACAACCAGCTGAAACAGGTCTTTCACAACATCGTGATCAATGCGCTGGAAGCTATGCCTCATGGTGGGGAACTCACCGTGCGCACCGAAGTGGTGCAGCGGGACAAATCTTCCGATCAATCCCAGCGGTATGTGCGCATTGTCTTTCAAGACAACGGACGCGGCATTTCCCCCGAAATCATCAACGAAGTGTTTGAATTTTACTACACCACCAAAAAAACGGGTACGGGTCTGGGGCTGGCAATCGCCAAACAAATCGTTGAAGGCCATCAGGGATTTATTTATATTAACAGCTGGCCGAATAAAGGCACCAAGGTATTTATTGAATTGCCGATCGATAGTGGCCAATAAAGCGAAGGAGAACATCCAGGGCGATATGAAGGACAAGATTCTTATCGTTGAAGACGATATTAACACGCTCAATGGATTAGCCGAGATTTTAGAAGACGAAAATTTTGAAGTCGTCAAAGCGCGCAACGCCCGGGAAGCGTTTACCCAGTTCCGCAACAACCACTTTAACGTGGTGCTGCTGGATTATTTGCTGCCCGATAAGGACGGTATGGAATTGTCCCGCCAATTTCTGGAAGAACAGCCCGAGATTCGCATCATTATGCTCACCGCATTCGGCACGGTAAAGAATGCCGTCCATGCCATGAAGCTGGGCATCTACGATTATTTGACCAAGCCGATTAATCTGGACGAATTGCTCATCATCATCCGCCGGGCCATTCAGGAACAGAAATTGATCATCGAAAACATTAATCTGAAGTCCAAAATCCTGGAAACCTACCGCTTCGAGAATATCATCGGGGTTAGCGGGAAGATGCAGGAGGTTTTCAAGAAAATCGTCAAGGTGGCCAATTCTGATGCCACCATCCTCCTGCGCGGCGAAAGCGGTACGGGTAAGGAGCTCATTGCCCGGGCCATTCACTATCAAAGCCACCGCAAGAACGGTCCATTGGTGGAAATCAATTGCGCCTCTATTCCCGAGACCTTGCTGGAGAGCGAACTTTTCGGCCACGAAAAAGGCGCCTTTACGGGCGCTTACAAATTAAAGAAGGGGAAGTTCGAGCTGGCCAATCACGGGACCCTCTTTTTGGACGAAATCAGCGAAATACCGGTATCACTTCAGGCAAAATTATTGCGTGTTTTGCAGGAAAGGCGGTTTACCCGCGTGGGGGGAATGGAAAATATTCAGGTCAACGTTCGCTTGATTGCCGCCACCAACGCCGATCTGGAGCACATCATGGCCGCAGGGCAATTTCGGGAAGACTTGTATTACCGTCTGAACGTCATTTCCATATTCGTTCCGCCGCTGCGGGAACGCCGGGAAGACATCGGCCCCTTAACCGATTATTTCATCCAGAAGTATGCCGCAAAAAACAATCGCCATGTGAAGGGAATTACTCAGGAAGCCCGCATGATTTTAATGAATCACGACTGGCCGGGGAATGTGCGCGAACTGGAGAATGCCATCGAAAGTGCTGTGGTCATGACGGAAGAAGAATTCATCCAGCCCGAAGATCTGCCCGCCTATTTAAAGATGACCTCGCAGAAACAGGCACCTTTTCAGACTCTGTTGCAGGAACAAAAGCATATGAGCTACAAGGAGAAGTTGGAGGCTTTTGAACGGGAAATTATCCGGCAGGCGTTGGTGGAATCCAACGGAAACAAAACCCAGGCGGCCAGAAAACTGGGATTCACCCCGCGCACGCTTCGGAATAAAGTGAAGAAATACAATCTGTGACCATCAATCGGGCCTTTTCACCGCCTCCGGGCTCTCTTGGGGAACCGAACAGACATCGATGGTTTGCGGGATATCCAATGGCACCACGGGCTTTCAGACGCGGACCTCTCGGGGCCGGGACAAGCCTCTTACACCGGGCGGAATAGAGCTGGGTTCTCTGCAAAAAGGGAAAACATAACCGGTCCATGGCGTTCGAGAAGCGAAGGACATAGCCGGGAGAATTGCGTCTTCGTCCGCCGGGAACGATTCCCCGTGGGTTGGGGGAGCCGAAAGGTTTTCGCATCTAAGTCGAGTATTTTTATTGAATAAAATCAAAAATGTTTAAAGTTTTGCCCAATCATTTCGATAAGGATATTACCACACTGGGGCCTGGTTTCGATCAAGGAAGGTACATGAATTATCAAATCGATCAAATCGTCAACCGCATCGAACGCCTCCCGACACGGAATCATGTGGCGTTCGAAGTGATTCAACTTTGCGCCGATCCCAACACGACGGTCAACCAATTAAAAAGTATCATCCATTCCGACCAGGTGCTCACTTCTCAAATTCTGCGGATTGCCAATTCCAGTTATTTTAATTATCCCCGGGCCATTTATTCCATCGAACGGGCCATCGTCATCCTGGGGTTCAATCTGATACGAGACATCGCCATTAGCATCGCCATTTACAGTTTTTACAAGGGATTTCGCAAATCGCCGGTGTTCGATCTGCGGTATGTATGGCGTCATGCGCTCTTGTCGGGTATCATCGGCAGAAGCTTGGGGAAAAAATTTGATCCGGAGAATCAATCGTTGTTTTATGTGGGGTGTTTGTTACACGACATTGGCAAACTGGTAGAAAGCCGGGCGATGAATGAAGATTTTGATTTTTTACTTGAGAAGAGTCAACAGGAGGGGCTCCGTTTGGACGTGGTGGAGAAAAAATTCCTCAACTTTCATCACGGCCAGGTGGGTGGAAAATTATTGGAAAACTGGAACCTGCCGGAAGAGCTGGTTCAGATGGTTATACATCACCACGATCCCTCCCAGATTCCCCCGTCGGCCAGGTATAGTCTTGCAACTCGGGTGGCTTACCTGAGTAACATCCTGGCCCACTATATGCAAGATGGCATGAAAGGTCTGGAGGCCGTCCTCCAATACGATGCCAACTTCACCCGTCATTTCCGCTTCAGCCAGGAAGAGTTTCAGGAATTGATCACCTCCATTCAAGAGGTCGTCGAAGAAAATCAAGTATACTTCGATATACTGCACGTGTAGACGAGAACAGGATGGTTAGGATGTCCAAGCAGAAAAATATTCTGGATTATTTTGATCATATTTTAAAAACCATTCGGGCCATGGAAGAACATGCCCAGGTCTTTTCCGAGCTCCATAGCGTGGCCGAAGAGTTGCACGAGCTGGAGCAATACATCAAAACCGTTTTCGAGACCCTGGATCATCAATTCCAGAACTACCTCGATCAGGTCAATTTGCTTTCCGGTCTGGTGGATTTTCAGCGCCGGATACTGCGCACCCGCAATGCCCAAGAAGCCATTCAACAACTCTTCGATTTTATAAAGACCCAGGTGCCTTATCAGCATGCCTTTTTGTATACCCGCTTCGGCGAAGACGAACAGGAATACGAAATTCTACACCCGGCAAGCGAGAAACCCGCCTTGTACAGGCAGTTGCTGAAGCCCGAAAATCTTCAGCGGATGAACCGCCTGATCATCGACCGCGACATGGCCGTCTTACTAAACTCCCTGCAACAATTCCAAATCGACCCGGCCTTTTTAACAAAAATGGGCTCCCAGATGGCCATCCTGTTTCCCATCCGCTTAAAAGACAAATATTTTGGTTTTGGTATGTTGCTTGCCAAGGAGAACACCTTTCAGCTTCAACACCTTTCCTTTGTGAACCTGATTGTGGGGATGATCTCGCTCATTTTGTTTCAACATCACTACTTTTCCCATTTTAAGCGCAAGTTGTTTAAACAGCTGAAATACAAGAAAATTCTGGAAGAAGTCGACTACGCCGAATATCTGGAAAAAGGCCCCTTACTTTTCTTTATCACCGACACCCGGGGAGTGGTACTGCAAACCAATCACGCAGCCCTGCAAAAATTGGGACTGGACGAAAACCTGATTATCGGAGAAAAATTTCTCACCATCATCCCGGAAGATCATCGAAAATCTTTCCAGAACCTGATGAACAAATTAAAGGATGGGGACATTCATTTCTACAAGTGTCCGGTCGTGGCGGCCGATAACCATGAACTGATTGTTGAATTTTACCTGGCCAAGGCCCAGTTGCAGGAAGAGGTCGACTTCATCGTTATTTTGGCGGTGGACGCAACGCAGCAGTATTATCGGGAACAGCTGGAAAAGCGCAACGAATTGCTGAATGAAATTACGCAGTTTTCGGAAACGATCTACGAACATATCAACTCCATGCTCACCCTCATTGTCCCCAATGTCAGCCTCATCAAATCGAAACTGCCAAGCGACCATCCCTTGCAAAAAAATGTGCAGACCGTGGAAAACGCCTTGAGCCAGACTTCCAAGATTTTGCAGCGTTTTTTGAATTACGGGCTGCAGGAGATTGAACCCCCGCGGGAAATCAATCTAAACACCCTGATCCAGTCGACGGTCGAAGCGTTCCGGAAGCAGTTGCCCCCCCATGTGGAAATTCAATATTCCCTGGAACCTGGTTTGCCCACCACCCTGTTATACGAAGAGCGCATTAAAAAGCTCTTGCGAATCCTTCTTCAAAACAGTGTAGAAGCCTTGCGCGACAAGGGTTGCATTAAAATCACCACCCGAATGATCTCTCTGCCTCGGGATACCTTGTTGAATTCGGATAAAATTTTCCTGAAACAGGGCGATTATATAGAAGTCACGGTTGAGGATAACGGGATGGGCATCGATCCGAACCTTTTACCCCATATCTTTAAACCGTTTTTCTCAACCAAAATCAAGAACGAATTGATGGGATTAGGTTTGTTTATTGCCTATAACATTGTTCGCGATCTTGATGGTGAAATCTGGGTCAAAAGTTTGCCTGGCGAATACACCCGGTTCTTTGTCTACATTCCCTTGAAAGGAGAGAAGATCATGCAGGAAGTGGTTCCCTTTATGGAAGAAGCTAAGGTCGCTCAAGTTTCCAAAATTCTGGTGGTTGACGATGAGTATAACATCCGCTCGATGTTAAAAGAAGTACTGGAAATGAAACGTTACGAGGTTTTTACCGCCGGCAATGGGAAAGAAGGGGTGGAGATTTTTAAACGCTATGCCAATGAAATCGATCTGGTGATTCTGGATATGGTCATGCCGGTCATGGACGGACGCACGGCATTCATGGAAATCAAAAAAGTGAAGCCGGATCAGAAAGTTTTGATTATCAGTGGATATGCGCAAAGGGAAAATCTGGAAGAAATTCTGGAGAAGGGGGCCTCGGCGTTTATGCGCAAACCCTTTCAGATCGAAGACATATTGCACAAAGTGCAGGATATCTTGAGTCAGAAAAATTGAGAAAGCTCGGCTGTGTTTCCGTCACCACCCGCCCGATGAGGGTCAGGAGGTCAATAAAAAATTCGTATAAAAATCATCCCAATCGATGGTCAAATCCTTCAAATAAAGTTTTACCAGCTCCACCGAAATTTCGCGATCGTTGGGGATCACCAGCCGATCGAAGGGGAAGTTCATCTGTCGAAGCACCGTCACATCTTTGGTGTGAAAATCTTCTACAAAACCCAGTTTACGGAAGGCCCTTAACAATCGGGTTCTGGAGATTTTGTGGATTTTCAATATTTTGGTTTCCATTGCTTTATCTGATATCCACTTTTTCGTGATGTTGTTGATAACTCTTAATCAACGCCTGGATGGCGACCCGGATCAACCGCTTTGCCTCTGCTTGAGATGCTGCTTGGACATGACATCCCTTCAAATTAGGACAGGAAGCCAAATACAAATTGTCTCTCACTTTTTGGATGACGATATGAAATTTCATGGCGCCACCAACGTTCTTATTTTTGGGGCCCGATGATCGACCTTAGCCCATCGCTTCGTCCATACCCTCTGGAATACCCGATACAGTTTACTTTTTCCTGTCTTTTTACTTTGTGCTTTAAAACATATATCCCGAGTCGTAAATTTAAACTCGCACGATCACATTCGAACAGCGCCGTTGGTTTTATATAAACCCTTTTCCGGCAAATAAGTTCGCCGATAAAAAATATTTTTTGCCTATGAACACCATCGAGCAAAACAATGTGCTTTTCATTCTGGTGGAACCGCAGCATCCGGGAAACATAGGTGCGGCGGCGCGAGCCCTGAAGACCATGGGATTTTCCCGGATGCGGTTGGTCAACCCGCGACACCCCCGGGCTCCCGAAGCCCGCTGGATGGCCCATGCCAGCCAGGATATTCTGGAAAAGGCTCAGATATTTCCGGACCTGAAATCGGCTCTGGCCGATGTCCAT
>WFTQ01000106.1 GCA_015485355.1 bacterium | reverse complement strand
CATTTGGATGAAATCGACGAATCATTCCCCCTCCACGGTACAATCGATCATTAAAAAGCTGCTGCCGGATTTAAAACGGTTTCGGGAGGATCTGCATCGGCACCCGGAATTATCCTGGCAGGAGTATCGGACCACGGAAAAAATCATGGCTTTTTTGAAAAAATACGGTATCGAAACCTTTCATCGTCCCATGGACACGGGAGGCTGGATCGATTTGGTGTTTCACGAGAGCGCTCCTTTTGTGATGTTACGGGCCGATATCGACGCCCTTCCCCTTCAGGATGCCAAGGAGGTGCCTTATCGTTCTCGGAATCCCGGCGTATGCCATGCCTGCGGACACGACGTTCACAGCACGGTGATGGTGGGGCTGGCGGCCGCGGTCCATCAATTGCGCCCTTCCCTGTCCCACAATCTTCGGATCGTTTTTCAACCGGCGGAAGAGCCCATTCCGGCCGGAGCCCCTCGATTTATCGAACACGGGGTATTGAAGGATGTCCGTTACGCCCTGGGGCAACATGTGGATCCCCGCCTGCCTCTGGGCATCATTTCTTTAACATCGGGCTGGGTCAATATGCAGAGCATCCGGCTGGATCTGAAATTAAGAGGGGCTGGTGGCCACTCGGCCCGACCCTTCGAAACCCCCGATCTGATCTGGCTGGCCTCCCGCCTGGTGGAAGAAAGCTACAGCATTATTTATCGGGAATTCAACTGGCTGGAACATCCCATTGTATTGACCTTTACCGAAATCCATGCCGGGGAGGGATACAACATCATTCCCCGCGAACTCACCTTAACCGGCACGCTACGGGTTACCAACCGAACTTCAAAAAATCGCTTTCTGATGAAATTCCGTTCTTTACTGCAACAGCTGGAAACCGAAAGCCGGGTACAAACCGAGTTCACGCGCCAGGAAGGCGCTCCCCCGGTGCTCAACGATGACGGCTTGATCCGGCAGCTTCAGGCAATCGCCCGCACCACCGAGGGTTCGCCGATCACCTTCATCTCCGATTTTCGCTCCTCGGGCGGCGATGATTTCGGTTTCTACGCCCAGGAGGTACCCTCGGCCCTGGTCCGTTTTGGTATCAAGACCAAAGACGACCAACCATCCCTGCATAACGGCCACTTCGATGTGCCTTTCGAGGTGGTGGAACTGGCCATCCGATTCTTTCTGGAAGCCGTCCGGCGATTAAAATAAGCGCTTTTGCTTGCCATTTCCCGATTTCCTCCCCTAGGGAACGGCCGATGGTCACGATGTTTCCTTCATTCACCAAACCAGTTTCTTAAAACCCGCCAGCATTCCGCTTCTTCGCCGACGATTTTTGCGTGCAGGGGAAGGGATTGAAGGAAGATGCGTCCATACAGTTTTTTTATGACTCGGGTATCCAGCAGGATGATGGCGCCGTAATCCGATTGACTGCGGATGAGACGCCCGAACCCCTGTCGGAGTCGGATAACCGCCTCAGGGATGGAGAAATCCATAAAAGGATTCCCCCCCTGCTTTCGGATTAATTCGGCCTTGGCCTGAATAATGGGTTCCGAAGGGACATCGAAAGGCAGGCGTGTGATAAGCAGAACTTCCAGCGCTTTCCCGGGTACGTCCACCCCTTCCCAGAAGCTGTCCGTACCAAACAAAACCGACCGTTCGATCATTTTGAACTGGCTCATGATGGTATGCCGACTGCCATCAATGCCCTGCCCCAGGAGGGGCAGATTTTCCGCTTCAAAGTTTTCCCGGACTGCATAGTAGACATCATTGAGCATGGCATACGAAGTGAAAAGCACCAGAGTTCCCCGGGGGAGATGTTTTGCCAGCTGTTGCAAAAATCGCTTGACCTGAGGCAAGTACTCGGGCTCTTTCGGCTCCGGAATGTAGGCCGGCACCAGCAACAAAACCTGTTCCTCATAGTGAAAGGGGGAATCCAGCAGCAGGTTCTCCACGCGTTCAGGGTCCATTCGGTCCAGGCCCACCCGTTTATGAAAGTAGTGGAATTCCTTGTTTACGGCCAGGGTGGCACTGGTAAAGATGCCCGTATGCAATTTACCGTACAACCGTTGGGCCAGAATACCGGCCACGTCCAGGGGGGCGGCGTACAGTCGCACATCGTCACTGTCGATCCGATAGGGGAGTTCAAACCAGTAAACAAAATGGTCCCATTCCGCGGTCAATAAAAATTCTAAATTATTGATCAAAGCCTCCGCCTGACTGAACTGGGCGTTCAATTCCTGGTAAATTTGCTGCTGGTAGTCGAAACTGTTTTCGGGCAGGTCCTTAAAATATTCGATCAGATCGTTCAATATTCCCTGGATGCGACCGATGCGCCGTTTACAATCCTGAAAATACGATTTCATCCGTTCCATCAGGCCGTCTTCCCGGGTATAGCGATGTTTTTGCGCCTGCCGTTGATCATTGCCGACTGCCCCGGGCGCAGCCGAATTCACCTTCTCTCGAAGTTCCCCGGTTAATTGGCGGAAAAAAGCCTGGGTGATTTTCCAGGTCTCCGGAATCTGTTCAATGAGCTGATCTACCATGGAAAGGACGGCTTTTCGGTGGGCGGCTTCTATGTTCCCCTGTTGCACCCGGCGTTTCAATTGCACCAGAATGCCGGTTTCCATTTTGTCTTTCCCGTACAATTTGCGGAAGAAATCCCGGAATTCCCACAGGGTGATCTCGGTGCCTAAATAGTCGGTCGCCGTTTTCTCAATGTTGTGGGCTTCGTCGAAGATGACATTGACATAGTCCCCCAGAATGGCCTGGTCGGCGGCCAGGTCCGAGAAAAGCAGGGAGTGATTGACCAGAACCAGATGAGCATCTCTGGCATTATTCCGGGCCCGCCATAAAAAACAGCGGTCGTAATAGGGACACGTTCGGCCGGGACAATAATTGTTTTCGGCGATAAACTTGCTCCAGACCCCCGGATTGCGCTCCACCTGAAAGCCGTTGTTCTCGGCAATATCCCCCGTCTGGGTCTGCTGAACCCAAAAATAGAGGGGGAGAATCTTTATCCGTTCCTGCTCCGATAAGCGGTATTGAATATCGTGCAGTACCGTGGCCCATTTTTCCAGACACAGGTAATTCCCCTTGCCTTTCAACAGGACAGCCTTAAAGGGTTGCCGAAGCACGCTGTGGAGGATGGGCAGGTCTTTAAAAAAGAGCTGTTCCTGGAGGTTTTTCGTATTGGTACTGATGATCACCCGTCCATTGGGGCCATAATTTCGAACGGCCCATTGGATGGCGGGCACCAGATACGCCAGGGATTTGCCGGTCCCGGTGCCCGCCTCCACCACCAGAAATTTCCCTTCGTTGAAGGCGCGGGCGATGGCGCGGGACATATCGACCTGCTGGCGGCGCACTTCGAAAGCGGCGAATTCCTGACTCAATGCCCCTCCGGCTTCGAAAAAACAGGCGATTGCTTCTTCGTCAATGGGGTGGATTTCCAGCGTGCCCGTTTCGGGCGTATCCCCTTCCCCAATAACATTGTAGAAATGGGTCTGAATGGTGAATTCTTCCCGATTCAATCCCCGGGTAAAATGGTATTTGCCGGTGGCCAGACACAGGGCCAGGTTCTCGAAAAAGGTCTTGATGGGATCGTCCGTAGGCTCCAGTATTTGAAGGATTTTTTGGACATCGGCAAACGGGGTGCGCAAACTGATTTCCAATAACCGTAAAAACAGTTTGCCCGCAACTTCGGCATCGGGTAAGGCCCGGTGCGCCGCTTCCAGAGGAATGCGAAAATAATTGGCCAGCGCCCCTAAGCGAAACGAAGGCAAAAAATGCAAATACATTTTGGCCAGCAGGGCGGTGTCGTATTTAGGATTGGGGAAAAAGTGATATCGCCGTATCCGTTGATCCCAATCCCTGAAATCCCCGGTGGCCCGCCTGGCGTGATATTCCAGAAACGGTAAATCAAACTGCACATGATGCGCCACCAGGGGCAACTCCCCCGTAAAGTGACGAATACGATCCAGAACCTGAGGGAATGGAGGGGCATCCTGCACGTCGGCGTTGCGGATTCCTGTGATGCGGGTAATGAAATCGGGAATGGGTTTTCCGGGACGAACGTAGAATTGGAGCTGCTCCACCGGATCGCCGTAGCGGAATCGAACCGCGGCAAACTCGATAATATCCTCTTTCTGGTAATCCAGACCGGTCGTCTCGATGTCCAGCGCCACAAATTCCGCCAGCTTTAAGTCGTCCAATAATTCAGGGGTTAAACCTTCCGAGGGACCGTTCCTGTTCATATAACAAGCTTATCCTTCCCACACGCCTTTTGTTCTGGAAGGAATTTAAAAAAATATCTCCGCAGGTGCTACCGATGTTTATGGGGAATGTGCTTTTTGCTTGAAGGAAAGGGCGATCCGGAGGTCGTCCGGGGAAGCGGAGACCGATTGCCCCCCTGCAGAGAGTGATCAGCTTTACCGTAGGGGTCGCCTACGGTCTCCAGACATACCGCCGCTCGACAGGGATGCAGCGCCGATCGGCCCCGGGGAATAGGCCCGGTTCAAACCGCATAGCCCACAACCGATATGCGGCCCACTTTAACCGTTTATCCCCGAGAGGTTCACTGCATTGCGGACTCCTTTGCCGGCAAACATATCCGCAATTTGCTCGGCAATCTGAACGGCGACATTCTCCTGGGCCTCTCGAGTCGAAGCCCCGATATGCGGCGTGCAGATCACATGGGGATGTTGAATCAGCTGGAAATCGGAGGGGGGTTCGCTTTCATAAACATCCAATGCGGCGGCGGCTACCCGTCCGTTGTTCAGCGCCTGCAAAAGATCGCCTTCGTTCACGATCCCGCCCCGGGAACAATTCACGAGGAATACCCCCTGCTTCATCTTTTGAAAGAGTTGAGCATTGACAAAATTGACCGTCTCCGGCTTTTTGGTTAAATGCACCGAAAGGTAATCGCTCCGGGACAGAACGGTATCCAGATCGGCCACCAGTTCGATGCCGTCCTCATCGATCAGGTTTTTTTTGATCTTGGGATCGAAGCACAGCACTCGCATCCCCAGAGCGAGGGCCTTTTTGGCCAGAGTGCGGCTTACCCGGCCGTAGCCCAACAATCCCAGCGTTTTACCCGTGATTTCGCTTCCGGAAAACTTTTTCTTTTCCCATTTTTCCGTTTTCAAGGAATGCACTGCCTGGTAAAAATGACGGCCGAGACCCAGCAAAAATAACAGGGCCAGCTCCGCTACGGCATTCGTATTGCCACCGGGCGTGTTCATCACCACAATACCCTTTCGGGTTGCCGCTTCGACATCAATATTATCCACCCCACTTCCCGCACGACCAATGACTTTGAGATGGGTCGCCGCCTCGATAACGTCGGCGGTTACCTTGGTGGCGCTCCGGACGATCAAGGCATGGTAATCTGGAATAACCCGAATCAATTCTTCCTTGCTTAAACCGACCCGTTCATCCACTTCATGTCCCGCATGGCGCAGAATCTCGGCACATTTCGGGGAGGTCTTATCGGTAATCAGAACCTTCATGGGACTCTCCTTGTACTTTTTTTTCATGAATATGTCCAAAAATTCCATTTTTGTCAAGAAACGGTTGAAATTCTGCAGCTTTATTCATTTTCCGGTGTCACTTTTTCCACAATGGTGCCGGCGGCTACCCCGCGGCCTCACTGCGCCCGCGTCGATGCAGCATTCCGGGGACAAGGAAAGGCCATGTCCCTTCTTTAGCGACGCAGAAACCGTTTTTTGAATACCAATACCGGACCCACCAGCAAGGCCAGGTTTAAAAGCAAGGTCAACAGGGCCACGACCGGGGGCGATGCATCGCCGGCGTCCAGGGTCAGGGCCAAGGCGCCACAGCAGGCCCCCGCTTCTCCCACGGTGAAAGAATAATAATGAGATTCCACCAGATTATTATCCGTATCCCGAGCCATCACTTTATATTTGACGGTGGTTCCGGCAGGGGCTCCGGGAATATCCGCCCCAAAAACGTAGGGCGAGACCGGAGCCATATTCAGGGTATCCTGCCGGGAAGTGGCACCGGAAAATTCGTAATATAACTTCACGGTGGACACCGTATCGTCATCAACGGCGGACGCTTGTACCGGATAGGGACCCGCCGTATCGTTGGTATCTTCCGGTTTTTGAATCACGGCAACCAGCGGTTTATCGGTGACGGCCTCATTTACGTTTAAACGCCCTTCTAAAAGCAGCTCGCCTTCGAAATCCGGTATAAAATCCACCGCTCCAAACAGCCGATATTTCACTTCCCGCCAGTTCGTATTGGGATAGTAAAACGCCCAGACCAGTCCGGCGGCGCCGGCAACGTGCGGGGTGGCCATAGAGGTTCCACTGAGATATTCATAGGTGTTGGCGGGGGTGGTCGAATAAACGTCCTCTCCCGGGGCGGCAAGATCGACCGTTTGATTGCCCCAGTTCGAAAATGATGCCAGGGCATCCCGATCGGTCGAAGCGGCGACGGCGATGACATTTTCAACCTCGTAATTGGAGGGGTAATTGGGGGAATCGTCGTTGTCCTTGCTCTCATTCCCCGCCGCAGCAATAAACAACACCCCTTTATCCTTTGCGTATTCGATGGCATCCCTCAGGGTTTGAGAGAATCCCCCACCACCCCAGGAATTATTGGTGATCATGGCTCCATTATCGGCCGCATAAATGATCGCCTCCGCCGCATCGGCCGTCGAACCGGAACCGTTTGCGGAAAGAAACTTCAGGGCCATCAACCGCACCGTCCAGTTCACTCCAACCACGCCCCGATCGTTATTGCCCACCGCTCCGATCGTGCCGGCCACGTGGGTCCCGTGCCGATTGTCATCCATGGGATCCGGATCGTTGTTCACAAAATCGTATCCATAGACATCATCCACGTAGCCATTATTATCGTCGTCCCGATTGTTGTTCGGAATTTCTCCCGGATTGGTCCACATATTCGCCGCCAAATCCGGATGGTTGTAATCGATTCCGGTATCGATAACCGAAATGAGGATTTCTTTACGGCCCTGCGTTTTATCCCATGCCTCGGGGGCATCGATATCGGCATCATTTTTTCCTCCACCCTGTCCGGTATTGTGCAACCCCCAGAGCTTGGGAAAATCCGGATCGTTGGGTACCGCAAGGGCATAAACGCGATAATTGGGCTCTGCATAAAGCACCTCGGGACGATTCCGGCAGCCCTTCAGGATGCTGTCCAGCGTTTGCGTGGTGGGGAATTGGTACAATAACGCATTGAGCCTGGGGAGGCGTTTGATCGATTTCAGGTTGAATTGCTGAGCGATGGTGGCCATGGCCGCCGTTTCCGCCGTCGGCTTAAATCGGATGATGATTTCTCCGGGAATGATTTCCGGTTTTGGAGGGGCTTTTAACACTTTTACCGGGCGCTTCTCCTCCGGTCGAGACTCCTGGGCTATGGCCTCCCCGGGCTGGGCCTTCATCACCTGCTCCAGCTCCACGTACGTTACCGAGGTTAATGATTTCAGCCGACGCATCAAAGTCCGGATCTGGACGGTATCCCTCAACTGAAAGCGATAGACCTGAAGGCGGGGAATGACTTTCTCCAGCACCAATCCAAAGTGCCGTTGCAAACTGTCCAGTTGTTGTTGCCCGGGCCGATGGGTGAATTTTATAAGAACCCTGGGTTGACCGCTATCCTGGCTGGATAATGCTCCCAGCAGAAACAATACACCCACAACCCAGATGAATTTTAAGGATTTCATAGAGCCCCCTCACCGACTTTGGTTGGTGTGATTCCGTCCTGGAAGTTTTTCCTGAAAGGCGTTTGAATATTAGATAAAATTCCGGCCGAAATCAAGTGCCATTCCTCCCAATTGAGAAATGGAAGGGAAGCCGGATGCTCCATACGGGCGTCCGTGGCGGCGTCCACCTTTCCCCCATGATGGAAAGCGCCCCGCAATGGGATGCGGGATATCGATCGGGAGTTCACCCGCTAACCGGAAACCGGAGAGATGCGGGCACCCTATCCG